>NZ_JAJQJF010000008.1:0-228066 GCF_021213615.1 Cupriavidus sp. UGS-1 | reverse complement strand
GCGCCGTCCTGCGGCGGCCTGGTGTGGCCGAGCGCCTGGCGCATGCGCTCGCCCAGCGTCACCGGCGCCGAGGCCGGTGCGATCGCCTGCGGATCGATGTCCGGCGCCGCGGCGACCGCGCTGGCGCCGCCTTCGCGTGCCTCGCCTTCGCCCGCCTTGTCGTGCTGATCCTTGCCGCCCGGCTTGCCTTCCCCGTCCTCGCTGGCCAGCGTGTTCCCCATCGCGCTGGCGCTGGCGATGCTGGCGGTATGGCCGGTGGTGAACACGCTGGGCGTATCGACCGGCGGCAGGCCGTGCGCGCGCTCCGAGGCGGGCGGCGCGATCTCGGCCAGTTCGGCGGGCCATTTGCCGAGCAGGTAGTAATCCATCACCTTGCGCGCGATCGGTGCCGCGTGCGCCGCGCCGAAGCCCGCGTTCTCGACGATCAGCGCCAGCGCGATCTTCGGCTTGTCGGCGGGTGCGAACGCGGTGTACAGCGCGTGGTCGCGCTTGTGTTCGGCCAGTGCGTGATGGTTGTACTTCTCGCCCTTGGCCAGCGAGTAGGTCTGCGCGGTGCCGGTCTTGCCGGCCGACTCGTAGGCGGCGCCGGCGAACACGCGCGCCGCGGTGCCCGAATGCGTGACGCCGACCATCGCGCGCTTGATCACGTCGATATCGGACTGCTTGAACGGCAGCCGGTAGCTTTCCTTCGGCACCGTCAGGCGGCGCTGGCGCGTGACCGCGTCCTCGATCGCCTTGACCAGGTGGGGCTTCATCACCACGCCGTTGTTGACCAGGATCGAGGTCGCATGCGCCAGCTGCAGGATCGTAAAGCTGTTGTAGCCCTGGCCGATGCCCAGCGAGATGGTTTCGCCGTCATACCACTTTTGCTGCTCCGGCTTGCGGTAGGCGCGGCGCTTCCAGTCGGTCGACGGCAGGATGCCGCGGTTCTCGCCCTCGATATCGATGCCGGTCAGCTGGCCGAAGCCGAGCGGCTTCATGAAGTCGTGGATCGCGTTGACGCCCATGTCGCGCGCCAGCGCGTAGTAATAGGTGTCGCACGACGCGACGATCGAGCTATGCATGTCGACCCAGCCGTGGCCGCCCGGCTTGTCGTCGCGAAAGGTGTGGTTGCCCAGCGTGAAGAAGCCGGGGTCGTGCATGCCCCAGTTCGCGGTGCGCTTGCCGGTCGCCAGCGCCGCCAGCGCCATGAACGGCTTGTAGGTCGAGCCGGGCGGGTAGGTGCCGCGCAGCGGGCGGTTCAGCAGCGGCTTGTTCGGCGAATTGTTCAGCTCGTTCCAGGTAGCGGTGTCGATGCCCTCGACGAACAGGTTCGGGTCGAAGGTCGGCTTGGAGACGAAGGCGAGGATGTCGCCGGTGGCCGGCTCGATCGCCACCAGTGCGCCGCGGCGGTCGCCGAACAGCGCCTCGGCCAGCTGCTGCAGCCGGATGTCGAGCGACAGGATCAGGTTGTTGCCCGGCGTCGCCGGCGCGGTCGACAGCGTGCGGATCGGCCGCCCGCCGGCGCTGACCTCGACCTCCTCGATCCCGGTCAGCCCGTGCAGCTCGGTCTCGTAGCTTTGCTCGATGCCGATCTTGCCGATGTAGTTGGTGCCCTTGTAGTTGTCGGCGTCCTTGCGCGGATCGTACCTGGCCGGATTGGCGTCGTTGGCCTCGTCCATCGCCTCGATGCGCTGCTGGTCGCGCTGCGAGATGCGGCCGATATAGCCGACCACGTGCGAGGCCGATTCGCCCATCGGGTACTGGCGGAACAGCCGGGCCCGCACGTCGACGCCGGGAAAGCGGAAGCGCTGCGCGGAGAAGCGCGCGACCTCCTCGTCGCTCAGCTGGCTGCGGATCGGCAGGCTTTCGAAGCTGCGCGACTCCTCCATCAGCCGGCGGAAGCGCCGGCGGTCGCGCGGCTGGATCTCGATCAGCTCGGACAGTTCGTCGATGGTGTCGTCCAGCGACTGCGTCAGCTTGGACGGCGTGATCTCGAGCGTGTAGGCGGAATAGTTGCGCGCCAGCACGATGCCGTTGCGGTCCATGATGATGCCGCGGTTCGGCTCGATCGGCGCCACCGAGATGCGGTTGTCCTCGGCCTTGGCCGAATACTGGTCGTGCTTGTACCACTGCAGCCAGAAGAAGCGCAGGAACAGCAGGCCGAACAGGATCACGGCGAACAGCGCCGCGGCCGCCACGCGAAGGCGGAAGCGGCCGAGCTCGAGTTCGACGTTGCGGATTTCGGTCATGGTGCTGCGTGGACGGGCGGTCGGGGCACGGAGGGGAACAGCGAACGGAGTGCCATGCCGTCAGATCGGCCGGGTTTCGTCGACGTCGATCGAACGGCGCTGCGGCGCCAGCAGCAGGCCGGTGGCCAGCGGCCACAGCAGCGCCTCGATGCCGGGCGCGACCAGCAGCGGCCAGCCGGGCAGCGGCGCGCCCATCAGCAGCCGGATCACCACCGGCACCGCATGCGCGATGAACAGCAGCGGCAGCACGTGCAGCGCCTGCGTATAGACGCTGAACCACAGCACGCGGCGGTGGATCGTGATGGCGAAGTACGCCAGCAGCGTGTAGGCCATCGCGTGCTCGCCGAGCAGGCGGGCATCGTGCACGTCCATCAGCAGGCCCAGCACGAAGGCCACGCCCATGCCGACCTTGCGCGGCTGGTGGATGTTCCAGAACACCAGCACCAGCGCCACCATGTCGGGCACCCACAGGATGTCACCCCACGGCAGCAGGTTGAACAGGAACGCCAGCACGAAGGTCAGCGCGATGAAGGCCGGGTTGACCGGCCGCAGCAGGTATTGGGGATGGGTCACCGCTTCTGCTCCTGGCCGGGCGCGGTCGAAGGCGCGGCCGCGGTGGCGACCGTGGCCGCGGCATCCGCCTTCGGCGCCTTCTCCGCTTTCTCGGGCTTATCGGCCTGATCGGCCTTATCCGTCCTGGCGGCCTTGCCCGCCTTGTCCGTCTTGCTGGCCTTGCCGCCGGCGTTCTTGCCGTCGGCCCCGGCCGGCAGGTCGCGCGAGGGCTTCTCGGCCTCGTAGCGCACCACCAGCAGTTGCCGATGCGAACGCACGCCCGCGACCGGCTCGCAGTAGACGCGCGAGAACGCGGTATCGGCCTTGCGTTCGATCTGCACGATGCGCGCGACCGGCAGCCCGGCCGGATAGACGCCGTCCAGGCCGGAGGTCACCAGCAGGTCGCCCTGCTGCAGATCGGCGGACGCCGCCATGAAGCGCAGATCCAGCATGCCCGCCTTGCCGCCGCCGAAGGCGATGCTGCGCAGGCCGTTGCGTACCACCTGCACCGGGATCGCCTGGTCCTTGTCGGTCAGCAGCGTGACTTCGGACTGGAACGGCGTCACGCGCGTGACCTGGCCGACCACGCCGCGATCGTCGATCACCGGATAGCCGGCCCGCACGTCGTGCTGGCTGCCGCGGTCGATCACGATGCGCTGGCTGTACGGATCGCGCGCGTCGTACAGCACCTCGGCCGCGGTGACCGGCGTGGCCGATTGCTCCTTCAGGTCAAGCAGCTTGCGCAGCTGGCGGTTCTCGGCCTCGAGCTGGGCCTGGCGCAGCGCGTCATCGGCCTGGGCCACCGCGCGCCGGCGCAGCTCGCGGTTCTCGCTGGCCAGCGCGGCGGACGACTGCAGATAGTCGAACGCGGTGCGCGCCATGTCGCGCGGCACCAGCACCGCGCGCTCGACCGGCATCAGCACGGTGGCGGCGACCTGCCGGACCGTGGACAGCGCATCGAAGCGGGCGTCGACGACCAGCAGCACCAGCGCCATCGTGACGAAGATGACCAGGCGCGCGAACGCGGACGTGCCCTGCTTGAATAGCGGTGGCGGCGTGTAATCCATTTAGCCGTACGCAGGCGGTGGCGGTCCGCGTCGCCGGCACGCCGCGCGCGGGCGTCCGGGGGCGGACCGGAATTGGCAAAGTCGCACGGGCCGCCGGTGGGCGGCGGCCGGCTTGGCCAGGGTGGCGCGGCGGCGGACCTGCCCGTGGCCGGCGTCGGCCAGCGGTGCGGGCAGGGCGCGCTTCGCCACGGGAACGATCCTTTGCCGGACCGGCTTACTCGTAGGCGAAGATGCTGCCCAGCTTGTCCATGCGCTCCAGGGCCATGCCCGAGCCGCGCACCACGCAGGTCAACGGATCCTCGGCGACCAGCACCGGCAGGCCGGTTTCCTCGGCCAGCAGGCGGTCCAGGTCGCGCAGCAGCGCGCCGCCGCCGGTCAGCGTGATGCCACGCTCGGCGATGTCCGCGCCCAGTTCGGGCGGGGTCTGCTCCAGGCCGATCTTGACGGTGGAGACGATCTGGTTCAGCGGATCGGTCAGCGCTTCGAGGATCTCGTTGGACGAGACCGTGAACGCGCGCGGGATGCCCTCGGACAGGTTGCGGCCCTTGACCTCCATCTCGCGCACTTCCGAACCCGGGAAGGCGGAGCCGATTTCCTTCTTGATCGCTTCGGCGGTCTGCTCGCCGATCAGCATGCCGTAGTTGCGGCGGATGTAATTGACGATGGCCTCGTCGAACTTGTCGCCGCCGACGCGCACCGAGCCCTTGTAGACCATGCCGCCCAGCGAGATGATGCCGACTTCGGTGGTGCCGCCGCCGATATCGACGACCATCGAGCCCGACGGCTCGGACACCGGCAGGCCGGCGCCGATCGCGGCGGCCATCGGTTCCTCGATCAGGTAGACCTGCGAGGCGCCGGCGCCCAGCGCCGACTCGCGGATCGCGCGGCGCTCGACCTGGGTCGAACCGCACGGCACGCAGATGATGATGCGCGGCGACGGACGCAGCAGCTTGCTGTCGTGCACCATCTTGATGAACTGCTTGAGCATCTGCTCGGTGACGGTGAAGTCGGCGATCACGCCGTCCTTCATCGGGCGGATCGCCTCGATGTTGCCCGGCACCTTGCCCAGCATCTGCTTGGCTTCCTTGCCGACTGCCTGAATGGTCTTCTTGGCGTTCGGGCCGCCGCCCAGGTGGATCGCGACCACCGACGGTTCGTCCAGCACGATGCCCTTGTCACGCATGTAGATCAGCGTGTTGGCGGTGCCGAGGTCGATCGCGAGATCGTTGGAGAAGTAGCTGCGGAGAAATCCGAACATCAGGAGTCCTGTTTTCTGGTGGGTTCGCAGGTATGCGAAGCGGCCGGCGCCAGTCGTTGGCGCCGGCCGCGAAATTCATATGTCGTCGATGGAAACGGCGCGCGTCGTCCGCGCATCCACGGTCCCGCCCATGCCGTTGCGGTGCGCCAGGCGAACCGCGACAGTGCTGGGGGAATGGGCCCGCCGAGCCGGCGGAACGCACTCCCACGGGAACCTTTGATTAGACGGCGCCAGAAAGTTCGCCAAACTTCATTTGGCGGATGGCCGGACGGTGGTCCGGGCGCCACAGACCCGGCACCCAAGATGGGGCAGCAGCGAGTCGGTCTAATCGGAGGATCCTGGTCCGGGCCCCGCGGGCAGTCGGGTCCGGCATCCTTCAGCGGCCGGGTCCTGGGTCCCAAGCGGCGAAGGCGCCGCCAGGGGCGGCGGCAAAACGGAATGATACCTTATAATTCCGCGTGTTTCGGCGGCAAATTGCCCTGAAAAAACCTGTAATTCTGACGATTGTGGGGCGCCGCGCGCGGCACATTCTCCGGGCTGACGCCGGGCCGGCAAGGGCCCCGACAGGGCGCTGCCCGAGGCGCGCCGGCCCGGCCCGGTTCAGCGCCTCCCGACTATCTCCGTACGGTCGCCACGGTCGTCATTCTCCCGGTTCGTCCCGGCCTGTCGCCGGACTGCCGGGCCCTCTGGAATTCCTCGCACCCACGCCATGGCACTCGAGCTATCCGACGTCAAGCGCATCGCCCATCTTGCCCGCATCGACATCAGCGATGACGAAGCCGGCCAGACGCTCGGGCAATTGAATCAATTCTTCTCGCTGGTCGAGCAGATGCAGGCGGTCGACACCAGCGGCGTCGCACCGCTGGCGCATCCGCTGTCGGCGGTACGCGAAATGCAGCAGCGGCTGCGCGACGACGTCGTCACCGAGCCCAACCGGCGCGACGACTACCAGCGTCCGGCCCCGGCCACCGAGGCCGGCCTGTATCTGGTGCCAAAGGTGATCGAATAACGGTCCCACGCCCGGCTCGCCGACGTCGTCCGGCCTTTCCGTATCGGCGTACCGGTACGCACGGCGGCGTCTCCTGAATAGATCCGGCCCGCGCAGCGATGCGCCGCGGGCCGTTCTCCGAAGCTCTTCCGACACTCCATGTCTTCCTCCGCTTCCTCCTTCCCGGTCGGTTCGACCGTGACCTCGCTGCGCCAGATCGCCGATGCGCTCGCCGCCGGCGCGGTGTCGGCCGAAGAACTGGCGCGCGACTATCTGGCCCGCATCGAGCAGGCCAGTGCGCTGAACGCCTACATCCATGTCGACGCCGAACTGACGCTGGCGCAGGCCCACGAGGCCGATGCGCGCCGCGCGCGCGGCGAGGCCGGTCCGCTGACCGGCGTGCCGATCGCCCACAAGGACGTGTTCGTCACGCGCGGCTGGCGCTCGACCGCCGGCTCGCGCATGCTGGCCGACTACGAGAGCCCGTTCGATGCCACCGTGGTCCAGCGGCTCGCCGCCGCCGGCATGGTGACGCTGGGCAAGACCAATATGGACGAGTTCGCAATGGGTTCGTCCAACGAGAACTCGCACTTCGGCCCGGTGCGCAACCCGTGGGACGCGTCGCGCGTGCCGGGCGGCTCGTCGGGCGGCTCGGCCGCGGCGGTCGCCGCGGGTCTGGCGCCGGCCGCGACCGGTACCGATACCGGCGGCTCGATCCGCCAGCCGGCCGCGTTCTCGGGCATCACCGGCATCAAGCCGACCTACGGCCGCGTGTCGCGCTTCGGCATGATCGCGTTCGCCTCGTCGCTGGACCAGGCCGGCCCGATGGCGCGCAGCGCCGAGGATTGCGCGCTGCTGCTCAATGCGATGGCCGGTTTCGACGAGCGCGATTCGACCTCGCTGACGCCGGCCCAGGGCGGCGTGGACGA
The DNA here is from genome assembly GCF_021213615.1 of Cupriavidus sp. UGS-1. Lineage (NCBI taxonomy): Bacteria > Pseudomonadati > Pseudomonadota > Betaproteobacteria > Burkholderiales > Burkholderiaceae > Cupriavidus > Cupriavidus sp. UGS-1. Next base: position 221,041 of record NZ_JAJQJF010000008.1, on the reverse strand, counting down.
AGACTTCACGCGGCTGCTGGGCCAGCCGCGCGGTGGCGCCAGCGCGAAGCAGCCGCTGGCCGGCCTGCGCATCGGCCTGCCGCGCGAGTACTTCGGCGCCGGCCTGTCGGCCGATGTCGAGGCCGCGGTGCGCGCCGCGCTGCGCGAATACGAGAAGCTGGGCGCGACGCTGGTCGAGGTGTCGCTGCCCAAGACCGAGCTGTCGATCCCGGTCTACTACGTGATCGCGCCGGCCGAGGCCTCGTCCAACCTGTCGCGCTTCGATGGCGCGCGCTACGGCCATCGCGCGGCCGAGTACCGCGACCTGCTCGACATGTACAAGAAGACCCGCGCCGAGGGCTTCGGCTGGGAGGTCAAGCGCCGCATCCTGGTCGGCACCTATGTGCTGTCGCACGGCTACTACGACGCCTACTACCTGCAGGCGCAGAAGATCCGCCGCATCATCGCCGACGACTTCCAGCGCGCCTTCGGCGAGTGCGACGTGATCATGGGGCCGGTGGCGCCGACGGTGGCGTGGAAGCTCGGCGAGAAGAGCGCCGATCCGGTGCAGATGTACCTGGCCGACGTCTTCACGCTGTCGACCAGCCTGGCCGGCCTGCCCGGCATGAGCGTGCCCTGCGGCTTCGGCGAGGGCGGCATGCCGGTTGGCCTGCAGATGATCGGCAACTACTTCGGCGAGGCGCAGCTGCTGCAGACCGCGCACGCCTTCCAGCAGGCCACCGACTGGCATCTGCGCCAGCCCTCGCAGGGATGATCATGAACGCGCTGCTTTCGATCCGCCCGTCCCGCCCGTCCCGCCTCTCTGCCGGCCGCCTGGCATTGACGGCCGTGCTGCTGGCCGCGCTGGCCGGGTGCATTCCGCTGCCGCGCATCGGCGGTCCCACGCCGATCGCCGATCGCGACATCGACCTGGCCGGCGACTGCCGCCGTACCGAGGAAGACGGCTTCCGCGAGGACGCACAGCTGCGCGTGGCGGACAACAACGTGCAGCAGCTGTCGTGGAAGCTGTGGGTCGGCAAGCGCGGCTCGTGCAGCTTCGACCTGGCCGAGTTCCGCCAGACCCGCCGCAAGCCGCATATCGAACTGGCCGCGCGCGACGGCAGCGCGTGCAAGCTGCTGGTCTGGCAGGACCCGCGCCGCGTCACGCTGGCGCACGCCAATTGCCAGAGCCGCTGCACGCCGGGCATCTATGAAGAGGCGTGGCCGGTCATGTTCGAACCGGGCACTGGCACCTGCGCGCGCACGCAATAACGCGGCCGCACGCACCGCCACAGAGCACAACGCAGAACGCAACGCAGAACGCGAAAGCACACGGCGGCGCGGCCCAGGCCGGCGCCGCCGCAAGGAACCAACAGGAATACCGCCATGCAATGGGAAGTGGTGATCGGTCTCGAAACGCATACGCAGCTTTCGACGGCCTCGAAGATTTTTTCCGGCGCCTCCACCGCGTTCGGCGCGGCGCCCAATACCCAGGCCAGCCCGGTCGATCTGGCGCTGCCCGGCACGCTGCCGGTGCTGAACAAGGCCGCGGTCGAGCGCGCGATCCAGTTCGGCCTGGCGATCGGCGCCCATGTCGCGCCGCATAGCGTGTTCGCGCGCAAGAATTACTTCTACCCCGATCTGCCCAAGGGCTACCAGATCAGCCAGTACGAGATCCCCGTGGTGCAGGGCGGCAGCCTGACCTTCCAGGTCGAGGGCCGCAAGGGCGAGTTCTACGAGAAGACCGTGCAGCTGACCCGTGCCCACCTCGAGGAGGACGCCGGCAAGTCGCTGCACGAGGACTTCGCCGGCATGACCGGCATCGACCTGAACCGCGCCGGCACCCCGCTGCTGGAGATCGTCACCGAGCCCGACATGCGCAGCGCCGCCGAGGCGGTCGCGTATGCGCGCGCGCTGCATACGCTGGTGGTGTGGCTGGGCATCTGCGACGGCAACATGCAGGAAGGGAGCTTCCGTTGCGACGCCAACGTGTCGGTGCGGCCGGTCGGCAGCGACAAGCTGGGCACGCGCCGCGAAATCAAGAACCTGAACTCGTTCCGCTTCCTGCAGCAGGCGATCGAGTACGAGGTGCGCTGGCAGATCGCCGAGATCGAGGATGGGCGCGAAATCCAGCAGGCCACCGTGCTGTTCGATCCGGACACCGGTGAGACGCGCGCGATGCGGACCAAGGAAGACGCGCACGACTATCGCTACTTCCCCGATCCGGACCTGCTGCCGCTGGAGATCGAGCCGGCCTGGGTCGAACGCGTGCGCGCCGCGATGCCGGAGCTGCCGGCCGCGATGCAGGCGCGCTTCGTCTCGCAATACGGGCTGCCGGCCTACGATGCCAGCGTGCTGACCTCGTCGAAGGCGCTGGCCAACTGGTTCGAGCAGGTCGTCGCCGAGGCGGGCGCGGCCAACGCCAAGCCGGCGGCCAACTGGCTGATGGGCGACGTCGCCTCGCAGCTGAACCGCGAGGGCATCGAGATCGATGCCGCGCCGATTCGCCCGGCACAACTGGCGCTGCTGCTCAAGCGCATTGCCGACGGCACGGTGTCGAACAACACCGCCAAGAAGGACGTGTTCCCGGCGATGTGGGCCGGCGAGTGCGACGGCGACGCCGACGCGATCATCGCCGCCAAGGGCCTGAAGCAGATGTCGGACACCGGCGCGCTAGAGGCCATCATCGACGAGGTGCTCGCCGCCAACGCCAAGTCGGTCGAGGAGTTCCGCGCCGGCAAGGAGAAGGCGTTCAACGCGCTGGTCGGCCAGGCGATGAAGGCGACCAAGGGCAAGGCCAATCCGGCCCAGGTCAACGAGCTACTGCGCAAGAAGCTGGGCTGATCGGCTCGGCGCAGTCAGATCGGGAACCCGCGCCCTGGCGCGGGTTTTTTGATGGCGTGACGGGATTGGGCGATATGGGTCGATCGATCGCCCCGCCCTCTCCCCGGCCCTCTCCCCGGCCCTCTCCCCCGCCCTCTCCCCGGCCCTCTACCGCAAGCGGGAGAGGGAGAACACCGTGCGGGATGGCCGACCGCTTCCGTTTTCGCCCCTCCCCCGCTTGCGGAAGAGCGGCCGGGGGAGAAGGCAGCCGGCCCACCCCGAACAGCGTTTGCTACACTCCAGCGCAAATCGTTCGATGACCCGCCAATGAATCCGCAAGACGTCGCCGCCTATCTGCAAAGTCATCCCCAGTTCTTCGAGGACCACGCCGAGCTGCTGGCCTCCGTGCAGCTGACGAGCCCGCACAGCCATCGCGCGGTCTCGCTGCAGCAGCGCCAGATGGAAATCCTGCGCGAGAAGAACAAGGGCCTCGAACTGAAGCTGGCCAATCTGATGCGCCACGGCCACGACAACGACCGCACGCAGAACCGCATGCACGCGTGGCAGCTGCGGCTACTCGGCGAGGCCGATGCGCTGGCGCTGCCGATGGCGGTCAGCCAGGGCCTGCAGCAGGTCTTCGATGTGCCGGCCGTCGCGCTGCGGCTGTGGCAGCTGGCCGAAACGCACGCCCCGCTCGATCTGCTGCGCGGCGAACAGGCCGCCGCCAGCGAAGCCGCGCGCCGCTTTGCCGAGGGCCTGCAGACGCCGTATTGCGGCGCCAATCCGTGGGCCATCGCGCCTGCCGTCGCCGAAGAGGGCGCCCCGCCTGTGCCGGCGGCAGTGCCCGACACGCTTGGTGAAGGCGGCAAGCAGGCGGTCGACTGGCTCGAGCGCGATGACATCGCGTCGCTCGCGATCGTCGCGCTGCGTGCCCCCGCCGGCCAGGACGCCGAAACGGGTCCGACCTTCGGCCTGCTGGTGCTCGGCTCGCCCGATGCGCGCCGCTTCCACGAAGGCATGGGCACGGCCTACCTGAGCCGCATCGGCGAACTGGCAGGCGCGGCGCTGGCGCGCCTGCGCGGTTGATCGAAGGACTCGGGCGGCAACGGATGGCCCGCGCCAGCGAACCGGCGTCCGCGGCGAACGCGACGGACGCGCCCCCACCGGCCCTCGATCCGCTGCTGCTCCGCTATCTGGACTGGCTGGCCAGCAGCCGCAAGCTGGCCGAGCACACGCTGGTCGGCTACCGGCGCGACCTGTCGGTATTGCAGGCGCAGGCCGCCAGGTTCGCCCCCGGTACCGCGCTGACCGCGCTGCGCACCGACCAGATCCGCAGCTTCGCCGCGCGGCTGCGCGGCAGCGGTCTCGCTTCGACCAGCATTGCCAGGGCGTTGTCGGCCTGGCGCGGCTTCTACCTGTGGGCCGCGCGGCACGGCCACGGCGTCGAGGCCAATCCCGTCGACGGTGTGCGTGCCCCCAAGGCCGGACGGCCGCTGCCCAAGGCGCTATCGGTCGAGCACGCGGTGGCGCTGGTCGGCCAGCCGGCCGGCGAGGGCGCCGAGGGGCTGCGCGACCAGGCCGTGTTCGAGCTTGGCTATTCGAGCGGCTTGCGCGTGTCGGAGCTGGTGCAGCTCGATTTGCGTTACGTGGAAGAGGACGGCTACCGCTCGTCGGGCTGGATCGACCTGGCCGCGGGCGAAGTCACGGTGCTCGGCAAGGGTTCGCGCCGCCGCAGCGTACCGGTCGGCAGCAAGGCGGTGCAGGCGCTGCGCGCGTGGCTGGCGGTGCGCGACGACTGGGTCAAGGCTTCGGCCGTCGCCGACCATCGGTACGCGCTATTCCTGTCGCGGCGCGGCGAGCGGCTGTCGGACCGGACCGTGCGCGCCCGCATCAAGCAGCAGGCGATCCGCGCCGGCGTGCCGGCCGATGTGCATCCGCACATGCTGCGGCACTCGTTCGCCAGCCACGTGCTGCAGTCGTCGGGCGACCTGCGCGCGGTGCAGGAGATGCTGGGCCACGCCAGCGTGGCGACGACGCAGATCTACACCGCGCTCGATTTCCAGCATCTGGCCAAGGTCTACGACCAGGCCCATCCCCGCGCACGGTTGGCCGAGCGCGACACCCCCGCCGCGCCCGCTGCCACATCGAAGCCGGACGACGAGCCCGCCTGAGGCCCCGCCAGCCCGCCTGAGGCCCCGCCAGCCCGCCGTCCCTGCCTACGCCCACTGCGACAGGATCTGCCGGAACGCCGCGATCTCGGGCAGCAGCCAGTTGCGGAAGGCCTGCACCTTCGGCGTCTCGAGCATCGCGGGCGTGCAGACGAAGTACAGCAACCACGGACACGGGATGCTGACGTCGAACAGCCGCACCACCCGCCCGGACAACAGATCGTTGTAGGCCAGCGACGAGCGGATCAGCGCGATGCCCTGGCCCTCCGCCGCGGCCTGCAGCAGCAGCGACGAATCCTCGAACATCAGGCCCTTGCGCGGCTCGGGCCAGTCGAGTCCCGCCGCCTCGAACCATGGCCGCCACGGATCGCCTTCGCCGCGGAGCAGCGTCAGCCCCTGCATCTGCTCGGGGCGCTGCGGCAGCTTGCCGCCCAGCAAGGTCGGGCTGCAGACCGGGAAGAACACGTCGTCGAGCAGCCGCTCGACATAGAGCCCCGGATAGTCGCCGCTGCCCATGCGCAGCGCCACGTCGACCTCGTCGCGCGCGAAATCGACCAGCGTGTTCGACGACATCAGCTCGACGTCCAGCTCGGGATGCCGTTCGATAAAGCTGCCGATGCGCGGCGTCAGCCAGCGGGCGGCAAACGACGGCATCGTGCTGATGGTCAGCCGCTTGTCGCGCGTGCCTGACTGCAGCGCGCGCGTCGCTTCGGCGATCTGCAGCAGCGCGTCGCGCACGCGCTCGGCGTAGACGCGGCCGGCCGGCGTCAGGCTGACCCGCTTGCCGTTGCGGGCGAACAACGGCTGGCCCAGTTCTTCCTCCAAGGCACGGACCTGATGGCTGACGGCCCCATGGGTGACGAACAGCTCGGTGGCCGCGCGCGAGAAGCTCTCATGCCGCGCGGCGGCTTCGAACGCGCGCAGCGCGGTCAGCGCCGGCAGCCGTGGCAGCTCGCGATGCCAGGCGCGCGGCAGTTCGACGGGATTACGCTTCAGGGTCATCGCAACAGCGTCGCTATGTGAGATTCGCTAACAAGGGAAATCAATATATATCGTTTTGGAGGTGGTCGGGCAATCACTAGAATGCAATGCATCGGGACCGCAACAGCGAGCGCGCCAGGCCAACCCAGGCCAGACACGGTAAAGCGCGACGCCAGCCGCGCGAAACTCGCGTGCCGGACGGTACCGTCACCTTAGTGAAGGAAGTCCAAAATGGAAACCCTGCTCACAACGACCGTCTTCAGCCTGAACCCGGGCGAGGTCGCGCCGCTGTCGGTACACACCGCGCAACGGCTCTATGTGGAAGATGCCGCCGGCCTGAACCTGTGGGTCACCCGCGACGGCGACTCGGAAGATTACTGGCTGCGCTGCGGCGCCAGCCTGCAGCTGAACCGCGGTGACGAAGTGGTGCTCAGCGTCGATCCGCGTGCCGAGCGCCCGGTACGGCTGGCGCTGATCGCCGAAGCCCGCCGCCCGGCCGCCACCAACCTGCCGCATCTGGTGAACCGCATCGTGCGGCGACTGGTCCGAGGCACGCAATGGTCGCCTAACCAGGACGTCGTCGCGGCGTCCTGAGCCGAAAGCCGATGCGCCGGGCCGGCGCCATCTGCGGCTGGTCTACAGCCGGCCGCCGGCGCGCCCGGTCTCCGGCGAAGATCGTCCCAAACCAGACCACACCAGCGGACAACCCTGACGGCGCCAGGGTGACAGCCGCCAGCGAAGCAGGGGCCGGTGCGAACCGGCCCTTTTCGCTACACTCTCGGCATGCAAGCAATCGAAGTCATCGAGCGGGGCCGGGAGGACTACGCGCCCTGTTTCGACGCGATGCGCGCCTACACCGCCGCGCGCACCGCCGAATCCCCCGACCAGATCTGGCTCGTCGAGCATCCGCCGGTCTACACGCTGGGCCAGGCGGGCGATCCCTCGCATCTGCTGTCGCCCGATCCGGCGATCCCGCTGGTGCGGATCGATCGTGGCGGACAGATCACCTATCACGGTCCCGGCCAGGTCGTCGCCTACCTGCTGCTGGACCTGCGCCGCCGCGGCCTGATGGTGCGCGAGCTGGTCCATGCGATCGAGCAGGCGGTGCTGGACACGCTCGCGGCGTATAATCTGCCCGCCGAACGCAAGCCCGGCGCCCCCGGCATCTATCTGTCCGACGGTCCGCACCGCGGCGCCAAGATCGCCGCGCTGGGCCTGAAGATCCGCAACGGCTGCAGCTACCACGGCGTCAGCCTGAATGTGCGGATGGATCTGGACCCGTTCCTGCGTATCAATCCGTGCGGTTATGCCGGCCTCGAGACGGTCGACATGGCCCGCGCCGGCGCGACGGTACCGGCGAGCGATGCAGACGACGGCGTGCGCCGGGAACCGGTCGACGCCGGGCACCAGCCGGAGATCGCGCGACGCCTGGCGGCGGCATTGTGCGACGTGCTGGCGGCGGCGCAGCTGCGCGCCGCGGCCGGCGAACCGGCCGCGAACGAGCAAGCAAACCAGCAAGCGAACCGGCAAGCGAACGAACAAGCGAACGAACCAGCCGCCACGGCCCCTGGCCACCTGACACCCCTGACTACGGCCTAGCCGACCTATGCGCGCGGGGAGCGCGCGGAGAACACCATGAGCGACGCCCTGATCGCCACCTCGAATCCCCAAGGCGACGCCGCCCAAGGCGCGGCCTACGACCCGACCCGCAAGCAGAAGTCGGCCGACAAGACCGCCCGCATTCCGATCAAGATCGTCCCCGCCGAAAAGCTGAAGAAGCCGGACTGGATCCGCGTGAAGGCGGCGACCGGCAATTCGCGCTTCTACGAGATCAAGGACATCCTGCGCGCCAACAACCTGGTGACGGTGTGCGAGGAAGCGAGCTGCCCGAACATCGGCGAATGCTTCGGCAAGGGCACCGCGACGTTCATGATCATGGGCGACAAGTGCACGCGCCGCTGCCCGTTCTGCGACGTCGGCCACGGCCGCCCGGACCCGCTCGACGTCAACGAGCCGCTGAACCTGGCCAAGACCATCGCCCAGCTGAAGCTGAACTATGTGGTGATCACCAGCGTCGACCGCGACGACCTGCGCGACGGCGGCGCCCAGCACTATGTGGACTGCATCAGCAAGACCCGCGAGCTGTCGCCGATCACCCGCATCGAGGTGCTGGTGCCCGACTTCCGCGGCCGTCTCGACAAGGCGCTGGACATCCTGCAGGCCTGCCCGCCGGACGTGATGAACCACAACCTGGAAACGGTGCCGCGCCTGTACAAGCAGGCCCGTCCCGGCGCCGACTACGCGCACTCGCTGAAGCTGCTGCAGGAGTTCAAGCGCCGCAATCCGGACGTGCCGACCAAGTCGGGCCTGATGGTGGGCCTGGGCGAGACCGACGAGGAAATCCTCGAAGTCATGCGCGACATGCGCGCGCACGACATCGACATGCTGACCATCGGCCAGTATCTCGCTCCGTCGAACCACCATCTGCCGGTGCTGCGCTACGTCCATCCCGACACCTTCAAGATGTTCGAGGAAGAGGCCTACAAGATGGGCTTCACCCACGCCGCGGTCGGTGCCATGGTGCGCAGTTCCTACCATGCCGACCAGCAGGCGCACCAGGCCGGCTTCGCCTGATCCCGCCCGGCGCCCGTTCGCGGCGCCGGATGTTGCCTTGCCTTCTTCCGATCCCGTGGCAGACGACGCAGGCGCCAGCCGCCTGCGCGCGCCGCGCGATATCACCGATCTGCTCAATTTCCGTCTCGCGGCGCTGGTTGGCGCCAGCGGCGCGGCGGTGATCCGCCTGTGCGAAGGCCAGTACGGGGTGTCGCGCCGCGAGTGGGCGCTGCTCGGGCTGCTGGCCATGCGCGGCGCGCAGGCGCCGTCGGAGATCGCCGACCAATGCCATCTGGACCGCACGCGCGTATCGCGGGCGATCACGCGCCTGACCGCCAAGGGTTTGATCCGGCGGCAGACGCTCGACGGCGACCGCCGCCGCGCCAGCGTCGCGCTGACGCCGGCGGGGCAGGCGCTCTACCGGCAGCTGTTCGACGAGGTGGCGGCGATCAATCGGCGCCTGGTCGAGACGCTATCGAATGAAGAACTGGCGACGCTGGACACGCTGTTGACCGCGCTGACCGAGCAGGCCGTCCGCGTCAAGCGGCAGGTCGCCACCACGGTCAGCACCAACCGCTGGCGTGGCGGCGGCGCGCGGCGTCAATGGACCGCGCCGGAAGACGAAGCCGAGGCTGAGTCGGAGATGGACCCCGCCTCGGACGAAGACAGCGCCGCCCGCTAGCGCAACGCCTCGCGCGCGCCGCGCCATTTCTCGTGCAGCAGCTCCTCCGGCAGCTCGCTCTCGTCCCAGAATCCCAGCAGGATGCCCTTGCGCACCGATGCGCCGCGCATCGCGGCGATGCGTTCATCGCTGATCGCGGTTCGCTGCGACTGCCGTAGTCCCCATTGCGCCAGCGCGAGATACATGCGCTCGCATTGCGCCTGGTGGGCGGGATCGGCGCCGAGGTCGTGCAGCTCGTGCGGGTCTTCGGCCAGATCGAACAGCATCGGCCGGAAGCCGGGCGCGTGAATGTACTTCCAGCGTGCGTCGACGACCATGAACAGCCGCGCATCGAGCGGCGCGACGCCGAGCGATACCGCGGCACCGGTCGCCGAATAGTCGTATTCGCTGATCGCGTAGCGGCGCCAGTTCGCCGGCGCCTGTCCGTGCAGCCAGGGCTGCAGCGCACGTCCCTCGAGCCGGTGCGGTTGCGGCGCGCCGCCGCAGGCCTCGACGAAGGTCGGCACCAGGTCGATCGCCTCGACCAGCGCATCGCAGACCGAGCCGCGCGTCGCGTCGGCCGCCGGAGAAGGATCGACGACGATCAGCGGCAGCCGCACCGACGGCTCGTGGAACAGGTCCTTCTCGCCCATCCAGTGGTCGCCCAGGTAGTCGCCATGATCTGACGTGAACACGATCATGGTGTCGTCGAGCAGCCCCTTGTTCTCGAGGAAGCGCATCAGCACGCCGATCTGATCGTCGATCTGCGTGATCAGGCCCATATAGGCGGGAATCACCGCCTCGCGCACCTCGTCGCGCGAAAACGCCCGGCTGACGCGCGAATTCAGGAAGGCCTGATAGATCGGATGCGGCTGCGCGCGCTCGCCCTCGTTGCGCACCGGCGGCGGCACGTCGGCGGCCCCGTACATCGCGTGATAGGGCGCCGGCGCGATGCAGGGCCAGTGCGGCTTGATATAGGAAAGATGCAGGCACCACGGCGCGTCGCCGGCCTGGTCGATGAACTCCATCGCGCGCCGCGTCATGTACGGCGTTTCCGAATGCTCCTCGGCCACGCGCGCGGGCCGGCTCGAATTGCGCAGCAGCCAGCCCGACAGCAGATTGCCGTTCTCGTCCTCGCCGGCGTTGGCCCAGTCGTCCCAGCCGTCGTCGCCGGCATAGCCGAGCTCGCGCAGATAGTCGTTGTAGCGCACCGGCTTCGGATCGTAGCGGCCGGCCGGGCCGCTGCCATGCAGGCCGTCGTCGCGCTCGTACGGATCGAAGCCGCACTCGGCCACGCGCGTGCCGATCAGCGAGATCGGATCGATGCCGAGCCGCGCCATGCCCTCGGTGTCGGCCGCCATATGGGTCTTGCCGACCAGCACGGTCTGCCGGCCGAGCGGGCGCAGATAGTCGCCCAGCGTCATCTCGCCGACCTTCAGCGGGAAGTTGTTCCAGGCGGCGCCGTGCGAATCGACATACCGGCCGGTGTAAAAGCTCATCCGCGACGAGCCGCAGATCGTCGATTGCGCATAGGCGCGCGAGAAGCGTACGCCGCGCGCGGCCAGTGCGTCGATGTTGGGCGTGCGGATGGTCGGATGCCCGGTGCAGGACAGGTAGTCCCACCGCAGCTGGTCGCACATGATGAAGAGAATATTGCGGGCCATCGCCGTCACTCCTTGCTGTTGCGTCCGGCCGGACCTTATTGCTGGAAGCCGCTGCGCTTGACCACCGGCTGCCACTGGGCCTTGTAGGCCTTCAGCATGTCCGCGGTCTGCTGCTGCGTGCTGGCCACCGGCTGCATGTTGGCGGCGACGAAGCGCTGCTGCACCGCCGGGTCGGACATCACGCTGTGGATCGCCGCCGACAGCGCCTTGACCTTGTCCGCCGGCATCGACTTGGGCGCGAAGAACGCGTTCCAGCCGTCGGCGGCCAGATCGATGCCGGTCTCCTTCAGCGTGGGGATGTCCTTGGCGAACGACGAGCGCGTCTTGCCCGAGACCGCGAGGATCTTCAGCTTGCCGCTCTGATGCAGCGACAGCACGGCGTCGAGCGTGTCGACGCCGACCGGCACCTGGCCGCCCAGCATGTCGGTGGCCAGCGGCGCCGAGCCCTTGTAGCCGACCACGTCGCCCTTGACGCCGGCGCGCTCGGCCAGCATCAGCGCGAAGAAGTGGGGCAGGCTGCCGGTGGCCGGCACGCCGAAGAACGCCTTGCCGGGATTGGCCTTGAGCCACGCCACCAGGTGCGACATCTCGCGCACCGGCACCTGCGGGCCGGTGATCACGGCGAAGTCGTAGGTCGAGACCTGCGACACCGGCACGAAATCCGCGTCGGGATCGTAGCTGGTGTCCTTGAACACCAGCGGGGCGACCGTCATCACCGCGGGATTGCCAAGCATCAGCACGTTGTCGGCGGGAGCGGCGTGCTTGAGCTGCTGCGCGGCGAGCCGGCCGCCGGCGCCGGCCTTGTTCTCGACCACCACGGTGACGCCGTACTTCGCCTGCAGCGCCTGGCCGACGATGCGCGCGGCGCGGTCCGAGGCGCCGCCCGGCGCATACCCGACGACAAAGCGCAGCGGCCCGTCGATCTTGTCGATTTTCTGTGCCAGCGCGGCGGGCGCGGCCGCGCTCAGCAGCGCGACGGCCAGCGCCGCGCGGCGGGCCTTGCGGGCCAAGGTTGCGAATGTCATGGCGTCTCCGTGAGGGTCCTTTCTGCGAGGATGCGGGCAAATTTAAGCGGGACATCGACGATTGATCTAATCAACTATCGTCGCGTGCCGCTATGGAAAACCCTAGGCGTCGGCATGGCGGCACAGGTTTCGCAAAACTCACTTTCTCGATAAATTGCCGATAAGACGCATCGGGCGCTCCGCCGCGCATATTGGAGGTGCATTCCGGAGCTGCATTCCGGAGTTGAATTCCAACGACATTCCCGGACCCCGCGCGCCTCCTGAATTCCGGACCGACCACCATCATGGCTAGTTGCACGATCCACCGCCTTGCCGAGCGCGCGCTGCTGTGCAGCGTGCCGCCACCCGCGTCGCTCGACGTGCAGCGCCGTTTCTGGGCGATGGCCGATGCCGCCGGCGCCTGGCCCGGCGTCGTCGATGCCTATCCCGGCATGAACAGCCTGACGGTGCTGTTCGATGAGGGCGCCGACCCGCTCGCGCTCGAAGCGCGGCTGGCGCAGGCGTGGGAGCGCGCCGACAGGGAAGGCGACGGCAGCAACGCCAGCAGCCATGTCGGCGGCCGCGTCGTCGAGATCCCGGTCCGCTACGGCGGCGACGATGGCCCCGACCTGGCCGACGTGGCCGCGCATACCGGCCTGACGCCCGAGGAGGTGGTGCGGCGGCACAGCGCGGGCAGCTATACCGTCTACTTCCTCGGCTTTCAGCCCGGCTTCGCCTATCTGGGCGGGCTCGACCCGGCGCTGGCCACGCCGCGGCGCACCGAGCCGCGGCTGGTGGTGCCGGCCGGTGCGGTCGGCATCGGCGGCGAGCAGACCGGCGTCTATCCCGCAGCCGCGCCCGGCGGCTGGCAATTGATCGGACGTACCGAGTTGCCGCTGTTCCTGCCCGAGCGCGATCCGCCCTCGCTGCTGGCGCCGGGCGATACCGTGCGCTTCGTTGTCGCATCGGTTGCCGAGCCACTCGCCAAATCGGTGCGCCCATGATCGAGATCCTTCGCCCCGGCGCGCTGGCGTCGATCCAGGACCTGGGCCGCAACGGCATGCGGCGGTTCGGCGTCGGCGGGGCCGGCGCGCTCGACACCGTCGCGCTGCGGGTCGGCAATCTGCTGCTGGGCAATGACGCCGGCGCGGCGGCCATCGAATTGACGCTGGGCCGCGCCACGGTCCGCTTCCACGCTGACCTGCGGATCGCGCTGAGCGGCGCCGAATGCCGTGCCGACCTCGACGGCGAGCCGGTCTGGTGCTGGCATGCGTTCGACGTGCGCGCTGGCAGCACGCTGACGCTGCCGGCGCCTCGCGGGGGCACCCGTACCTTTCTGTGCGTGGCCGGCGGCATCGACGTGCCACTGGCGATGGGCTCGCGCAGCACCGATCTGAAGGCTGGCTTCGGCGGATACCAGGGCCGCGCGCTGCGGCGGGGCGACCGGTTGGACGCGACGCGGCGCGACTCGGTCACGGCGCCATCGCCCCGGATCGGCGTGCTGTCGCCCGCGTGGGCGTTGCCGTTGCCATCGGTCGCTGACGGCCGCGCGCTGCCGATCCGCATGCTGCCCGGGCTGGAGTACGATCAGTTCGAGACCGAGGCCCAGCACGCGCTGTGGCAGGCCGACTGGACCGTCACGCCGAACAGCAACCGCATGGGGTTCCGGCTCGAAGGGCCGGCGCTGGCCCGGCGGCGCGGCGCACCGGAACTGCTGTCCCATGGCGTGGTGCCGGGCGTCATGCAGGTGCCGCCGGGCGGCCAGCCGATCGTGTTGATGGCCGATGCCCAGACCACCGGCGGCTATCCGAAGATCGGCGTCGTCATCGAGGCCGATCTGTGGCGCCTGGCGCAGGCGCCGCTCGGCGCGGCGGTGCGCTTTCACCGCGTCGGCCTCGAGGAGGCAGAGGCCGCGCGCATGCAGGTGCAGACCTATCTGCGCCAGGTCGCGCAGGCGGTGGCATGGCAAGGCGAGGCGCGGGCCGGGGGACAGGCGCTGGCCGCGCGGCGGCGGGCGATGACGCGCCAGCTGCCGTCGGCCGACGCCACGCTGCCGTGATGCAAACCAGCTCAACGAACCCTTCCGGGAGATCCGCCATGCAGATCGATCTGAACGCCGACCTCGGCGAAGGCTGCGGCAGCGACGAAGCGCTGCTGGCATTGATCAGTTCGGCCAATATCGCCTGCGGCTGGCATGCAGGCGACGCGGCCACCATGCTGCAGACCGTGCAGTGGGCACTGGCCAAGGGCGTCGCCATTGGCGCGCACCCCAGCTATCCCGACCGCGAGAATTTCGGCCGCACCGAGATGCGGCGCGACCCGCGCGACATCTATGCCGACGTGCTGTACCAGATCGGCGCGCTCGCGGCGATCGTCAAGGCCCAGGGCGGCCGCCTTGCCCACGTCAAGGCGCATGGCGCGCTCTACAACCAGGCCGCGCGCAACCGCGCGCAGGCGCAGGCAATCGTCGACGCGGTACGCGACTTCGACCCGCAACTGGTCTTCTTCGGCCTGGCCGGCAGTGTGATGATCGAGGTCGCGCGCGAGGCCGGGCTGACGGTCAAGGAAGAGGTCTTCGCCGATCGCGGCTACAACCCCGACGGCTCGCTGGTCCGCCGCGGCACGCCCGGTGCGCTGCTCGACGACGACGAGGCCGTGCTGGCGCAAACGCTGTCGATGGTCCGCGAGCGCAAGGTCCGCGCGATCGACGGCCAATGGATCCCGATCCAGGCCGATACCGTCTGCCTGCACGGCGACGGGCCGCATGCACTGGCCTTCGCCCAACGGATCCGCGATCGTCTGCGGGAAGAGGGGATTGCGGTGCGGGCTTAGGCAGGCGATATTCTTGCTCGAATTGCCCTGGACTTGCGCGGCGGGTCGAACGGCTGTTGCCTGTGCCGATTTGCCACTTAAACTTCGTACGTTGCAGACAAGCGCGGACGATTGTAGAGGTCGTCAGTATGACGGCAGCCTCGACAGGTGGGCTCCTCGAGTCCGGGGTCTGCAACACTTCCTCCAACGCCCCCGATACAAGCACGATTTGAAGGGCGATCTCTGCTCAGTGCTGCGATGACGCGCCGACATTCGCGTTGGCTGCCGAAACAGTCGCAGGCTGCTGCCGTCTTCCGGTTCTGGAATATGTGAAAACGGTGACGTCGCAGGAAGGGCAATGGGGGACAGCGCGACGTCGTCTAGCCGTCTGCCCGCGGCGCCCCGCGCTGCCTCCGCCGCTCCCTTCGCCGCGTGAGCCCGAACTGCTCGACGCGCCAGGCCAGATAGCAGAAGGCCAGAAACGGCCACAGCCATCCGAGCCATTGGGCCAGGCCGTTGAAATGGACGAAGCGGCCGAGCCGCCAGCCCTGTTCGGAGACCCAGGCATAGGGATTGGGCGGCAGCACGTTGGTCAGGATCACCAGCGTCAGCAGCGCGCTCATCGCCAGGATGCCGCGCAGCGGACGCGGCAGGCGCACCAGCAGCACCAGCGCCAGCGTGCCGGTCACCAGTGCGTAGCGGCCGCCTTCGGACAGCCAGTTGAAGGCGTTGTCGGCGGGAAACTGCAGTTCGGCGGCGAGCCCCTTGAGCAGCAGCGTGGCGGCCAGCAGGCCGGCGAGGATGCGCAGCGTCGGGGCCTGCCGGCGCATTGCCACCGAGGCGAACAGGCCGGTGCCGACCCACGCGCAGCCGGTTACCAGCGATTCGAGCAGCTGGTGCTGCTGCATGTCGTCGGGGCGCAGGCCGATGTCCTCCTGCAGCCGCAGGAAGCCCGGAAACACCCACTGCACCAGCTGCATCGGCCACGACTCGGGATTGGTCAGCCATTGCCGCACCAGCCCGCCCATGCCGAACAGATGCTCCTGCGGAAAGATCTGCGCGAACGGCCACAGCAGGATCAGGATGATCGCGAAGCTGGCGTGCGACTCGAACCAGGCGATGCGCAGGCGCCGCAGCGTGCCGCGATCGATCATCGCGCTGGCGAACGGCGCCATCATCGTGCCACCGAGCAGCGCGCCCAGCGCATTGGTCATCAGATCGATATTCGATGGAATGCGGTTCGGCAGCCAGGTCTGCAGCGCCTCCATCGCGCCGGACAGCACGATGCCGGCAGCGAACGCCAGCAGCGCGGCGCGCGCGCCCGTCACGCGCGGATGCAGCGACAGCACCACCAGCGCGCCGAACGGGCAATAGCCCAGCACATTGGTCAGCAGATCGAAGTCGGTGATGTAGCGCGGCTTGGGCGCGTTGAGGAAGGCCCACGGCGAGATGCCGTTGTCGGTCCAGCCGGTGAACGGATACAGGCTGGCGTAGATCATCAGCAGCGTCAGGCACAGCAGGCCGAAGCGCGCCAGCGGCGAATGGCGCAGCATGGCCGCGTTCTCCGGCGGCACCGCGCCGAGGCGCGGGTCCGGAGGAACGGGAGACGGTGGCAGGTCGTGCTGTTTCATGATGCTGCTTGCGGGCGTACCGGCCCGGCGTACCGGCTGGCGTACCCGCTGATGTATCGGCTCATCGTACCGGCAGCGTCGCCACCCAGTCGATGATCGCCGCGATCACGGCATCGGTGCTGCCGGCCAGCGCGCGCACGCCGCCGGCGCCGTCGGCGCTAGGGGCGGGCTGCTCGGCGGTGAAGGTCTTCTGGCCGACCATGCCGTTGCGCATCACGGTGGCGCGCACCTGCACCACGCCCCGGCTGCTGTCGGCGCTGTCGAAGACCTGCTCGAAGTCGACGATATCGACCTTCAGCGCGGGCGCCTGCGTATCCCCGGCCCAGGTCAGTTCGCCGCGTGCCGACACCGCTTCGCGCAGCCGTTCGTCGAACAGCCGCACCGGCGACATGATCCAGCGCTGCGTCGCATAGGGCTGCAGGCGCTCGGCCTGCGCATAGCGCAGCCGGTAGTGGATCGCGTTGCCGTCCAGCCAGGACGGGCCATCGGTGGACAGCACGCGCAGCCGCGGCAGCGTCTTGCCCTGTGCCGGCGAGGCGGCCGGCGGGCCGAGATCGTAGGTCGTGCTGTGCGGCGTGGCCGGCAGCAGAGAGCAGCCGGCCAGCAGCGAGGCGGCCAGCATCGCGCCGGCGCCCGGACGCAGCAGCGCGGAAAGGTTGGCGAGGCGGGACAGGACGGCGTCGGTCATGGGCATCGGTTCCCGGTGCAGGATTGGATTCACGGTGCGGTCCCCGCCGAGGGCGCGCTGAAGCCGTCCTCGCCGGGACCCGGCGGGGTCGCCGAGCCGCCGAACAGCACGCTCTGCGGCCGCTCGTTGAACTGGCCGGCGGCGCGGTCCAGGCTGCGCACCGTCTGCCGCGCGTCGCGCGCGAGGCCGTTGAGCTGCGGCAAGGTCTGGTCGTTCAGATTGTTGGCCGCGTGCTCGACCGAGCCGGCCGCGGCGCGCAACTGCTGGCCGACGCCGTCGACCGTGCGCATCAGCGTGCCGTCGGGGCTGCCGAGCTCGCGGGTCAGCTGTTGGGTCGACTTCAGCGTCGCATTCAGGTTCGCGGTTACCTGCGGCAACTGCCGCGCGGCCGGTTCGATCGCACGGGCCACGCGCGCATAGTCGTCAACGCCCTCCTTGATCGAGCGGATCGTCGTCATCAGCTCGCGCCGGTTCTCGCCCTGGAACATGTCGTTGAGCGAGGCCATCAGCGATTCGACCTGCGTCAACAGCGAGTCGCCGCGCCGCTCCAGTTCCTCGAAGAAGCCCGGCCGCATCTGGATGCGGGCGACCGCGCGCGGCGAGGTCTCCAGCGGCGGCGACGGCGCGGTGCTGCCTTCCTGCGCGGCGGTATCGTCCAGCTGCACGTAGGCGATGCCGGTCACGCCCTGCAGGCCCAGCGTGGCATAGGTGGTGCGCGTGATCGGCGCCTCCTTGTCGACGCTGATGCGCACGATGATCTGCCCCGGCACCGACGCATCGAAGCGGATCGACTCGACCCGGCCCACCGTCAGGCCGCGGTACTTGACGTCCGCCTGTGGCCCGAGCCCCGTCACGGTCGAGCGCGTGACCAGGTCGTAGGGCACGCGTTCGGTGTGGTCGGTGCCGAACCAGAACAGCGCGAACAGCACCAGCACGGCCAGGCCGATGGTGAACACGCCGGCGAGAAAGGCGTTCGACTTGTTTTCCATCACGACTCTCCAGCGTGGCCGGACACGGCCGCCACGTCCGATGCAGGGTGGGCGCCGCCGGGCAGCGCGCTGAGCGCACGCTGGCCGCGTTCGCCGAGAAAATATTCGCGGATGAAGGGATGGTCGATCTTCACCAGCTGCGGGATCGGCAGCGCCGCCAGCACCTTGCGGTCCGCCAGCACCGCGACGCGGTCGGACAGCGCGACCAGCGTGTCCAGATCGTGCGTGACCATCACCACCGTCAGCTTCAGCTCGCGCCGCAGTTCGCGGATCAGCGCGACATAGTCGTCCGATGCCATCGGGTCCAGGCCCGCGGTGGGCTCGTCCAGGAACACCAGTTCCGGCTCGAGGGACAGCGCGCGCGCCAGCGCCACGCGCTTGATCATGCCGCCGGACAGATCGGCCGGCATCTTGTCGGCGTCGCGCGCCGACAGGCCGACCAGTTCGAGCTTGAGCAGCGACGCCTCGCAGATCAGATTGTCGGGAAGGCAGCGAAGTTCACGCAGCGGCAGCGCGATATTGTCGATCACCGACAGCGACGAGAACAGCGCGCCGCGCTGGAACTGCATGCCCCAGCGGTTGCGCATCCATTGCAGCCGCGCGGGGTCGAGGCCGGCGAGGTCTTCGCCGAACAGCCGGATGGTGCCGGCGGTGGGGCGCTCCAGGCCGACGATCTGGCGCAGCAGCACGGTCTTGCCGGTGCCCGAGCCGCCGACGATCGACAGCACCTCGTCGCGATAGACCTCCAGATCCAGGCCGTCGTGCACGACG
Organism: Cupriavidus sp. UGS-1; assembly: GCF_021213615.1. Taxonomy (NCBI): domain Bacteria; kingdom Pseudomonadati; phylum Pseudomonadota; class Betaproteobacteria; order Burkholderiales; family Burkholderiaceae; genus Cupriavidus; species Cupriavidus sp. UGS-1. The sequence goes on along the minus strand of NZ_JAJQJF010000008.1, from coordinate 202,258 downwards.
GTATCGCCGAAGCGCTTGACCAGGCCCCGTACCTCGATGATCGGCGTGCGACCCCGTTGCACCGTGTCGCGGCCGGTATCGACGATCGCCGTCATATGCCGACATCCTTGAACAGGATCGCGAAGATCGCATCGGCCACGATCACCACGGTGATGGCGGTGACCACCGACGCGGTCGTGCCTTCGCCCAGGCTCTGCGTATTGGGCTTGATGCGCAGGCCGAAGTGGCACGCGGTCAGCGCGATCAGCATGCCGAAGGCCACGCCCTTGCCCAGGCCAAGCCACAGGTTGGCGACCGGCACCGCGTTGGGCAGCTCGCGCAGGAAGAACACCGGGCTCAGGCCCAGCTGCATGTTCGAGGCCACCATGCCGCCGATCAGCGCCAGCAGCGCGGTCCAGGCGACCAGCAGCGGCATCGCCACCGCCAGTGCGATCGCGCGCGGCATGATCAGCCGGAAGCTGTGCGAGATCCCCATCACCCGCATCGCGTCGAGTTCCTCGGTCACGCGCATCACGCCGATCTGCGCGGTGATTGCGGAGCCCGAACGGCCGGCCACCAGGATCGCGGCCAGCACGGGCCCGAGCTCGCGGATCACCGACAGGCCGAGGATATTGACGATGAAGACACTGGCGCCGTAGGTGCGCAGCTGGTTCGCCAGCAGATAGGCCAGCACCACGCCGATCAGGAAGCCCACCAGCGCGGTGATGCCCAGCGCCTTGTAGCCGATGCTGTAGACGTTGGCCGAGATCTCGCGCCACGGGCCGCGCCGCGGCGCGGCGGCGAAGCGCAGCAGGTCCAGCGACAGCTGGCCCAGCATCGCGACGCCGTTGCCGAGCTGCGAGAACAGCGACAGCATCGACGCGCCGAGCAGCGTGACCGGGTTGAAGCGGTCGACCATCCGTTTTTTCCAGCCGTGCCGCCGCACCGCGGCGATCCGCTCGAACGCGCGGCGCTGGCCGTCGGTGGCCTCGAGATGGGCCGGAAAGCGCTCGCCCCAGGCCTGCCACAACAACTGCGCGCCGATATGGTCGAGCCGGCCGATGCCGCCCAGCTGCCAGCGCGCCGTGCCGGGAACGAGGGCCTGCAGCTGCCGGCGCAGGTCATGGGCGCAGCGCTCCTGCGCCAGCGACAGCGCGGTCCAGTCTCCCTGCAACTGCACGGCGGCGGTGCCGTCCTGTTGCGTGACAGCGATGTCCGGCTTCGTATAGCGTTCCAATGGCTGACCGATGTAAGGTGCGAAAGCCGATTTTAAGCCACGCGCCGGCGGGCGCCAAAGTGGACGCGGCTACAATGCGCATGGCCCGATATCGTCGGCCGCCGCCGATTTGCTGCCTCCTCCGCCCGCATGACCGCCGCCCCCACCGATTTTTCGGCCGATTCCTCCGCCGATCTCCCCACGCCTTCCCTCTCGTTGCCGCCTGCCTGGCGCATCGATCCGGTACGCCTGCGGGCCGCACTGGTCGAGGACGCGGCGCAGTGGCAACTCGAGATCGTGGACGAGACCGGCTCGACCAACGCCGACCTGGTTCAGGCCTGCCGGCGCACGCCGTGGGCCGAGGCAGACATGCTGCCGGCCGGCATGCTCCGGCTCGCCTACCGGCAGACCGCCGGACGCGGGCGCCAGGGACGGCCCTGGCAGGGCCAGGCGGGCATGACGTTCTCCGTCGCGCTGCCGCTGGCGCTGCCGCCGGCGCGGCTGGCCGGGCTGAGCCTCGCGGTCGGGCTGGCGCTGGCCGAGGCGCTGAACGACGTCGACGCGCGGCTGGGCAAGGCGGTCGGCCTCAAATGGCCGAACGATCTGCAGATCGACGGCCGCAAGCTGTCGGGCATCCTGATCGAGTCGGTGCCCGCGGGTCCGCAGCGGGTATGGGCCGTGGTCGGCATCGGCCTGAACCTGGTGCGCGATGCCGCGATGGAGGCCGCGCTCGGACGGTCTCTGGCAGGCGTCACCGAATGCATGGACCGATTCGATCCGAAGCATGGGCCGACCGATCTGCTGGCCGCGGTGCTGAACCGGCTGGCCGCGATGCGGATCGCGTTCCTTGCCGACGGCTTCGCGCCGATGGCGCGGCGCTGGTCGGCGCGCGACGCCTATCGCGACCAGCCGGTGCGGCTGCTGCACGACGGCGCGGTGCAGGCCGAGGGCATGGCGCGCGGCGTCGATGGCGAAGGTCATCTGCTGCTGGAGACGGCAAGCGGGTTGCAGCGGATCGCCTCTGGCGAACTGTCATTGCGGCCTGCCGGCGAGGGGACGCGATGAGCGCGAACCACGATGCGCAAGCCAAGGCGAGCGGCACCGTGCTGCTGATCGATATCGGCAATACGCGCCTGAAGTGGGCCTGGTGCAGGGCGGCCCCGCTCGGTGCCGCGCCCACCGGCGCGCTGCCGGTGCCGTGGCGCGCGGGCGGCGCCGGCGTCCATGAAGCGCTGCCCACGCTGGCGGCGGACTGGCGCCAGCTGGCCGATGCCGAAGGCGCACCGCGCGGTGTCTGGATCAGCAACGTGGCCGGCCCGGTCATTGCGGCCGAGGTCGACGCCTTGCTGGCCGATGCCTTCGGCACTCCGCCGGCGGTGCACTGGGCCCGCGCCACCGCGTCGCACGGCACGCTGGACAACGGCTATCGCGAACCGAGCCAGCTGGGCGTCGACCGCTGGATCGGCGCCATCGGCGCGCGCCACCATCTGCCCGACGGCCATCTGCTGATCGTCACGGCCGGCACCGCGACGACGATCGACGTGGTGCTGGCTCCGGATGGCAGTGGCAGCGGCGAAGGCACGCCAGCGCGCTCGCGCTTCGCCGGCGGCATGATCCTGCCGGGCCTGGCGCTGATGATGGGATCGCTGGCGCGCAATACCGCGCAGCTGCCCGCGGTCGAGATTTCCGAGGCCCAAGCCGCCGCGGCGTGGGCGGACAACACCCGCGACGCGATCGCCGCGGGCTGCCTGGCGGCGCAGGCTGGCGCGATCGAACGGGCCTGGAGCGCGCTGACGCGGCGCGGTCCGGCCCGCTGCCTGCTGTCGGGCGGCGCGCGCGAGGCGCTGGCGGGCGCGCTGACGCTGCCGTTCGAGCGGCACGAGAACCTGGTGTTGCTGGGTTTGTCGGTGATGGCCGCGCAGCAGCGCGCGATTTGAAGGCCCACGCCGCTCGATGGGCGTGAGACCGGCAGCGGGCGGCCTCAGCCGCCTTGCCGGACCTTGTGCAGCAGCTTGGTGGTCGAGCGGTCGTGCAGGAAGGGGATCGCGTGGGCCTGGCCGCCCCAGCCGCGCACCAGCCGGGTCTCTTCGAGCGTATCGATGTCGTAGTCGCCGCCCTTGACGTAGATGTCGGGGCGTACCAGCCGGATCAGCTCGACCGGCGTCTTCTCGCCGAACATCAGCACCAGGTCGACCGATTCGAGCGCGGCCAGCAGCGCCATGCGGTCGGCCTCGCCATTGAGCGGGCGGTCGTCGCCCTTGCCCAGCATCCGCACCGAGGCATCGCTGTTGACGCCGACCACCAGGCAGGCGCCAAGCTGGCGCGCCTGGGCCAGATAGGTGGCATGGCCGCGATGCAGGATGTCGAACACGCCGTTGGTAAACACCATCGGGCGCGGCAAGGCCGCCAGGCGCCGTTGCAGCGCCTGGGGATCGTCGGTCGAGGCGAGCTTGGCCTCGAAGGCCGGAGGGGACAGCGTCATCGCAAGGACGGCGCCGGCGTCAGGCTTCGGCGGCGGTGGTGCCGCCATTGGCCTGCAGCCGCGCGTTCAGTTCCTTGCGATAGCGGTTCAGGTCCTGCACGGTCTCGAAGGTGCGCTCGAACAGCAGCGACATGTTGTGCAGGATGCGTTCGATGACCTTCTTCTCCCAGCCTTCGTCGAAGCGGATCTGCTTGTCCAGCCAGTGCTCGAGCCAGTCCGGGTCGGGCAGGCGCGACTGCACGGTGTCGTTCGGGAACAGCGCCTTGTTGACGTGCAGGTTGGTCGGGTGCAGCGGCTTCTCGGTGCGGCGCGCCGACGCCATCAGCACGCCGATCTTGGCGAAGGCCGAGCGCGCGTTGTCGCCGAACTGGTTCAGGTACTTCTTCATGTAGCGCAGGTAGGCGCCGCCATGGCGCGCCTCGTCCTGCGACAGCGTGCGGTAGATATGCTTGATCACCGGCTCGGTGTGCCATTCGGCGGCACGGCGATACCAGTGGTTCAGGCGGATTTCGCCGCAGAAATGCAGCATCAGCGTTTCGAGCGGCGGCGCCGGATCGAATTCGAAGCGCACGGCGTGCAGTTCTTCCTCGGTCGGAACCAGATCCGGGCGGAAGCGGCGCAGGTACTCCATCAGCACCAGCGAATGCTTCTGCTCCTCAAAGAACCACACGCTCATGAACGCCGAAAAGTCGGAGTCGTGGCGGTTGTCGCGCAGGAACATTTCGGTGGCCGGCAGGGCGGACCACTCGGTGATCGCATTCATGCGGATGGTTTTCGCCTGATCGTCCGTCAGCAGGCTGGCATCGAAGGAATCCCAGGGGATGTCCTTGTCCATATGCCATCGGACCGCTTCCAGCGATTTGAACAGTTCGGGGTAGAGCATGGTAAGCCTTTGAAATTACGGGCAGATTCTACCAGATGCGAATCATTCCTATAGACCTTTTGCTGGCCGTTCGCAAGTTGCCGTGCGACCGGTTCGATGCCGCCTCCCAATGGCGGACCGGGCAGCAGCCTGCCACAGTCAGCTGTCGCCACTGTGAAAACCGCGAAAACGGCGTCAGGCCAGCGCCGAGGCGGGCGGGGAGCCTGCCTCGCTGATCGCCGGCGCGCTGCTCGCGGCCGGCGTGCCGGGGATCACGCCATAGAGGAAAGCGGCCAGTTCGTCGCCCTGCGCCTGCGCATCGCGCTCGCCGAGTGCGATCAGCGCCTGCGTGAACTCGGGCTCGAACAGCAGGTAGCTAGCAAATGCCGCGCCTTTCGCCTCGGTGCCGCCCAGCGGGGCCAGCAGCGCGCGCACGGTGCGGGGCAGCCGCTTGACGTGTTCGATCGCCAGCGCCTCGATCGGCTCGCTCGGCGCGATCGTCATCACCTGCACCGGCCGCCACCCTTCGCGATCGTTGGCGATCTCGGGCATGCGCGAGAGCAGCGTGTTGATGTGCTGCAGCCGCTCGAGGTCGGTCGACAGGCCGTCCAGGAAGATGCTGGCCAGCGCCTGGCCGCCGACCTGCGCCAGCGACGGATAGCCGCCCGCCGGCACGGTGTCGTACCAGCCGGCGCGCGGCGCCGAGGCCGCGCCGATGGCCAGGATGCGCGAGGCGCCGAGGTGGATCGCCGGGGACAGCGGCGACATCTGCCGCATGGTGCCATCGCCGAACCACTCATGATGGCCGTCCAGCTCCAGCGGCGTGGCGGGAAACAGGAAGGGGATCGACGACGAGGCCAGCAGATGGTCGACGCCGATGCGCGCCTCCACCGCCAGTCGCTGGCTGCGGCGCCAGGGCTGGATGCGGCGGTGCGACTGGTAGAAGGTCACGTGCCGGCCGGTCGAATACGACAGCGCGGTGATCGCCAGTGCCTGCAGGTGTCCGGCGTCGAGGCTGGCCTGCACGCGCTCGGGATCGAACAGTTCGCTGAGCAGGCTGTCCAGCGGCTTGTTGTCGAACAGCGCGCGCGGCGCGTGCTGCAGCGCCCAGCCGACCGCCAGCGCCGACAGCCAGCGTGCGCCCGAGATGCCGACGCGCAGCACGTCGGTGCGGTAGACGTCCTCGGCATGGATGCTGGACCACAGCGCGGCCAGCGTTTCGGTGGCGCGATCGAAGTCGCCGGCATCGATCGCCAGGCCAGCGCCGTTGATCGCGCCGGCCGAGGTGCCGCAGACCACGTCGAAGGGATTGCGCGTCCCCACGCCATGGCGGGCGGCGATGCGCGCGATGCCGCGCAGCACGCCGGCCTGGTAGGCGGCGCGCGCGCCGCCGCCCATCAGGATCACCGCGGTGGTCTTGCTCGCTGCCAAGGCGCCTCCGGGTGTCAGTGTCCGTTGTTGGCCTTGCCACGGCGCGCGGGCTTCGCGCTCTTGCCGGCCGGCGCCGCGCCATTCGAGGGGCCATTCGAGGGGCCATTGGTGGCGCCGTTGGTGGCGGCATTGGTGGCGGCATTGGTGGCGCCATTCGTGCCGGCATTCGCGCCGGCCTTCGCACCGCGGCCTGTCCCGCCCGTGGTGCCGTCGTTTGCCGCGCGTGCCGCCCTGCTGCCCGCGGCCTTCGCCGCCGTCCTGGTGCGGCCCTTGGCCGTTGGCTTCGCGGAGCCCTTGCCGGACTGCGCCGGCTGTTCCGGTTCGCTCGCGCCCGCGGTACCCGCCTGGCCGCTGCCCTGGGCCGCCGCGCCGGTGCCCGCCTGGCCGGCGCCGAAGGCGCCCAGATTGTTCAGCGACGCGAGGCTCGCGGCGGCGGCGCTGCTGGCGATCTGGTTGAACTGCTGCTGCAGCATGTCCCACCACAGATTGGCCTGCGGCGGGGGCGAGGCATTGGCGGACTGCGATGCGCTGGCTCGTTGCGCGCCGGGTTCAGGCGGCGCTTCGTGGTCCGGCGCAGCCTGGTCGCCATCCTCGTCCTGATCCGGCGTCGCTTCCATCTCCGCCATGTCCGCCAGATCGCTCGGATCGATGCCCTCCGCGCCCGCCGCCGGCTGGGCGGGGGGCGCTGAAGCCGGACGCCGCGGCGGCGCCGCGCTCGGGGCGTTGGCCGCGCGGGCGACGTTTTCCATCGCGCTTTGCAGCGCCTCGGGCGACAGCGCCTCGCCGACCGTCTTCAGCGCGACCAGCGTCGCGCGCTGGACCTCGAGCCCCTGGATCGTGGTCCGCAGCAGGTTCGCGTTCAGCTGCAGCCAGCTTTCGACCGCCTTCAGGTCATGGATGCGCTTGTCGACCTCGTCCAGATCCATCGGCGGCGTCATCGCCTGCAGGCCCGGCATCAGCCCGGTCGGCATGCCCGCCGCGTTGCCCCACATCTTGCGCAGAAATTCGAAGCCGTCGTTGAAATCGGGTATCTGTCCAAACATGGTCTGTGCTCCGCGGTGGGGCCATCGTCATTGGGGGCGCGCTGCCTGTCCGGCTGCACGCTCCGGCTTACCCGCCGAAGCGCGGCGGCCGTTTCTCGCGCAGGCTGGCCACGCCTTCGCGGACATCGGGTCCGGCGAAGCCCATGAACTCGAGCGCCAGCGAGGTATCGAAGGCGGGCCCGGCCATGCGCAGCCAGTTGTTCAGCGCGTACTTGGTCCAGCGGATCGCGCTCTGCGATCCTTCGGCGAGCCGGTTGGCGATCTCGAAGGCCTTGGCCACCAGCTCGCTCTCGTCGACCGCCAGCGAGACCAGGCCGATGCGCTCGGCTTCCTCGCCGCTGACCGACTCGCACAGCATCAGATAGTACTTGGCCTTCGCCATGCCGCACAGCAACGGCCAGACGATCGCGGCGTGGTCGCCCGCGGCAACGCCCAGCCGCGTATGGCCGTCGACGATGCGCGCGGTGCGCGCCGCGATCGAGATATCGGCCAGCAGGCCGGCGACCAAACCCGCGCCGACCGCGGGACCGTGCATCGCCGAGACCACCGGCTTGTCGCAATTGATCACGTTGTAGACGAGGTCGCGCGCCTCGTGCCAGACGCGCGAGCGGGTCTCGAAATCGTTGGCCATGTCCTCGACCAGCGCCAGGTCGCCGCCGGCCGAGAAGCCCTTGCCCTCGCCGCGGATCAGCGCGACCCGGATCTCGGGATCGGCCGACACATCGCGCCAGATCTCGGCCAGCTCGCGGTGCATGTTGGCGTCGGCGGTGGCCAGCTTGCGATTGGCCGATTGCTGCGCGCCCATCACGATTTCGAGAATGGGGCCGTGCTGGCGCAGCGTCAGCGCCTGATAGCGGTCGTAGCGCGAGGAAGGGGCGGTGCCGGTAGTGGCGGGATCAGTGGCTGGATCGGCGGCTGGGGTGGCGGCTGGGGTGGTGGACATCGCGGGTGGGCTCCTGGCGGGTGGAGGAAGGCGCGGCAAGCCGCCGCGCGCACCCGGCAGGGGGAAAATCGCCGCCCGCTGAAGGCCTGCGCGAATTCCCCAACCGGGCGGTCGGGGAATTATAGGCTGATCGCCGCGGCGATCGGCCGCCAGCTGCCGTCAACTGGCGCCAGCTGCCGAGCCCGCGCTCAGGCCGGCGCCGCCACCACCTGGTCGATCGCGCCAAAGATCGAGCGGCCCTGGGCGTCGAACATCTCGATCTTGACCGCGTCGCCGTACTGCATGAAGGGCGTCACCGGCGCGCCGCTCTCGATCGTTTCCAGCGTGCGCTTCTCGGCGATGCAGCAGTAGCCCTTGCTGCGGTCGACGTTGGAGATCGTGCCCGAGCCGACGATACTGCCGGCCCGCACATTGCGCGTCTTGCAGATGTGGGCGATCAGCTGGCCGAAATCGAACACCATGTCGGTGCCGCAGTCGGGCCAGCCGACCTTCCTGCTGTTCCACCAGACCGTCAGCGGCAGATGGACCTTGCGTTCGCGCCAGGCGTCGCCCAACTCGTCGGGCGTCACCGCGACCGGCGAGAACGCGGTGGCCGGCTTGCTCTGGAAGAAGCCGAAGCCCTTGGCCAGTTCGGCCGGGATCAGGTTGCGCAGCGACACGTCGTTGGCCAGCACCAGCAGCCGGATGCCCTCGGCCGCCTGCTCGGGCGTGGCGCCCATGCGTACGTCGCCGGTGATCACCGCGACCTCGGCCTCGAAGTCGATGCCCCAGGCCTCGCTGGCGCAGACGATGTCGTCGCAGGGGCCGAGCAGATCGTCGGCGCCGCCCTGGTACATCAGGGGGTCGGTCCAGAACTCCGGCGGCATCTCGGCGCCGCGCGCGCGGCGCACCAGCTCGACGTGATTGACGTAGGCGGAGCCGTCGGCCCACTGGTAGGCGCGCGGCAGCGGTGCCATGCATTGGCGCGGATCGAATGCGAACGGATGCCGGGCGCGGCCGGCGTTCAGCGCGTCGTACAGATCCTGCAGCTGAGGCGCGAGGAAGTGCCAGTCGTCCAGTGCGGTCTGCAGCTTGCCGGCGATGTCGGTGGCATAGTGCGCGGTCTTCAGGTCGCGCGACACGACCACGAGCTGTCCGTCGCGCGAGCCGTCCTTCAGGGTGGCCAGTTTCATCGGGATTCCTGCATCAAGAACGACGCCGGCATGGCGCCGGCGTCCGGATGGGGGATGGCGCCGGCTGTGCCGGCCGCCGCGAGGCCGTCAGTCTACCGTGATGCCCTTGGCCTTGATCAATTTGCCCCAGCGCTCTGCCTCGCCGCGCGCATACTGCGCGAACTCGTCGGGCGTGCTGGAGACCGGCTCGACGCCGATGCCCTCGAAGCGCTTCTGGACCTCGGGCTGCTTCAGCGCCTTGACCAGCTCGGCGTTCAGCCGGCTGACCACCGGCTGCGGCGTGCCGGCCGGCGCGACCACGCCCTGCCAGGCATAGGCCTCGAAGCCGGCGACACCGCCCTCGGCCACCGTCGGCACCTGCGGCAGCGCGGCCAGGCGCTTCGGCGTCGCGCTGCCGAGCGCGCGCAGCTTGCCGCCGAGCACATTCTGCTGGCCGGCCGCCAGATCGAGGAACATCAGGTCCACCTGGCCGGCCAGCAGATCCTGCACGGCGGGCGCCGCGCCCTTGTACGGCACGTGGGTCATGCGGATGCCGGTCTGCTCCATGAACAGCTCCATCGCCAGGTGGTGCGGGCTGCCGGCGCCCGGCGAGGCGAAATTGACCTTGTCCGGGTTCTTGCGCGCGTAGTCGACCGCCTCCTTCAGCGTGCGCGCCGGGAAGTTCGGATTGGCGACCAGGATCAGCGGGAAGCGGGCGATCATGCCGACATGGACGAAGTCCCTGGCGGGGTCGTACGGCAGCTTGCGGTACAGCGACGGATTGGCGGCCAGCGTCGCGGTGTCGGCGGTCAGGATCGTGTAGCCGTCCGGCTTGCTGTGCGCGACGGTGTCGGCGCCGACGATCGTGGCCGCGCCCGGCCGGTTGTCGATCACCACCTGCTTGCCCAGCGCGGGCGAGACCGCCTGGGCCAGCGTGCGCGCCACCACGTCGGTGCCGCCGCCGGCCGGATAGGGCACGACCCAGCGCACCGGCTGGCTCGGCCAGGCAGGCTGCGCCGCGGCCGGGCGAGGCAGGGCGGCGGCGATGGCCGCCAGCGCGCCGGCGCTCAACACGGCGGCGTTCAGCAGGCGACGCAGGATCGGCAGGGAAAGGCGCGCGGTGGGCGCAGCGGCGAGCGGGGCTGGCATGCGGGTCTCCGGGATGTTGTTGTACGGGCGTGGTGCCGGTTCGGCGTGGTCGGGCACGCCTTGCGCAGTCTAGCGACGGATTAAAAACTGGTAAATCGATTTCGCTATAGTAAATTTACGGATCGAGGCGTAGCGCGACGTGACGGAATCGAACTATATTGCCGCGCTTGCCTGCCGCTCGTTTGGCAAGGCGCCGCATGCCGGCGCGGCAAACGCGCCCTGATTCCCGTCCATCCCGCCCGTCCCGATTCGACGCATGACCGACCTAGAAGAAGACGACGCCAAGCTGCGCACCGGCATCCAGTCCATCGAAGTGGGCTTCCAGCTGCTCAAGGCGCTGGCCGCGTCGCCGCGCGCGATGATGCTGCGCGACCTGGCCGCCGCGGCCGACATGAATCCGGCCAAGGCGCATCGCTATCTGGTCAGCTTCCAGCGTCTGGGCATGGTCGCGCAGGACCCGGTCAGCGGCCGCTACGACCTTGGCCCCTTCGCGCTGCAGCTGGGGCTGGCCGGTCTGAACCGGCTCGATCCGGTCAAGAAGGCGCGGCCGATCCTGTCCCAGCTGCGCGACGACATCGACCAGACCGTCGGCATCGCGGTCTGGGGCAACCACGGCCCGACCGTGGTGCACTGGGAGGAGTCGAGCCATCCGGTCACCGTCAGCCTGCGCCTGGGCGACGTGATGCCGATGCTCAATTCGGCCACCGGACGGCTGTTCGGCGCCTATCTGCCGCGCCAGCAGACGCTGCCGCTGATCGAGCGTGAGCTGAACGAGCGCCGCGACGACAATCTGCCGGACCTGCCGCGCTCGCTGGCGGACTACGACGCGGTGTGCGCCGACGTGCGGGCGCACGGCGCGGCGCGCACGCTGGGCGGCGTGCTGCCCGGCATCAACGCGATCTCGTTTCCGGTATTCGATGCCAGCGGCCATGTCTCGATGGCGCTGATCGTGTTGGGCGCGCAGACGGTATTCGATGCAGAATGGGGCGGAGCGATCGACCGCCAGGTGCGCGGGATCGCACACCGGATCTCGACGGAGCTTGGATATCTTGGCGGGACCCCGCCGACCGGAACCGCCGGTCACGCCTGACGCAAAACGCGCGCGCCGCCTGCGCTGGGCGGTCGCGCTGGCCGTCGTGCTGATCGCCCATGCGGTGGTGCTGATCGGACTGGTGCGGATGCCCGGCCCGCTGATTCCGCTGGACGCGGTCGACACGCCGGCCCTCGAGGCGATCCTGCTGCCGCCCAAGCCCGTTGCCGTGGCACCGACCCCGCCGCCGCGTCCCCGCCGTCCCCCTCCCAAACCCGCTCCCGCGCCGGCTGCCACGCCGGAACCTGAACCCGCTGCCGAACCGGCGCCTGGTCCGCCGGCGCCGACCGAAGCGCCGCCGCTGGCGACCTCGCCGGGCGGTGCGGGCAGCGTCGCGGCCGGAGGCGGCGCGGGCGGGACGGGCGGCACGGGTACGGGTCCGGGTTCGGCCCCGGCGCCGGCCCCGGCCGATGCGCTGCGCTACGCCGCGCCTCCGTCGGCGACGCTGCGCTACGCCAGCTTCGTCAACGGCGTCGAGAACCCCGACGGCACCATCCGCTGGCAGCACGGCGGTGGGCGCTACCAGCTGTCGGTCGAAACCCGCATGCTGTGGTTCCGCTTCGCTTTCCACAGCACCGGCGCGCTGGGCGAGCAAGGGCTGGCGCCCGAGCGCTACGTCGAGGAGCGCCGCAAACGCAGCCAGGTGACGCGCTTCGACCGCGCCGCCAACGCGATCGTGTTCGAGTCGCGCGGCGGCCAGGCGCCGCTGCCCGACGGCGCGCAGGACCGCTTCAGCGTGTTCCTGCAGCTGGTCGGCCTGGTGCGCGGCAATCCGCAGCGCTATGCCGCGCCGCGTGTCACCGAGACGTTCCAGGTCGCCGACACCAGCGATGTCGAGCCGATGCGGGTCCAGTATGTCGGCGAGGAGGACATCGAGACCGGCGCGGGGTTTGTGCGCGCCAAGCACTTCATCCGCCTGCCGCGGCGCGCGGACGACCGCCGCCGCGTCGAGGTCTGGCTGGCGGAATCGGTCGGCTGGATGCCGGTCAAACTGCGGCAGACGGAGCCCGACGGCACGCAGATCGATCTGGTACTGCGCGGCGCCGAGCCCTAGTCTGGAAGGATCGGAGCCGACCGGCGTGCCTGCCGCGACGCTCCCGCGCGATGCGTCGCCGCCGACCCACCCCGACAGGAGGACACCGATGACCGACACCTTGCCGCCCACCGCCACGCCTGACGCGGCTGCGGGATCAAGCCCGGGATCAAGCCGGGAATCAAGCGCGGGCTCCAGCTCCGCCGCCCACCCGCCGGCCTCCGAAACCCATCGCGTGATCGCCGGCGACGTGACGCTGCACGCCCGCATCGACGGCACCGAAGGCCCGTGGGTCGTGCTGTGCCACGGCCTGGCCTGCGATCACACGCTGTGGGATGCCACCGCGGCCCATCTGGCACCGCGCTATCGGGTGTTGCGCTACGACCTGCGCGGCCACGGCCGCAGCGACGCGCCGGTCGGGCCCTATTCGATGCTGCGCATGGCCGACGACGTGGCCGCGCTGATGGACGGACTGGACGTGCCGCAGGCGCATTTCGTCGGCATTTCGCTGGGCGGCATGATCGGCCAGACGCTGGCCGTGCGCTATCCGGAGCGGCTGCACTCGCTGACGCTGGTGGACACGGTCTGCCGCACCCCGCGCCAGGCCCATCCGATGTGGCACGAGCGCATCGGCCATGTGGAGGCACACGGGATGGCCGGAGTGCTTGATGCGACGCTCCAACGCTGGCTGACCGCCCCGTACCGGGCCGCGCACCCCAATCAGGTCGAGCGGATCCGGCAGATGGTGCTCGCCACGCCGGTCCGCGGCTATGTCGGCGCCTGCCTGGCGATTCTTGGCTTCGACCAGGCCGATGCGCTCGCCCGCATCCATTGCCCGACGCTGGTGGTGGTCGGCGACAAGGACCAGGGCTGTCCCGTGGCCGACTCCAGGGCCATTGCCGATGGCATCCCGGCCGCCCAGTTCGAGGTGCTGCCGGACGCCGCCCATTTGTCGCCGATCGAGCAAGCGGAGCGGTTTCATGCCGTTCTCGACGCTTTTCTGTGCAAGGCGGCATGCGGGGCACAGTGCGACACGCCGTGAGCGTCGCCGGACCTGTCGAGCGGTCGTTCCGGCGGCCTTCGTAGGCGTCGAGTACACGCTTCGTAGGACAAACCCTCTTTTCGGCAGAGGAAACGAACTTGCCGCCTCGGGGACGGCTCCAACCTGATGAGCGGGCGCAACGGCAACGGGCACCACGCCAGCGCCCAGCGAGGCATGCGCTTGAAAAGCGTCTTCATGCCCTCAGCTTGGAGGTGAAATCGCGGAAGGAAGCCGGCGCTCCCACCGGCTGCCGCAAGAATCAACAAACCTTCCGCCCGTCCCATAGCCCGGAGGTGCGCCATGCAAATGATCTATAACAGCGACAACTACTGCATCGTGGAGTTTGGTGCCGACGTCGAGCATGCCCCCCTTGCCTCCGGCGGTTACGAGATCGTCGACAAGAACATGAAGCGCGAGATCTTCCTTGGCGGCCAGTTGGCCGAGCATTTCCGCGCCGATGTGCAACGTCTGATCGAGAGCGAACCGTCCGTGGAAGAGGTCGACGAATTTCTTGGCAAGTTCGATACGGTAATGACGCACTCGCTGGCGATGCACTGACGACGCACCGCTGCTGCAAAAAACCCGCGCCACGGCGCGGGTTTTTTTATTGGGGACGCGCATGCGGTGGGGGTCGGCACGCCGCCGCCCCGCCCGGCCGGTCCCTCAGTACTGTTCCCACGGCAGTCCTTCGAAGCGCCAGCCGTTGACCGTATTGCGGTGCCGCTGCGCGTCCAGATCGCCCTCGAAGCCGTGCAGCACGTTATAGACGGTGGTGAAGCCGGCGCCTTCGAGCGCCTGCGCCGCGGCCGTCGAGCGGTTGCCGCTGCGGCAGATCAGCAGCACCGGCCGCGCCGACGCCTGTCCAGCCAGCTTCTTGACCGCCTGCACGAAGTGCGGATTGACCTCCCAGTCCGGACCGTCGTTCCACGGCACGTTCAGGGCACCGGTCGGATGGCCGACGAACAGGTATTCCATCTCGCTGCGGCAGTCGATGAACAGGGCGTCGGGGTGTTCGGCCAGCAGGGCCTGGGCCTCTTGCGGGGCAAGGTGTTGCATGTGGTGTCCGGCGGTGCCGGTCGGTGGGTCGATCTGCCCGAGTGTAGGCGCGGGCAAGGAAGCCCGGCAAGGGCCGGCAAGATGCCGTAACTGATAAAATCGACCACTTTTCCCGCATCACCGAGGCCAGTGAAGCCATGAGCGCTGCAACCATTGAATCGTCCGGCATGGCGTCCGCCAATGCATCGGGCTCGCAGGCAGGCCCGCAGGCCGGTCCCCCGGCGCGGCCGTACACCCGCGCCGCGCAACTGCCGCGGCTGCTGCGCGAGCGCATCCTGATCCTGGACGGCGCGATGGGCACCATGATCCAGCGCTACAAGCTCGGCGAGGCGGAATACCGCGGCGAGCGTTTCGCCGCGCATCCGGTCGACGTCAAGGGCAACAACGAACTGCTGCTGCTGACCCGCCCGGCGGTGATCCGCGAAATCCACGAGCAGTACCTGGCCGCCGGCGCCGACATCATCGAGACCAATACCTTCGGCGCGACGCGCGTCGCGCAGGAGGACTACAAGATGGCGGACCTGGCCTACGAGATGAACGTGGCCGCGGCCCGGCTCGCGCGCGAGGCCTGCGATCGCTACAGTACGCCCGACAAGCCGCGCTTCGTCGCCGGCGCCTTCGGACCGACGCCGAAGACCGCCAGCATCTCGCCGGACGTCAACGACCCGGGCGCGCGCAACGTCAGCTTCGAGGAGCTGCGCGATTCGTACTACGAGCAGGGCAAGGGTTTGCTCGAAGGCGGCGCCGACGTGTTCCTGGTCGAGACCATCTTCGACACGCTGAACGCGAAGGCCGCGCTGTTCGCGATCGACCAGCTGTTCGAGGACACCGGCGAACGGCTGCCGGTGATGATTTCGGGCACCGTCACCGACGCCTCGGGCCGCATCCTGTCGGGCCAGACCGTCGAGGCGTTCTGGAACAGCCTGCGCCACGCGCGCCCGATCACGTTCGGCCTGAACTGCGCGCTGGGCGCGACGCTGATGCGGCCGTACATCGCCGAGCTGGCCAAGCTGTGCGATACCGCGATCTCGTGCTACCCGAACGCGGGACTGCCGAACCCGATGAGCGATACCGGCTTCGATGAGACGCCGGACGTCACCTCGTCGCTGGTCGACGAGTTTGCCGCCTCGGGGCTCGTCAACCTGGTCGGCGGCTGCTGCGGCACCACGCCCGAGCATATCGCCGCGATCGCGCAGCGCGTCGCCAACCGCAAGCCGCGCGCCTGGCCCGGCCAGTACCGCGACGAAGCGGCCGCGGCCTGACCGGCAGCCCGGTCGTCCCGCCGCCCACGCCTTACCGGCGCGCCGCCGAACGGATCCGTCCCCGGCGCGCCGCGCATCCGATCCCGAACCTGAGTCCGCCATGTCTACCGATACCCGTCCCGCTCGTCCGATGCGCCTGTCCGGCCTGGAGCCGTTCACGCTTGGCGAGGGCAGCCTGTTCGTCAACGTCGGGGAACGCACCAACGTCACCGGCTCCAAGGCCTTCGCCCGGATGATCCTGAACGGCCAGTTCGACGAGGCGCTGGCGGTCGCGCGCCAGCAGGTCGAGAACGGCGCGCAGATCATCGACGTCAACATGGACGAGGCGATGCTCGACTCCAGGGCCGCGATGGTGCGCTTCCTGAATCTGATCGCGTCCGAGCCCGATATCGCGCGCGTGCCGATCATGATCGATTCGTCCAAGTGGGAGGTGATCGAGGCCGGCCTGCAATGCGTGCAGGGCAAGGCCGTGGTCAACTCGATCTCGCTGAAGGAAGGCGAGGAGCAATTCCGTCACCACGCCACGCTGATCCGCCGCTACGGCGCGGCCACCGTGGTGATGGCCTTCGACGAGCAGGGCCAGGCCGATACGTTCGCGCGCAAGACCGAGATCTGCAAGCGCAGCTACGACATCCTGGTCAATGAGGTCGGCTTCCCGCCCGAGGACATCATCTTCGACCCGAACATCTTCGCGGTCGCGACCGGCATCGAGGAACACAACAACTACGCGGTCGACTTCATCGAGGCGACCCGCTGGATCAAGCAGAACCTGCCGTACGCCAAGGTCAGCGGCGGCGTGTCGAACGTCTCGTTCTCGTTCCGCGGCAACGACGTCGTGCGCGAGGCCATCCACACGGTGTTCCTCTATCACGCGATCGCGGCCGGCATGGACATGGGCATCGTCAACGCCGGCCAGCTCGGCGTCTACGACCAGCTCGACGCCGAGCTGCGCGAGCGCGTCGAGGACGTGGTGCTGAACCGCCGTGCCGACGCGACCGACCGCCTGCTCGAGATCGCGGACCGCTACAAGGGCGGCGGCGCGAAGCGCGAGGAGAACCTCGAATGGCGCGGCACGCCGGAGAAGCCGGTGCCGGTGGCCGACCGCCTCGCGCATGCGCTGGTGCACGGCATCACCACCTTCATCGTCGAGGACACCGAGGAGGCGCGCCAGCAGATCGCCGCGCGCGGCGGCCGCCCGATCGAGGTGATCGAGGGCCCGCTGATGGACGGCATGAACATCGTCGGCGACCTGTTCGGCGCCGGCAAGATGTTCCTGCCGCAGGTGGTCAAGAGCGCGCGCGTGATGAAGCAGGCGGTGGCGCATCTGCTGCCCTTCATCGAAGAGGAGAAGCGCCTGCTGGCCGAGGCCGGCGGCGACGTGCGCGCGCGCGGCAAGATCGTGATCGCGACGGTCAAGGGCGACGTGCACGACATCGGCAAGAACATCGTGTCGGTCGTGCTCCAGTGCAACAACTTCGAGGTCGTCAACATGGGCGTGATGGTCCCGTGCAACGAGATCCTGGCCAAGGCCAAGGTCGAGGGCGCCGACATCATCGGCCTGTCCGGCCTGATCACGCCGTCGCTCGAGGAAATGGCCTACGTCGCCTCCGAGATGCAGCGCGACGACTATTTCCGCGTCAAGAAGATTCCGCTGCTGATCGGCGGCGCGACCACCTCGCGCGTGCACACCGCGGTCAAGATCGCGCCGAACTACGAAGGGCCGGTGGTCTACGTGCCCGATGCCTCGCGCTCGGTCAGCGTGGCCTCGAGCCTGTTGTCCGACGAGGGCGCGACGCGCTATCTGGACGAGCTGCGCGCCGACTACGAGCGCATCCGCACGCAGCACGCGAACAAGAAGGCCGTGCCGATGGTGACGCTGGCCGAGGCGCGCAAGAACAAGACGCCAGTCGACTGGAGCGGCTACGTGCCGCCGAAACCGAAATTCATCGGCCGCCGCGTGTTCCGCAACTACGACCTGGCGGAGCTGGCCAACTACATCGACTGGGCGCCGTTCTTCCAGACCTGGGATCTCGCGGGCAAATTCCCGGCGATCCTGAACGACGAGATCGTCGGCGAATCGGCGCGCCGGGTGTTCTCCGACGGCAAGGCGATGCTGGCGCGGCTGATCCAGGGCCGCTGGCTGACCGCCAACGGCGTGATCGCGCTGCTGCCGGCCAATACCGTCAACGACGACGACATCGAAATCTACACCGACGAGAGCCGCAGCCAGGTCGCGCTGACCTGGCACAACCTGCGCCAGCAGAGCGAGCGGCCGGTGGTCGACGGCGTGCGCCGGCCGAACCGGTGCCTGGCCGACTTCGTCGCGCCGAAGGACAGCGGCATCGCCGACTATGTCGGTCTGTTCGCGGTGACCGCCGGCATCGGCGTCGACAAGAAGGAAGCCCAGTTCGAGGCCGACCATGACGACTACAGCGCGATCATGCTGAAGGCGCTCGCCGATCGTCTCGCCGAGGCCTTCGCCGAATGCCTGCACGCGCGCGTTCGCCGCGACCTGTGGGGCTACGCCGCCGATGAATCGCTCGACAACGAACAGCTGATCGCGGAAGCCTATCGCGGCATCCGGCCCGCGCCCGGTTATCCCGCCTGCCCGGAGCACACGGTCAAGGGCCCGATGTTCCAGGTCCTCGATGCCGGCGAGATCGGCATGGGCTTGACCGACGCGCTGGCGATGACGCCGGCGGCCTCGGTCAGCGGCTTCTATCTGGCACATCCCGAAGCGACCTACTTCTCGGTCGGCAAGATCGGGCAGGACCAGCTGGAAGACATGGTGGCGCGCCGGCACGAAGACCGGACCGCGCTCGAGCGCGCGCTCGCGCCGAACCTGTAACGGTGTGCGAAGCCGCGCGGCCACGGCAGGCGCCGTCGGCGCGCGGCGCCACGCCGCAAGTCGTTGACGGGACTGGCGAAAGCCGCCATCGCGAGCGTGCCGCGGCCGGTGTGCCCGCTCACGACTCCTTACAGCGCATTACATCTCCTCACAGCATCGCGGTGGGGTGCTCCCTAGACTGAGGTCTCGCTCTCCAGGCGACAACCCGCGGCGAAAGCCTCGCCGCACAGTCATTCGAAAGGAGTACTCCATGAAGAAACTGCTGATCTCGCTGTCCGCCCTGTCGATCGCCGCCGCCTCGTCGCTGGCCATGGCGCAAGGTACGCAAGCCGGTGCGACCGGCGGCGCCGCCGGCTCGCTGACCGCGCCGACGGCAACGGCTCCGTCGGCCGGCGCCAACGCCGGCGTGAATGCGGGCGCTGAAGTCGCAGGAAGCCGCGCGAACATGGATACCGGCGTCAAGGCGGGCCTGAACGACAAGGCCGGCGAAATCGACGACACCCGCAAGAGCGCCAAGGACCGTGCGGCCACCGCCGGCAGCAAGGCCAAGTCGAAGGCCCACGACGCGCACGGCAAGACCAAGAGCAAGGCCAAGGACACGGTCGGCGCGGTGGAAGGCACCGCCGACAAGACGGTCGGCGCCGTTGGCGATACGGTCAGCGGCACCGCCGGCAAGGTGGGCGGCCTGGTCGGTGGCGCGACTGGCGGCACCTCGGCCACGGTCGGCGCGGGCGCGTCGGCCAAGGTTCAGTAAGTTCGCTGGATCCAGTAGATTCAGTAGAGGGATCGCCCGCGAGCAAGCGGGCCAGCGCGGCGTCGAATCGCCGCGCTGCCGGGGGGCGGAGGATCGAGGATCTCCGCCCTTTTTTATTGTTGCCTTGCGCGTGCCAACACGTTGCGCAAATGAGGGCGCCACTTCGATGGCCACACGGTATCGAAGATGGCCATTTCGCGCGTGTTGTCGGTCTGTTTCAAGGACAAGTCGAGCAGCATGTGCGTGGACAGCTCGTCGGTACATCTGTCCGAAAGCAGCCGCTCGATGTAGTTGCGGCGCACGGAGGCCATGGACGCGTCGATGCGGATGGCCGCATTGCCCAACGCCGCCGCATAGCGCCTCAGCGCAAACGGGCCATCATTGCTGGTGCCCAGGAATGCGTCGGAAGACAGCCGGGCCAGCACGGCGGCAACACACCACAGGAAATGCGATTGGCATGCCGGGTCCTCGCGATGGGACGGCATGGTGTCGAGCAGCGCCTCCAGATGGGCGGGGGTGGGTTGGACATCCTTTCCCTCGCCGATCAGCACCTCGTTGGAACGATACGCCAGCGCCTGCTGGTGTTCATGATCGACAAGCCGTCGGACGGCATGGTTGTCCGCGATTGCCGACCGGAAATCGGTCAGGTATTCACTGCCAAATGGCAGGACGGCAAGAAGCCCGTCATGCCATTGGTGCGACCGATTAGCTCCGGCGTAGGCGTTGTGCAGCAATGGGCAGGCGGCCAGATCCTTCCCGATGTCCGCAACGCCGCCAACGTCATAGCGTTGCGCGCCGGTATTCCCCGGCTCGGCAACCGCGGTCAGCCGGAGCATCGATTGCCAGGTCGGGGGCAGCGCCCCCTGACTTGACGACACGCCACTCTGCTCGAGGGACTCGCCGCGAATCAGGCAACCATAGTATTCCGGCGCCACCAGCAGCGCATATTGGCCTGCATCGCCGACGATCGGGAAGAACGTTTCGCCCTCGTCTTTCTCGAGCCGGGCCACCGTATCGGCGAGGGCGGGCGGCAATGTCGCGCGGTACGCGTCCATCAGCGCGGTCTTTCGTTGCGCCACCGATGCCGGCGCATCGGGCCGCGCGGCGAGAAAGACGAGCTGCATCACCAGCCCCGCGTGCTTGCGCGCCCAGGCAGCCCGGTTGCCCTCGCCCAGCGAGGCGATGGCGTCGTGCATCAATCCCGGCAGCAATGGGGCCGTTTCCGGCCACGCCAGCGGGCGGGAGTCGGCCGATCGTTCGGCTTCCCAATAGAGGCGCCGCAGGACCTGCCGCGCCGCCTCGGCTTCGTACTGCGGATGCTCCAGCAGCCAGTTGCGCAACGCGGCGCAACGCCGCACGTCGTCCCGGCAGCCGCAGGCGAGCTGGAACAGATACTCCGAGATCGTGCGCCGGGCGCGCGGAGACGGCGGCAGATCCCGCAACGGCGCGCCTGTTGTCAATTGCGCCAACGCTTCGTCGACGTCGCGGATCCGAATGGAAAAGTCGCTGCTCGCCTGCAGCGACAGTGTCAGCAGACACTTGCCATCGCCGACGTCGACGCGACTGAATCGTGCCCCCTCGACGGCGGCCCCGCCGAAGTCGGCGCCGCCAAGACCGGCTTCATTGAAGTGCGCATTGTGCAAGGTGGCGTGGTGAAAGGTCGTGCCCGCGAGGTCGACATTGTCGAAGCGTGCATCCGGCAGACAGGCGTAGCCGAACTCCGCGTTGGTCACCTTGGCACGGACGAAAATCGGCGTGGTGCCGTAGCAGCCCGTCAGCGCCGCGCCATCCATCTGCGCCCCCGCAAAAAGCGCGAACGACACGATAGCCCTCGACAGATTGGCGTGTTCGAGCCGTGCCTCGCGCAGCGTCGTGCCGATCAGACTGGCTTCGGTCATGTTCGCCTGCGACAGGTCCGCCCCGGGCAGCGCGGCCCTGGACAGGCGTGCCTTCGCCAGATTGGCGTGGCGCAGGTTGGCGCGGGCCATGCGCGCATCCTCCAGATCGGCGTTCGCCAGATTGGCGCCGGACAGGTCGGCGGACGCGAGCGTGGCACTGCCTAGCAGCGCGCCCTCCAGGTCGGCGTCAGCCAGGAGCGCGCCGCTCAGATCCAGTTTCGTCAGGTCGGCGCGGGCCAGTTTTGCGCCTCGCAGATCGGGGACCGTGCTAGGCGCGACACGCCTGGCGACTTCGGTCGCCCGCAGCGCGGCCTCGACCCGCGCACGGCCGGCGGCCGGAGACGGCGAGTCGGCCGATGCGCCGTCGCCCGCATGGCAGGTGCGCAACGCGCGCGTCAGCAGCTGTTCGATCGTTCGAACCGGCGGCGGCGACGACGAATTGCGAAACAGGTTGCGCAGCGCCTGCAGCAGCCGCGCCAGCGGCGTCGTCGGCTGCCCGATCGGCACCAGGCTTGCGGTGGCGTCGGCCATGCCCCGTTTGCCAGGCTCCACGTGCACGTAGTAGTCCTGGCCGTGATAGCGCAGCTTCGCCCCGTCCTTGCATTTCGCCAGGAACTCCTTGAACGGCAGCACGTTCAGATCGCGGCTGATGGCGAAGGCGCGGCACAGTTCGACCAGATGGCGATCGCTGGTGAAGCGGTGCACGCGGTCCGCCAGTTGCGCGTGGCGATTGGCCAGCCGCGTCGCCAGCATGGCGGCCTGGGCCTGCCGGCTCGCTTCCGCTGCCGGGGTCATGGCGCGCTCGCCGCTCCCCGATCGCGCCAGCGCCTGCACGACGTAGCGCGGCTTGTCCGCTGCGTTGTCCAGTCGGACGCTGAAGGCCTGCTTGCCTATCATCAGGTTTCCACCGAGGCGCAGCGCGCTCATCGTCGTCGCATCGAGATGGCTGACGTCGCGCACACTCTTGCAGCGCAGGGTCGCGGCGGTGGGCGCGAGGCGGGGCGAAGGCGCGGCAGGTGCCGGCGGGTGGGCGGGCACTGCCATGGAAGTGGTCTGGGCGGGCATGTCGTAAAGGAGTGGGATTGCCGGGGAGGGATGGCGGGAGCAGGGATTGGAGCGCGCTCCCCGGGAGGCTGCGAGATTGCCATCGGAAAACGCGGCACCGATATCAAAAAAATCCCCGGTTTGAACACCTGCTGACTCTGTTCCGCGAGATATGCCGGGCCAGTCATGCCGCCCGCCGCGATATGTCGTTTGGAAAGAAACGCCGTCGTGCCGGGCGCCATTGGCACGCCACATTGTCAGCCTGACACCGACATTCCCGGTGCTTTGTAATGACTACAATGCAACAGGCCAAACACAGCCTGGCCCCGGCGTCCGGGCAATACCATCGCAGGGGGGAAACTTCATGATTCGCGTCCTGATCGCCGACGATCACCAGATCGTCCGTGCCGGTCTGCGCCAGTTCATTTCCGACGAACCGGATATTCGCGTCGAAGGCGAGGCGGCCAGCGGCGACGAAGTGATGGCGCGGCTGCGCGAAACCGAGTTCGACGTGGTGGTGCTCGACATCTCGATGCCCGACCGCAACGGCATCGACGTGCTCAAGCTGATCCGCCAGCGGCATCCCGACCTGCCGGTGCTGATCCTGTCCACCTATCCCGAGGACCAGTACGCGATCAATCTGATCCGCGCCGGCGCGTCCGGCTATCTGACCAAGGAAAGCGCGCCCGACGATCTGGTCAAGGCGATCCGCACCGTCGCGCAGGGCCGGCGCTATGTCAGCCCGACCGTGGCCGAACTGCTGATCGGCGGGCTGGAGAAGCCGACCGACCAGCCGCTGCACCAGACCTTGTCGAAACGGGAATTCCAGATCTTCTGCAAGCTCTCGCGCGGCCAGTCCGTTTCGGTGATCGCCGACGAGCTGTTCCTCAGCGTCAAGACGGTCAGCACCTACCGCTCGCGCATCCTGGAGAAGATGGGCATGAAGACCAATGCCGATCTGACCTATTACGCGATCAAGAACGGCCTGGTCGAATAGACGGCAAGCCGTTCGTGCCCGCAACGAAGGGGCCGGCGGCGGTGCTGTAGGACGGACCCGGATACCTGGCCCCTGGCCCCATTGCTACCATCGAACCATGTTGGATCAAGCCGCGGCAACTCCCTACCGTACGCTGCGGGTCTTACTGATCGAGGACTCGGCGGTCCTGCGGAGCATGTTGCTGGAGTACTTGAACGCATTCTCCTTCGTCGAGACCGTCGATTGGGCGGATACCGAAAGCACTGCCATCCGCCTGTTCGAAAGCGGCAGGTATGAGGTCGTCATCGTCGACCTGCAATTGCGACAGGGCAACGGTATCAACGTGCTGCGGGCGATCCAGAAGGCGCAGGCGCCGGGCATCCGGATCGTCTACACCAATCATGCGCAGGTGCCTACCTACCGGCGTCAGTGCGCCGAAGCGGGGGCCGACTATTTTTTCGACAAGTCGCTCGAGCTCGAACAGGTATTCCGCGTGATCGAGGAATACGCGCAGGCACCGTCCTGAGTTCGGCCGAATGGCTTGAGGCTGGCGGCCGGCGACGACGATTCGTGCTGAGCTCCATCGACCGATCCTTGAGCAGCAAATTTTTTTTCCGTCGCGGCAACGCGCCGCACCCCTCGCCAAGCAAAGGAGATCGTCATGAAAAAGCTGATCGCGCTGTTCGCACTTGCCGGTGTCACGCTGATTACGGGTTGCAACACCATCGCCGGTGCCGGCAAGGACATCGAAAGGGGCGGCGAGAAGATGCAGGGCTCGGCGGAGGAAACCAAACGCAAGATGTAATGCGTCCCGGCGCAGCCATCGACAAGGAGCCTTTCCAGGCTCCTTTTTTCATGCGCCGTGGCCGTGCTGCGGCGCTCCGGTGGGGCGGGCCGGCGACGGCTCGGTGCCGGGGGCGGCCGGCCGCGGCGGCGTCGCTTCGGCCTGCGCCGGCGCCGCCATCGGCAGTTCGTGCGGCAGCGGCGCGTCGTCCTCGTCCAGCGACGGCGGCGGGGCCACCACGGCGTCGGTCAGCGGCACCTCGACACGGATCGTGACGCCTGCCCCGGGCGTCGACTCGATCTGCAGCGTGCCGCCCAGCGCGATCACCCGCTGCTCCATGCCGAGCAGGCCATGGTGGCCCGAGGTGCGGCGCGTCTCGATATCGGCCGGCAGGCCGCGGCCGTTGTCGCTGACCTTCAGCAGCAGATGATCGTCGGTGCGGGTCAGCGCGACCGACACGCGGCTCGCTTCCGCGTACTTGGTCGCGTTGGTCAGCGACTCCTGCACGATGCGGTACAGCGCGATGGCGGCGGCATCGCGCAGCGGCGGCACCGACGGATCGAGTTCGACCTCGGTCTGCCAGTGGTTGCGCGTGCCGACTTCCTCGACCAGCTGGGCGATCGCTTCCTTCAGGCCGAGGTTCAGCAGCACGGTGGGGCGCAGGTCCTCGATCAGCCGGCGCTTGATCTGGATGCCCTGGTCCACATGCAGCATCACGCGCGTGATCTTTTCCTGGATCTCGGGATAGTCGTTCTGCAGGCGCCGGCGGATCCAGTGCATGTCGAGCTTGGTGGCGGTCAGGATCGCGCCGAGTTCGTCGTGCAGCTCGCGCGCCAGCCGCGTCTTCTCGTCCTCGGTGACGCGCTGCAGGTGCGAGGCCAGCGCCGACAACTGGCGCGTGCGCGCGCGCACCATGCGGTCCAGCCGCGCGCTTTCCTCCTCGAGCTCGCTGCGCGCGGCCTCCGACACCGCCAGCCGGCGCGAATGCTGGAAGCCGACGATGACCAGCAGCACGATGTTGATCGCGGTCAGCAGGCCGATGCCGTAGCGCGACAGGTTGATGTCGCGGTCGGCGTTCTCGAGATTGCGCGACACCGACGCGGCGGAGCGCGCGCGCAGCGTCTCCAGGCCGAGCCGCGCCTTCTCCATCGTCTGCTTGCCGAAGTCGGTGCGGATCAGATCGAGCGCGACCTCGACATCGCGCTTGCCGTAGATCAGCGTCAGCTCCATTTCCGTCAGCTTGCGGCTGATCAGCAGCGACGCCTCGCCGAACTGCTTCAACGCCTCGGGGTCGTCGGCGAAGCGGTTGCGGATGTCGTTCATCAGCGTGTTGATGCGCGGGATCGCGCGATGGTACGGCTCCAGATAGCTTTCCTTGCCGGTCAGCAGGTAGCCGCGCTGGCCCGCCTCGGCGTTGACGAGTTCGGCCAGCAGCGCGCTGATGTCGCTCTGCACGTTCTGCGAGCGGATGACTTGCGAATACCCCTGGCGCAGCCGGATATTGCCGGCCTCCGAGGCGATCAGCACGACCACCGTGAGCAGGATGCCACCCGCGAGCAGCACGGTGGACCGCAACGACGATAGCTTCAACATGATGGAATTTCCTGGATTGCGCGCTCGCGGTCGCGCGCGGTGACTGCGCCGATGGAATCACAACGGTTGCGCCCGGTCAACCGATCCACGGACCCGCCCGGAGGCTTCGCAAGGCGGTGCTTCGCACGAGACCTGGCGCCGCGCCGGAGCTGTAGGAAACCGCTGACAGGGGAATCGGTGCAAGGTCGGTGCCTCGCCGAAGTGGCGATTCCTACCATGCTTGCATGGCCTGGCGCACCGAAGCACCGAGCCGCGAGAACAGGAGAAACACCATGCTGAAATGGGCGCTGATCTTTGCCGTGATTTCCATCGTCGCGGGACTGCTCGGTTTCACCGGCATCGCGGCGGGCGCGGCGGGCATCGCCAAGGTTCTGTTCTTCCTGTTCCTGATTCTGTTCGTGCTGTTCCTGGTGCTTGGGGTAACGATCTTCAAGTCGGTCAAATGACGGCCTACCCGACGATCCACCGCTCGCGTTTTCACGCGCCGTTGTGCTGAGGCAGTTCGATCCATCTAGGGGAGTTTCACCATGCTTTACTACGCACTGGTCTTTTTCATCATCGCCCTGGTCGCCGCCGTGTTCGGCTTTGGCGGCATCGCTGCCGGCGCGGTCGAGATCGCGAAGATCCTGTTCTTCATCTTCCTGGTAGTGGCGCTGGTGACCTTCGTCATGAGCCTGGTCCGCAAAGGCCGATGAACGGTCGATGAGCGGCCGATGAACGGGCCGACGATGGCCCGTCGATCGTCGGCCGGCCCTGCGCCAGGTCGCCTGCATTGCGTCGGCCAAGCGCGGCGCGTCGCGCCGCGCGTTGGCCGACGCGCGTCTTAAGGAGAGTCCCATGCTGACCCACAATCCGAAGGTGAAGAAGGAAGTCCGCCATCTTGCCGATTGCGCCAGCGATACGGTGCGCCAGCTGCGCCATGCCGCCCGCGATACCAGCGGCGCCGCGCGCGAGGCCGCCACGCCGGTGGTGGACGAGGTGAGGGGACTGATCTCGGCACTGGAACACACGATCGAGGTGCTGGCGCGCGAAGGCTCGTCCGAGGCCGCGCAGGCCAGCCGCCGGCTGCAGACGCGGGCCCGCATGCTGGCCGACCAGGCACGCGAGGCCACGATGCAGAGCGCGGGACGTGCGCGCGAGCGCGTCGACCAGGCCGTCGTCGGCGTGCAGCATCGCGTCGCCGAGTCTCCGTTCCGCGCCATCGCGATCGCCGCGGCTGTCGGTGCGATCGCCGCGCTGCTGCTGGTGGGCGGCAGCAGCCGCCGCCGCAGCGAGGACGGCCACTACGACGGCAACTGAGGGCCAACCCGGCGACGCAAGCCGAGCCGCGGCAACCAGCGACGGCAACGGAGGCAACGCACCTCCGGCCCGAACCCCACAAAGCAACCTGACAGGAGAACCGCACACATGGACACCCAGACCACGGGCGCCGCCTCTTCCCGCACCGATGCCTCCTCCGCCGGCAAGGGGCCGACCCAGGGCTTTCTGTCGGATGTCGCCACCATCCGCGCACGTGCCCGCAAACATATCGAGGACGGCGCGGTCACCGAAAACTACGACGCGGACCGTGCGACCGTGCTCAAGCTGCTGAACGAGGCGCTGGCCACCGAGCTGGTCTGCGTGCTGCGCTATCGGCGCCACCACTTCATGGCCAAGGGCATCCACGCCGAGCCGATCGCGGCCGAGTTCAAGGTCCACGCCGATGAAGAGCAGGCGCACGCCGACCGCATCGCCGCGCGCATCGTGCAGCTGGGCGGCGAGCCGGATTTTTCGCCCGACGGCCTGTCGGCGCGCAGCCATTCGGAATATGTCGCGCCCAACGGGCTGACCGACATGATCCGCGAGAACCTGATCGCCGAACGGATCGCAATCGAGAGCTATCGCGAGATGATCCAGTACATGGGCGAGCGCGACCCGACCACGCGGCGCATCCTCGAGGAGATCCTCGCGGTCGAGGAGGAGCACGCCGACGAACTGGCCGACATGCTCAGCAAGGAATAGCGGTCGCGCTCAGCGGTGGCGCATGCCGCCATCAAGAATGTCGCCGGCGCTGCCGATGTCGCCATCGGCGGCGCCGGACAAGGAATTGCGGTGCCTCCCCCGACGCCGCAATATCGCAGTACCCCCCTTCGGATCCCCCCTGGTCCGGTGCCCGGTCCGCCCCCAGCGGCCGGGCTGTTTTTTTTGGGGGAGGGGGGAACGCCTGACTTGCGTCAGACGCCCCACAACACGTCGCAGCCCTCGCGCTGCGAGGCCCGCAGCATGTCCAGGAAGGGATAGGCGCGCTGTCCCAGGTGCAGCGGCTCTTCGTCGTCGTCGTCGTAGTCGTCGCCCTTGCCGCGCTGTTCCTCGGGCAGCTGGCTCTGCGCCGGGGACTGCTTTGCCTGCATCACCGCGGCCTCGAGCCGGTGGATCGCGCGCGGCAGCTCTTCCTTGGTGATCACCCCGCGCTCGCCGACGTGCTTGCCGATGATGCCGAGCAACGTGACGGCGAGATCGTTCATCATGATCAGGTCTTGCGCCGCGTGGGATTTGAAGGTGATCAGCATGGTGGTTCCTTGTCAGCCATGTTGGGATGGTAGCCGTCCTGCTCCGGCGTGCCGGGAGCCGGCCGACTGGCTCCTGCGGATGATGTCAGCATAGCACCTGATAAAATCCGCGTTCTGCAATCGATTGCCCGTGCCGCGCTGCGGCATCGCCACGCTGCCGGTGACGGCACCGCCACTATGGCCGAAGCCATCGCGGTCCTGTGTGGCGCGCGGGCCCAGACATTCATGCTGCCTGTTCAGACCTCCAAACTTGCCGCCGCGTTCACCGATGCGGTACGCGCACTGGCGCCGGCCGATGCCGTGCTGCCCGCTGTCGCCTTCGAACGGCCCAAGGTGGCCGCCCACGGCGATCTCGCCTGCAATCTGGCGATGCAGGTGGCCCGCACGCTCAAGCGCAATCCGCGCGAGCTGGCGCAGCAGATCGTCGACGCGGTGAAGGCTGATGCGCGTACCGCCTCGCTGGTGGCAAGCCTGGAGATCGCCGGCCCCGGCTTCATCAACCTGCGGCTGACCCCGGCGGCCAAGGCCGAGACGCTGCGCGCGGTGCTGCAGCAGGGCGATGGCTATGGCGCCCAGCAGCAGGGCGCGCGCGGCCAGGTACTGGTCGAGTTCGTGTCGGCCAACCCGACCGGCCCGCTGCACGTCGGCCACGGCCGCCAGGCCGCGCTGGGCGACGCGCTCGCCAACCTGCTGTCGTGGCAGGGCTACGCCGTGCACCGCGAGTTCTACTACAACGACGCCGGCGTGCAGATCCAGAACCTGGCGATCTCGGTGCAGGCGCGCGCCCGCGGCCTGAAGCCGGGCGAGGCCGGCTGGCCAGAGGCCGCCTACAACGGCGACTACATCGCCGACATCGCCGCCGATTTCCTCGCCGGCAAGACCGTGCGCGCCTCCGACGGCGAGCCGGTGACCGCCTCCGGCGACGTCGAGGATCTGGACTCGATCCGCAAGTTCGCCGTCACCTACCTGCGCAACGAGCAGGACATCGACCTGCAGGCGTTCGGCGTCAAGTTCGACCGCTACTATCTGGAGTCGTCGCTGTACACCGACGGCAAGGTCGAGGAGGCCGTGCGCACGCTGATCGCCAAGGGCAAGACCTACGAGAGCGAAGGCGCGCTGTGGCTGCGCACCACCGAAGACGGCGACGACAAGGACCGGGTGATGCGCAAGGGCGATGGCAGCTATACCTACTTCGTGCCGGACGTCGCCTATCACACCACCAAGTGGCAGCGCGGCTTCCACAAGGTCATCAACGTGCAGGGCAGCGACCACCACGGCACCATTGCGCGCGTGCGGGCCGGCCTGCAGGGGCTGGAAATCGGCATCCCGGCCGGCTATCCCGACTACGTGCTGCACAAGATGGTCACCGTGATGAAGAACGGCGAGGAGGTCAAGATCTCCAAGCGCGCCGGTTCGTATGTCACGGTGCGTGACCTGATCGAATGGAGCAATGGCGGCGACGAGACCATCCGCGGCTGCCTGGAGACGGGCGTGGCCGACTGGCCGGCCCACTTCACGCGCGGCCGCGACGCGGTCCGCTTTTTCCTGCTGTCGCGCAAGGCCGATACCGAGTTCGTCTTCGACGTCGACCTGGCGCTCAAGCAGAACGACGAGAACCCGGTGTACTACGTCCAGTACGCGCACGCCCGCATCTGCTCGATCTTCGAGTCGTGGGGCGGCGAGGGGTGGCAGCAACGCCTGGCCGAGCTGGCGGGGGCCGACCTGGAGCCGGTGACCGGCGCCGCGGCGAGCCCGCAGGCGCTGGCGCTGGGACAGCGGCTGGCCGAATTCCCCGAGATGCTGGCCCAGGCCGCCAACGAGCTGGCGCCGCATGCGGTCGCCTTCTATCTGCGCGACCTGGCCGGCGACTTCCATGCCTTCTACAACGCCGACCGCGTGCTGGTCGACGACGAGCCGGTCAAGCTGGCGCGGCTCGCGCTGCTGGCGGCGACCCGCCAGGTGCTGCGCAACGGCCTCGCGGTGATCGGCGTGTCCGCGCCGCAGCGCATGTAAGGGGGGCAGCGCGGCCTGCCGGTGTCCCCACCGTCTGCGGGCCGCGGTGACCGGGCCGCCCGGCCGGGCACTGGCTCTATAATCTTCCGGCAATATCCAAGAGGACTCCATGCAACAGCAACGCAAGCGTGCCCCGCGCAAGGCCAGCCGCGCCCAGCAGCGCGGGGGTACGTTTCTCGGCCTGGTGCTCGGCCTGATCATCGGCCTGGCCATCGCGGTGGTGGTGGCGCTGTATATCACCAAGGCGCCGACGCCGTTCCAGCGCAAGGGCACGCCCAAGCCGGCCGAATCCGGCAACGTGGTCGGGACGCTGCCGTCGCCGGTGCAGGAGGCGCCGTCGGACCCGAACAAGCCGCTGTGGAGCAAGACCCCGCCCAAGCCGGTCGGCCCGCCCGCGGAGCCGGCGCATCGGGAGCCCGCCGCGCCGCCGGCGGCCAGGCCCGCGCCGACGCCGGAGGAAGCCGTCAAGCCCGCGCCGAAGACCGCGGAGAAGCCGGCCGAAAAGCCCGCCGAAAAGCCCGCCGAGCGTGCCGTGGCCGATCCGATCGCCGAGATTGCGCAGGCCGACGCCAACAAGGTCGGCTATCTGCTGCAGGTCGGCGCCTTCCGCTCGCAGGACGACGCCAACCGGCAGAAGGCCAACCTGGCGATGCAGGGCTTCGAGGCCAGGGTCACCGACCGCGAGGTCAATGGCGTCAAGCTGTACCGCGTACGGCTCGGCCCGTACAACAAGATCGAAGACATGAACCGCGCGCGCGACCGCCTGCAATCGGCCGGTTTCGAGGCGTCGGTGATCCGCTTCACCAAGCAGTAAGCCAGGAGGCGGCGGCGCCGGGGCGGGCTGAACCCGCGCGGCGCATCGCTGTCATACGCACACCGTTTCACTTTTCTCTCGCGCCATGAAGAAAATCGCCGCCTTGTTCGCCACGCTCGCCGCCGCCGCGGGACTGATGATGGCATCGCCCGCCCAGGCCGCGCCGGCCGAAGGCAAGGAATACCAGGTCCTGAAGGCGGCCCAGCCCGTCACCGCGGGCAAGATCGAAGTCACCGAGTTCTTCTGGTACGGCTGCCCGCACTGCTACGACTTCGAGCCCGAGATCGAAGGCTGGGTCAAGAAGCAGGGCAAGGACGTGGTCTTCAAGCGCGTGCCGGTGGCCTTCCGCGACGACCTGCTGCCGCATACCCGCATCTATTACGCGCTCGAATCGATGGGCAAGCTCGAGGCCATGCACGGCAAGGTCTTCAGCGCGATCCACGCCGAGCGCAAGCGCCTGCTGGACCCGAACGAGATTGCCGATCTGATGGCCAAGAACGGCATCGACCGCAAGGCCTTCCTGGAGGCCTACAACTCGTTCTCGGTGTCGACCAACACCACGCGCGCCAACAAGATCGCCGACGCCTACAAGATCGACGGCGTGCCGACCATCGTGATCCAGGGCAAGTACGTGACCTCGCCGTCCATCGCGGGCAGCAAGGGCGCCGCGCTGCAGACGATGGACTACCTGGTGACCCAGGTCCGCGACAAGAAGCTGTGATGACGTTGCGCGCCGCCGTTGCCGCCGCAGAACGGCCGGCCAACGGCTGAGCGCGCATTGCTTCCGCTTCGTCCTTCTCCTTCCCCCGCCGCCCGATGCGACCCGTCAAAGTCTTTCTCACCGGCGCATCGAGCGGAATCGGCCAGGCCTTGGCGCGCGAATACGCCCGGCAGGGCGCGATTCTCGGCCTGGTCGGCCGCCGCGACGATGCCCTGCGCGCGTTCGTTGCCACCCTGCCCAATCCCAATGCCGCTCGCGTCTATGCGGCCGACGTGCGCGATGCCGATGCGATGCTCGCCGCCGCGCAGGACTTCCTCGACCACTTCGGCTGTCCCGATATCGTGATCGCCAACGCCGGCGTGTCGGTCGGCACGGTGGCCAGCGAACGCGAAGACCTTGAAGCCTTTCGCGCGGTGATGGACACCAACTGGTTCGGCGTGCTGACGACCTTCCAGCCGTTCCTGGCGCCGATGCAGGCGAGAGACGTGGGGCCGCGCGAGTGGCGCGGCACGCTGGTCGGCATCGCCAGCGTGGCCGGCGTGCGCGGACTCCCGGGCGCGGGCGCGTACAGTGCCTCGAAGTCGGCGGTGATCAAGCTGCTCGAGAGCCTGCGGCTGGAGCAGCGGCCGCACCGGATCCGCGTGGTCACCATCGCGCCGGGCTATATCCGCACGCCGATGACCGCGCGCAATCCGTATCCGATGCCGTTCCTGATGGACGCCGACGCGTTCGCGCGCAAGGCGGTGCGGGCGATCGCCGCGGGCCGGCGCTTTGCCGTGGTGCCGTGGCAGATGGGCGTGGTCGCCTCAGTGCTGCACGTGCTGCCGCGCTGGCTCTACGACGCGCTGTTCACGCGCGCGCCACGCAAGCCCCGCCAGCCGGAACGGCCGGACGCTCCCGCAGACCCCGCCGCCGACGGCAACGGGAGCCCGTGATGTGGCGCGACGCGCTGGGCCAGCCGCACCCGCGCGCCGCTGCGGAGGCGCGGATCGCCTCGCTGGTGCCGTCGGTCACCGAACTGCTGTTTGCGCTGGGACTCGGCGATCGGCTGGTGGCGCGGACCGGCTTCTGCATCCATCCCGAACCGCAGGTGCGCGCGGTCGCCAAGGTCGGCGGCACCAAGGACGTGCAGCTGGACAAGCTGCGCGCGCTGGCGCCGACCCATGTGGTCGTCAATATCGACGAGAACCGGCGCGAGACCGTGGACGAGATCCGCGGCTTCGTGCCGAACGTGATCGTGACCCATCCGTGCGCGCCGCGCGACAACCTCGAGCTGTACCGGCTGCTGGGCGGCATCTTCGATCGCGAGGCGCAGGCGCAGGCGCTATGCGCGCGGCTGGAGCAGGGGCTGGCGCGGCTCGAGGCGCGCACCTGGCCGACTCGCAGCGTGCTGTACGCGATCTGGCAGCACCCATGGATGACGGTGTCGCGCGACACCTATATCAGCCGCATGCTGGCGCTGATCGGCTGGCAGACCTGGCCCGGCGATGCCGGCCAGGCGCTGCAGGCCTGCATCGGCGGCGATTGCGCGCGGCCCAATGCGCCGGGCCAGCGCTATCCGACCTTCCGCTGGAGCGAGGCGCTGGTGCGCGAGCTCGACCTGGTGCTGCTGTCGAGCGAGCCCTATCGCTTCACCGAGGACCACGCCGATGCGCTGGAGCGCCAGCTCGGCCTGCCGGTGCTGCTGGTCGATGGGGAGATGGTGTCGTGGTACGGCAGCCGCGCGATCGATGGGCTGGCGTACCTGGAGACGCTGGCGCGCCAGGCTTGAGGCCGCCGTCGCGATGGCGACGTCGAGATCAGCGCTCGAACCCGTAGGCCCGTTCGACCTTGCTGACGCGCAGCTGGAAGCCCTGATACCAGCGCTCGCGTCCCAGCCGCTGCGCGACCCGGTGTTCGGCATGCGCCTGCCAGGCGGCGATGTCCTCGAGCGATCGCCAGTACGACACCGTGATGCCGGGCGCGCCGGGCGTGCTGCCGTCGCGCACCGACTCGACACCGAGAAAGCCCGGCATGGTCGCGGCCAGCTCCACCATCCGCTGCGCCATCGCGCCGTAGTCGGCTTCGTGGTTGTCCCCACCCGCCTCGGCGCCGGTGCGCGTGGACGTGAAGATCACCGCGTAATAGGGCGGCGGCGGGGTCTGGGCAAACGGGCTGTCTGGTGCGTGATCGGCGGCGGACATGGTGCAGTGCTTCAGGCGTGGGCTCGGAACCGGATGATGCCATCGTCGTCGATGGCGCGCTGCAGCTCGCCGGCATGCCACAGCACGTGCAGGTGGGCCAATGCCTCGCCCATCGCGAAGGTCATCTGGTGGATGTCGAACTGGCGGCGGAAGATCACGTTGACGATATCGCGCGCGCTGCAAGGCTTTTCCGCGCAGGCCGCGCGGGTCTCGGCCAGGCGCTCGACATGGTGCTCGCGCAGCTGCCCGATGCGCGTCTGCAGGTTGCGGAACGGCCGGCCGTGCGAGGGCAGCACCAGCGTGTCCTCGGGCAGGTCCTGGTAGCGGTCGAGCGAGCGCAGATAGAGCGCCAGCGGGTTGGCCTCGGGCTCCATGTCGAACACGCTGACGTTGGTCGAGATCCGCGGCAGCACCATGTCGCCGGAGATCAGTACCTTGAGCTCGGCGTTGTACAGCGCGACGTGTTCGGGCGCGTGGCCGTAGCCGGTGATCACGCGCCAGCTCGCGGCCGCCGGATCGGTGCCCATCGTCACCGTGTCGCCTTCCATCAGCCGGCGGTACTGCGTCGGCAGGTCGGGCACCAGCGTCGCGTAGTAGCTCTTGCGGGCGCGCAGCTTTTCCAGGCTGTCGGGATCGGCCAGGCCGTGCCGCGCGAAGTGGCTGGCGGCGAAGTCGCCGCCGGCGTTCGAGCCGACGCCATTGCCGCCGCTCATCACGCGCGCGCTCATATAGTCGCCCAGGCTCATCCACAGCCGCGCGTCCCAGCGCTGGCACAGCCAGTGCGCCAGGCCCACGTGGTCGGGATGGCAATGCGTAACCAGCGCGCGCAGTACCGGCAGGCCTTCGAGCTCGTTGGCGAACACCGTCTCCCAGTGCGCCTTGATGGTGTCGTTGGTGATGCCGCAATCGATCACGGTCCAGCCGTCGCGCCCGTCCACGCGATCGCGCACCAGCCACAGATTGATATGGTCCAGCGCGAACGGCAGCGGCATGCGCAACCAGTAGACGCCGGGGGCCACCTGCTGGCGCGCGCCGGGCTCGGGCATGGTCTCGCCGAACGGGTATTGGAGTTGGTGTTCGAGTGCGTTCATCGGGGAGTCTCTCGGTTGCGAAGCCCTGCGGTGGGCTTTCTCGTCGTGGATCCGGATGCCGGACGCCGGGGGCATGCAATGCGCCGGCACGGCGGCGTGGCCGGGACGGCGCCGGGCGGTTGCCAGGCGCGCTGCTTGACGCTAACGTAAACGTCAATTCGGACGGCCTGTTGCCATCTTAAGCGAAAACGCCCACGCGTATCGAACGTTCGTTCTCTTTTACAGGCGCCCATGCCCAGCTCCGCCACCCAGCCTCCCACGCCGATCGGCCAGCCCGCCAACGCTACCGCCGGCACCACGTACACCATCACCGAACTGGCGCGCGAGTTCGACATCACGCCGCGCGCCATCCGCTTCTACGAGGACCAAGGCCTGCTGTCGCCCGATCGCGTCGGCGCCGGGGGCAGGCAGCGGCTCTACAGCGGCCGCGAGCGCACCCGGCTGAAGCTGACGCTGCGCGGCAAGCGGCTCGGCCTGACGCTGAACGAGATCCGCGAGATCCTGGACCTGTACGAGTCGCCGCGCGATACGGTGCCCCAGCTCGAGCGCTTCCTGGCCTCGCTGGCGCAGCACCGCCAGGCGCTGGAGCGGCAGATGGAGGACCTGCAGGCGCAGTTGGCCGAGATCGACCAGCACGAGCGCCAATGCCGCGCGTTGCTGGCGGCGGCCGCACCCGAGCACGAGGGCGCAGCCGGCGCCTGAATGTGGCCGATGCCACCTTCGTCATCCTGCTTTCCGACAAATTTGATTGACGTTTACGTAAACGTAAATAAAATAAGCCGACAGCCCACCGCAGCGCGCGGTGCGGGCGCCGACAGGAAGCTGCCATGCCGAATTCCGCCACGGATCTTGCTACAGATGCCGCTGCCGACGTTGCTGCCGGCGTTGCCCCAGACCTCGCCGCGGACGTTTCCGCACGCGCCGCCGCCGACTTGCCGCCGGGCCGCGCCGAGGCGATCGCCGCCAGTTTCGCCCGCCAGGGCCTGATGGCGACGTTCGGCGCCGAGCTGGTCCGCGTCGAGCGCGGCGAGGTCGAACTGGCGATGCCGTGGTCCGAAGGCGTGACGCAGCAGCACGGCTTTTTCCACGGCGGCGTGGTCGGCGCGCTGGCCGACAGCGCCTGCGGCTATGCCGCGCTGTCGATGGTCGGCGAAGGCGAGGCGGGACTGACCGCCGAGTACAAGATTAATCTGCTGTCGCCCGCCAAAGGCGAGCGGCTGATCGCCGTGGGACGGGTGCTGAAGCCCGGCCGCACGCTGATCGTCGCCCAGGGCGACGTATTTACCGAGACCGGCGGCACCCGCAAGGCGGTGGCGACGATGCTGATGACGCTGTGTGTGGTGCGCACGCTCGATCACGTCTGAATTCCCGCGTCCGCCCAGCATCGACCCATTCCGTATCGAATCCGGATTCCACGAGGAAATAGGAGACAAACCATGACCGCGACCCTGCCAGGCCTGAAGTTCGACCTGGGTGAAGACATCGAGATGCTGCGCGAGTCCGTGCAGTCCTGGGCCCAGGCCGAGCTGGCACCGCGCGCGGCCGAGATCGACCGCACCGACCAGTTTCCGATGGACTGCTGGAAGAAGATGGGCGATCTCGGCGTGCTGGGCATCACCGTCGCCGAGGAGTACGGCGGCGCCGACATGGGCTATCTGGCCCACATGATCGCGATGGAGGAGATCAGCCGCGCCTCCGCCTCGGTCGGCCTGTCTTACGGCGCGCACTCGAACCTGTGCGTCAACCAGATCCATCGCAACGGCACGCCGGCGCAGAAGGCGAAATACCTGCCCAAGCTGGTGTCCGGCGACTGGATCGGGGCGCTGGCGATGAGCGAACCCAATGCCGGCTCGGACGTGGTCAGCATGAAGCTGCGCGCCGACCGCAAAGGCGATCGCTATGTGCTGAACGGCACCAAGATGTGGATCACCAACGGTCCGGACTGCGACGTGCTGGTGGTCTACGCCAAGACCGAACCGGAGCTCGGCGCGCGCGGCATGACGGCCTTCATCGTCGAGAAGGGCATGAAGGGCTTCTCGGTGGCGCAGAAGCTGGACAAGCTCGGCATGCGCGGCTCGCATACCGGCGAGCTGGTGTTCCAGGACGTCGAGGTGCCGGCCGAGAACATCCTTGGCGCCGAGAACGGCGGCGCCCGGGTGCTGATGAGCGGCCTGGACTACGAACGCGCGGTGCTGTCCGGCGGCCCGGTCGGCATCATGCAGGCGTGCATGGACGTGGTGACGCCGTACATCCACGACCGCAAGCAGTTCGGCCAGAGCATCGGCGAATTCCAGCTGATCCAGGGCAAGGTCGCCGACATGTACACCACGCTGCAGGCCGCGCGCAGCTATCTGTATACCGTCGGCAAGAACCTGGACGCGCTAGGCAGCGAGCACGTGCGCCAGGTGCGCAAGGACTGCGCCGCGGTGATCCTCTATACGGCCGAGAAGGCCACGTGGATGGCCGGCGAATCGGTGCAAATCCTGGGCGGCAACGGCTATATCAACGAATATCCGGTTGGCCGCCTGTGGCGCGACGCCAAGCTGTACGAGATCGGCGCCGGCACCTCGGAGATCCGCCGCATGCTGATCGGCCGGGAGCTGTTCGCGGAAACGATGTAATGACGAGGCGATGACGAGGTAAAGAGAAGGAAACCGGGGTGTACGGTGCGCCGCTCCACGGTGGGCGGCGCCACCGATGCCACGCGCGAAGCGCTTACAATCACCCCTGATATCCGGTTTCGCCCGCGGCGAGCGCCGCATGCAGGTTTCCCGCCGATGTCCCGCCGGATCCGCGTCCCGATTCTGACCCGCCCAGGTAGTCCGCCCAGCCATGTCCCACTTCCCGAAACTGCTGTCGTCGCAGATCGCCTACGATGTGGCGCGCACCATGCTGGACGGGTTCGACAAGCACTACCGGCTGTTTCGCGAGGTCAGCATCGAGGCCAAGGTCCGGTTCGAGGCCGGCGACTGGGCGGGGCTGCAGCAGCTGCAGCGCGACCGCATCGCGTTCTACAACGAACGCGTGCGCGAGACCACGGTGATCCTCGAGGACGAGTACGACGCCGAGCGGATCGAGGACGAGATCTGGCAGCAGATCAAGCTGCATTACATCGGGCTGCTGACCAACCACCATCAGCCGGAGCTCGCCGAGACCTTCTTCAATTCGGTCTTCACCCGCATCCTGCACCGCTCGTACTTCAACAACGATTTCATCTTCGTGCGTCCGGCGATCTCGACCGAATACATCGAGAACGAGGAGTCGCCGACCAGGCCGACCTTCCGCGCCTACTATCCGGGCAGCCGCGAGGGCATGGCCGACTGCTTCGAACGGATCGTGCACAACTTCCAGCTCGAGCGGCCGTACGAGGACCTGAAGCGCGATATCGGCTATGTGGTGCGCGCGGTCACCGAGCACCTGGGCGACTTCCGCATCGCGCCGAATTTCCAGATCCACGTACTGTCGTCGCTGTTCTTCCGCAACAAGTCGGCCTTCATCATCGGCCGCCTGCTGAACGGCGACCGTACCTACCCGCTGGCGATTCCGATCGTGCACGGGCCGTCGGGCAAGCTCGCGCTGGACACGGTGCTGCTGCGCAAGGAACAGCTGCTTATCCTGTTCTCGTTCACGCATTCGTATTTCATGGTCGACATGGAAATCCCGTCGGCCTACGTGACCTTCCTGCGCGACATCATGCCGCGCAAGCCGCGCGCGGAAATCTATACGTCGCTGGGTTTGCAGAAGCAGGGCAAGAACCTGTTCTACCGCGACTTCCTGCACCACCTGCAGCATTCGTCGGACAAGTTCATCATCGCCCCCGGCATCCGCGGGCTGGTGATGCTGGTGTTCACGCTGCCGTCCTATCCCTATGTGTTCAAGGTGATCAAGGACTTCTATCCGGCGCCGAAGGAAACCACGCGCGAGCTGATCAAGTCGAAGTACCAGCTGGTCAAGCAGCACGACCGCGTCGGCCGCATGGCGGACACGCTGGAATATTCGGACGTCGCCTTTCCGCTGTCGCGCTTCGACGATGCGCTGGTGCGCGAGCTGCACGAGCATGCGCCATCGATGATCGAATACCAGCGCGCCAAGGACGGCACCGAGGAAATCGTGGTGCGCCATCTCTATATCGAGCGCCGCATGACGCCGCTGAACATCTACCTGCAGGAAGGCACCGACGAGCAGGTCGAGCACGGCATCATCGAGTACGGCAATGCGATCAAGGAGCTGATGGCGGCCAATATCTTCCCGGGCGACATGCTGTACAAGAATTTCGGCGTCACGCGCCATGGGCGCGTGGTGTTCTACGACTACGACGAGATCGAATACCTGACCGACTGCAATATCCGCCACGTACCGGCCCCGCGCAACGAGGAAGAGGAGATGTCGGGCGAGGTCTGGTACAGCGTCGGCCGCCACGACATCTTTCCCGAAACCTTCCGCACCTTCCTGCTGGGAGACCCGCGCGTGCGCGCGGCCTTCCTGCGGCACCATGCGGACTTTTTCGAACCTGCCCTGTGGCAGGGACACAAGGACCGGCTGCTGGCCGGACACGTTCATGACTTTTACGCCTACCATGCATCGGAACGCTTCATCCATCGATATGGCCCAACCGAAACCGGCGACGAGCCGGCAAGGAGGGCAGCATGACTGACGCCATCGCCCAGCTGTTTCGCAACAACCGCGAATGGGTCGACCGCGTCAACGCGGAAGATCCAAACTTCTTCACCAGCCTGGCCAACCAGCAGGCGCCCGAATACCTGTGGATCGGCTGCTCGGACTCGCGCGTGCCGGCCAACCAGATCCTGGGCCTGGCCCCCGGCGAGGTGTTCGTCCATCGCAATATCGCCAACGTCATTGCGCACAGCGACCTGAACGCGCTGTCGGTGATCCAGTTCGCGGTCGAGGTGCTGAAGGTGCGCCATATCACCGTGGTCGGCCACTACGGCTGCGGCGGCGTCAAGGTCGCGCTCAAGCGCGAGCGCGTGGGCCTGGTCGACAACTGGCTGCGCCATGTGCGGGACGTGGCGGACAAGCACGACGCCTACCTCGGCACCATCGTGCGCGAGGACGACGCCCACAGCCGCCTGTGCGAGCTCAATGTGATCGAGCAGGTCAACAACGTCTGCCAGACCACGGTGATCCAGGACGCCTGGGCGCGCGGCCAGCAGGTCACGGTGCACGGCTGGATCTACGGAGTGTCCGACGGCCTGCTGCGCGATCTCGGCATGGCGGCCAGCAGCAACGAGGAACTGCGCACGCAACTGCAGGCGGCCTACCGGCAGTACGGGGACCCGCCGCATATTCCGGTGCGGTGAGGAAGGATTGAGTGGCGAGGCGTCAAGCGCGCCGATGACACGCTCCCCTCCCCCGCTTGCGGGGGAGGGGCTGGGGGAGAGGGAGGGGCGCTGGCAAGCGCTGAAGGCGTCGGCAGAACGACCGCTTTCCCTCTCCCCCGACCCCTCTCCCGCAAGCGGGAGAGGGGAGTAACCAAAACCGCAGGACAGCAAGCAAGGAGACCACCATGCAAGACCCGATCGTCATCGTATCCGCGGCCCGCACCCCGATGGCCGCATTCCAGGGTGAGTTCGCCAGCGTCACGGCGCCGCAGCTTGGCGCCGTCGCGATCCGCGCGGCGATCGAGCGCGCCGGCATCCAGCCGGAGCAGGTCCAGGAGGTGGTGTTCGGCTGCGTGCTGCCGGCCGGCCAGGGCCAGGCGCCGGCGCGCCAGGCCGCGCTGGGCGCGGGACTGCCGCTGTCGGTCGCCTGTACCACCGTCAACAAGATGTGCGGCTCCGGCATGCGCGCCGCGATGACGGTCTACGACAGCCTGGTGGCGGGCTCGTACGAGATCGCGGTGGCCGGCGGCATGGAGAGCATGACCAATGCCCCGTACCTGATTCCGAAGGGCCGCGGCGGCTACCGGATCGGTCACGGCATGATCTATGACCACATGATGCTCGACGGTCTGGAGGATGCCTACGAGAAGGGCCGCGCGATGGGCACTTTCGGCGAGGATTGCGCGGCCAAGTACGGCTTCACGCGCGAGGCGCAGGACGCGTTCGCGATGGAGAGCGTGCGGCGCGCGCAGCAGGCCACCGAACGCGGCGATTTCCGCTGGGAGATCGCGCCGGTCACGGTGGCGGCCAAGGGCGGCGACGTGGTGATCGACACCGACGAAGGTCCGCGCCGCATCAAGGTCGACAAGATCCCGTCGCTCAAGCCCGCGTTCGCCAAGGACGGCACCATCACCGCCGCCTCGTCGTCGTCGATCAACGACGGCGCCGCCGCGCTGGTGATGATGCGCGAGTCGACCGCCAAGGCGCTGGGCCTGCAGCCGCTGGCGCGCATGCTCGGCCATAGCAGCCATGCGCAGGCGCCGGGCTGGTTCACCACCGCGCCGGTCGAGGCGATCGCCAAGCTGTATCGCAAGCTCGACTGGAACAGCGACAGCGTCGACCTGTTCGAGATCAACGAGGCCTTCGCCGTGGTGCCGATGGCGGCGATGCACGAACTGAAGATTCCGCGCGACAAGGTCAATATCCACGGCGGCGCCTGTGCGCTGGGCCATCCGATCGGCGCCTCCGGCGCGCGCATCATGACCACGCTGATCGGCGCGCTGCGCAAGACCGGCGGCAAGCGCGGCGTGGCCAGCCTGTGCATCGGCGGCGGCGAGGCCACGGCGGTCGGCATCGAGCTGGTCTGAGCCGCCTTCAACGCCGATCCCTGAACAACCCGACAGGAGGCTAGCTTGCCAACCGCACTGATACTGGGCGCCTCGCGCGGCATCGGCCTGGAGTTCGTCCGCCAGTACCGCGCCGACGGCTGGCGCGTGATCGCCACCGCCCGCAGCGACGACGGGCTGGCCGCACTGAAATCGCTGGGCGCGGAGGCGCACCGCGTCGACCTGGCCGAGGCCGATCAGGTCGCGGGCCTGGGCTGGACGCTCGACGGCGAATCGCTCGACGTGGCGGTCTACAACGCCGGCGTGATCGGCCCGCGCACCGAGGGCGCGCAGCCGGTCTCGGCCGAGGAGTTCGACGACGTGATGCATGCCAATGTGCTGGGGCCGATGATGGCGCTGCCGCTGGTGCTGCCCTTCGTCGAGACCGGCCGCGGCGGCAAGGGCGGCGTGCTGGCGGTGCTGTCCTCGCGCATGGGCAGCATCGGCGCGATGGAGAGCAACCGCAGCTGGCTGTATCGCGTCAGCAAGGCGGGGGTCAACGCGGCGCTCAAGTCGGTGTCGCTCGACGCGCGCCATGCGGTCTGCCTGGCGCTGCATCCGGGCTGGGTCCGTACCGACATGGGCGGCGCGGGCGCCGACCTGACGCCGCAGCAGAGCGTGTCCGGCCTGCGCCGCGTGCTGGCCGGCGCCACCGCGCAGGACAACGGCGGTTTTCGCAACTACGACGGCAGCGTGCTGCCCTGGTGAGGTCCCGATGCTGCTCAGTCCCGAACAGGAAATGATCCGCGACGCGGTGCGGCAGTTTGCGCAGGAGGTCATCGCGCCGCAGGCCGCCGCGTGGGATCGCGACAAGACGTTCCCGAAGGAAGTCCACCGCGAACTCGCGGCGATGGGCACCTATGGCGTCGCCGTGCCCGAGGCCTACGGCGGCGCGGGCCTCGACTACCTGTCGCTGGCGCTGATCCTCGAAGAGATCGCCGCCGGCGACGGCGGCACCTCGACGGTGATCAGCGTCAACAACTGCCCGGTCTGCAGCATGCTGATGGCGTTCGCCGACGAGGCGCAGAAGCAGCGGTGGCTGGTGCCGCTGGCACGGGGCGAGATGCTCGGCGCGTTCTGCCTGACCGAGCCCCATGTCGGCTCGGACGCCGCGGCGCTGCGCACCACCGCGACGCGCGACGGCGATCATTACGTGCTCAACGGCGTCAAGCAGTTCATCACCAGCGGCAAGCACGCCGACGTGGCGATCGTGATGGCGGTCACCGACAAGGCCGCCGGCAAGCGCGGCATCAGCGCCTTCCTGGTGCCGACCGATACGCCGGGCTATGTCGTCGCGCGGCTGGAAGACAAGCTCGGCCAGCATTCGTCGGACACCGCGCAGATCGTGTTCGAGGATTGCCGCGTGCCGGCCGCCAATCTGCTGGGCGAGGAGGGCGCGGGCTACAGGATGGCGCTGTCCGGCCTCGAGGGCGGGCGCATCGGCATCGCCGCGCAGAGCGTCGGCATGGCGCGCGCGGCGTTCGAGGCGGCGCTGGCCTATTCAAAGGAACGTGAGAGCTTCGGCCAGCCGCTGTTCGCGCATCAGGCGGTGCAGTTCCGCCTGGCCGAGATGGCCACGCGCATCGAGGTCGCGCGCCAGATGATCTGGCATGCCGCCTCTCTGAAGGACGCCGGCCGGCCCTGCCTGAAGGAGGCCGCGATGGCCAAGCTCAATGCCAGCGAGATGGCCGAGGCGGTCTGCTCGGATGCGATCCAGGTGTTTGGCGGCTATGGCTATGTCAGCGACTTCCCGGTCGAGCGGATCTACCGCGATGTGCGGGTCTGCCAGATCTACGAGGGCACCAGCGACATCCAGAAGATGCTGATCGCGCGGGCGCTGGCGTGAGCCGCGCCCACGCGAGGCATTTGCCGCCCTTGCCGTTCCTGCCGTTCCGTTCGCCGTTTCCCTTGCCGAGGACCTGACATGACCGCTGCCCCGATCGACTTCTATTTCGATTTCTCGTCGCCCTACGGCTACTTCGCCAGCACGCGCATCGACGACCTCGCGCGCCAGTACGGCCGCAGCGTGGCGTGGCATCCGATCCTGCTCGGCGTGGTGTTCAAGACCACCGGCATGGCGCCGCTGCCGCAGATTCCGCTCAAGGGCGACTACAGTTGGCGCGATTTCGAACGCACCGCGCGCCACCACGGCATTGCCTACCGCCGGCCGTCGAACTTTCCGCTGCCGACCACGCAGGCCGCGCGCGCGATGCTGTGGCTGCAGAACCATCATGCCGCCGACGTGGCGGTGCGCTTCGCCAAGGCGGTGTACCACGCCTACTTCGTCGACGACATCAACATCGCCGAGCCGGCCGAACTGGTGAAGATCGCCGCGGCGCTGGAGATCGACGCCACCGCGATGGACGCCGGCGCCAGCAGCCAGCCGATCAAGGACCAGCTGAAGGCCGAGATGGAGGTGGCGATGGCCAAGGGCGTGTTCGGCTCGCCCTTCGTCATCGTCGATGGCGAACCCTATTGGGGCTTCGACCGCTTCGACCAGATCGAGGCCCTGCTCAAGAGCGGCACGCCCACCGAGTTGCGGGCCGTGCCGTCCCCCGATTTCAAGGAAAAGAAACCCGCATGACCCTCAGTGCTTCCCCCTCCCGCCGCTTCGACTGCGTGATCTTCGATTGCGACGGCGTGCTGGTCGACAGCGAACCGATCGTCAACCGCGTGCTGAACCAGATGCTGAACGAACTGGGCATCGCGATCTCGCTGGAGGACTCGACCGCGCTGTTCCTCGGCCGCGCCGTGCGCGAGGAGCTCGACACCATCGAGCGGATGCGCGGCGCGCTGCTGCCGGAGAACTGGCTGTCGCACTGGCTGGCCCGGC
Source organism: Cupriavidus sp. UGS-1 (assembly GCF_021213615.1). Taxonomy (NCBI): domain Bacteria; kingdom Pseudomonadati; phylum Pseudomonadota; class Betaproteobacteria; order Burkholderiales; family Burkholderiaceae; genus Cupriavidus; species Cupriavidus sp. UGS-1. Next base: position 157,694 of record NZ_JAJQJF010000008.1, on the reverse strand, counting down.
GCAACGAAGTGCTGGAGGCCGAGGTCGAGGCCGTGCCCCATGTGCGCGACGCGATCGCCGCGATCGCGGCGACCGGCATGCCGCTGTGCGTCGCCTCGGGCGCCGACCGCGTCAAGGTCAAGCTGCAACTGAAGCGCACCGGCCTGCTGGAGCTGTTCCAGCACGACGCCGACGGCCAGCCGCGCGAGCACGTGTTCTCCGCCACCGAGGTCGAGCGCAGCAAGCCCGCGCCCGACGTCTATCTGCTGGCGGCGCGCACGATGGGGGTGGAGCCGTCGCGCTGCGCGGTGGTCGAAGACAGTCCGGCCGGCATCACCGCCGGCGTGGCGGCCGGCATGACGGTGTTCGGCTATGCCGCGCGCAACGATGCCGCGATGCTGCGCGAGGCCGGCGCCCAGACCATCTTCACCGACATGCGGCAACTGCCGGAGCTGGTGGCATGAAGCGGGCGGCAGCGCCTTCGCGCGAAGGCGCCTGCCCGTGCGGCGGCGCCAGCTACGCCGGCTGCTGCGGGCGCTTCCATCGCGGCGAGGCGCTGCCCGAGACCGCCGAGCAGCTGATGCGCTCGCGCTACAGCGCCTACGTGCTGAATGACGCGCAGTGGCTGCGCCAGAGCTGGCATCCGTCGACCTGCCCGGCGACGCTGGAGCAGGACATGGCGCAGGAAGCGGCGCAGGACCAGCGCGGCCCGCGTACCCAGTGGCTGGGCCTGACCATCGTCGCGCACCAGCAGCAGGACGACACGCACGCCGAGGTCGAGTTCGTCGCCCGCTACAAGGTCGGCGGTCGCGCGTCGCGGCTGCATGAGCGCAGCCGCTTCGTGCGCGAGCCGCGCGCGAGCGGCGAAGCGCCGCGCTGGCTGTACCTCGATGGGGACATCCGCGGGGAAGCGCGATGAGCGCCGCGGCCGCCGCCGTGCGCTGAATTACCGCACCGCGTATCGCCATCCAAAGCGACCATCCAAAGCGACCATCCAACGCAACGCATCCAACGCAACGCATCACAAGATCAGGAAGAGACAGACCCGATGCCCACGCTCGAATCCAAACTCAATGCCCGTTCCGAGGCCTTCAAGGCCAATGCCGAGGCGATGCAGGCCCTGGTCGCCGACCTGAAGGCGAAGATTGCCCAGGTCGCGCAGGGCGGTGGCGAAGATGCGCGCAACAAGCATCTGTCGCGCGGCAAGATGCTGCCGCGCGAGCGCGTGCAGCAGCTGCTCGATCCGGGCACGCCGTTCCTGGAGCTGTCGCAGCTGGCGGCGTACGACATGTACGACAATGCCGCGCCCGGCGCCGGCATCATTACCGGCATCGGCCGCGTGGCCGGGCAGGAATGCGTGATCGTATGCAACGACGCCACGGTCAAGGGCGGCACCTACTACCCGATGACCGTCAAGAAGCATCTGCGCGCGCAGGAGATCGCCGAGCAGAACCATCTGCCGTGCATCTACCTGGTCGACTCGGGCGGCGCCAACCTGCCGAACCAGGACGACGTGTTCCCCGACCGCGATCACTTCGGCCGCATCTTCTACAACCAGGCCAATCTGTCGAAGATGGGCATTCCGCAGATCGCCGTGGTGATGGGCTCGTGCACCGCCGGCGGCGCCTATGTGCCGGCGATGAGCGACGAGTCCATCATCGTCCGCAACCAGGGCACGATCTTTCTGGGCGGCCCGCCGCTGGTCAAGGCGGCGACCGGCGAGGAAGTCAGCGCCGAGGACCTGGGCGGCGCCGACGTGCATACGCGGCTGTCTGGCGTGGCCGACTACTTCGCGCAGAACGACGCCCATGCGCTGGGGCTGGCGCGCAATATCGTGCAGCACCTGAACCGCCGCAAACCGGACCAGATCCGGCTGCACGCGCCGGTCGAGCCGCGCTACCCGGCCGAGGAGCTGTACGGCGTGATCCCGACCGATACGCGCAAGCCCTACGACGTGCGCGAGGTGATCGCCCGCATCGTCGACGATTCCGACTTCGACGAGTTCAAGGCGCGCTACGGCACCACGCTGGTGTGCGGCTTCGCGCGGATCTGGGGCTATCCGGTCGGCATCGTCGCCAACAACGGCATCCTGTTCTCGGAATCGGCGCTCAAGGGCGCGCACTTCATCGAGCTGTGCTGCCAGCGCAAGATCCCGCTGGTGTTCCTGCAGAACATCACCGGCTTCATGGTGGGCCGCAAGTACGAAAACGAGGGCATCGCGCGCAACGGCGCCAAGATGGTGACCGCGGTGGCGACCGCCCAGGTGCCGAAGTTCACCGTGATCATCGGCGGCTCGTTCGGCGCCGGCAACTACGGCATGTGCGGCCGCGCGTATTCGCCGCGCTTCCTGTGGATGTGGCCGAACGCGCGGATCTCGGTGATGGGCGGCGAGCAGGCCGCAAGCGTGCTGGCCACCGTGAGGCGCGACGGCATCGAGGGCCGCGGCGGCAGCTGGAGCGCCGACGAGGAGGAGGCCTTCAAGCGGCCGATCCGCGAACAGTACGAACACCAGGGCCATCCCTACTACGCCAGCGCGCGGCTGTGGGACGACGGCGTGATCGACCCCGCGCAGACCCGCACGGTGCTGGGCCTGGGCCTGTCGGCGAGCCTCAATGCCCCGATCGACGAGATGAAGTTCGGCGTGTTCCGGATGTAAGCGATGCTGGGTCGTTGCCGCGCGCGCGGTGCCCGTGATGTCGTGCAGTTCGTGCGGGTCGTGCCGATTGCCCGGCTGGCGCTGTGCCTGCTGGCCTGGACCGCGCTGCCTGCATTGCCGGCCGGCGCCGCGCCGCTCGAGGAGACCTGGTCGGTGCCGGTCACGGTGACCGATGCGCATGGCAGGCAGGTCGCGCAGCGTATCGTCGTCTCGGCGTTCCGCGAGCCGGGCCATCCGCGCTATCCGCTGCTGGTGCTCAACCATGGCCGCGCGCCCGATCCCTATGCGCGCGCCCGGCTCGGGCGCGTGCGGCTGGCCGAGCAGGCCGCGTATTTCGCCTCGCTCGGGTTCCAGGTGCTGGTGCCGACGCGGATCGGCTATGGCGCCAGCGGCGGCGACGACATCGAGAACACCGGCAGCTGCACGCGCAAGAACTATCGGCCGGGCTTCGAGGTGGCCGCGCAGCAGGTGCTGCAGGTCATCGAGATGGCACGCTCGCGCCCGGAGATCGACGTGTCGCGCGTCGTGCTGGTCGGCCAGTCGTTCGGCGGCGCGGCGGTGATCGCGCTGGCGGCGAAGAACCCGCCGGGCGTCCGGCTGGTGCTGAACTTCGCCGGCGGCGGCGGCGGCGATCCGCGGCTGCATCCGCGCGAGCCGTGTGCACCCGAGCAGCAGGCCGCGCTGTTCGCCGAGTATGGCCGCAGCGCGCGCGTGCCGACGCACTGGATCTACACGACCAACGACCGCTACATGGGACCGTATCCGGCGCAATGGTTCGAGGCCTTCCGCGGCGCCGGCGGCGTCGGCAAGTACCACGCGCTGCCGGCCTTCGGCCAGGACGGCCATCAGCTGTTCGCGCGGGGGCTGGCGCGCTGGAAGCCGCTGGCCGAGCAGGCGCTGCGCGAGGCGGGCTTCGAGCCGCGGCCGTTGAACCGGCCCGCCACACCGAAGGATGCGCGCCGATAGCCGAACACACCAATCCAAGCCAGAACTGCAAGGAGACCACGATGGAATTCACCACGCTGACCGTGACTGTCGAGCGCCATGTCGCTACGGTGACGCTGAACCGCCCCGATGTGCGCAACGCCTTCAACGAGACCGTGATCGCCGAGCTGAGCGGCGCCTTCCGCGCGCTGGGTGATACGCCGGAGGTCCGCGCGATCGTGCTGGCCGGGCAGGGGCCCGCGTTCTGCGCAGGCGCGGACCTGAACTGGATGAAGAAGATGGCCGGCTACTCGCACGACGAGAACCGCGCCGACGCGCTGCAGCTCGCGCAGATGCTCCATACGATCTGGGCCTGTCCGAAGCCGGTGATCGCGCGCATCCACGGCGACACCTATGCCGGCGGCGTCGGTCTGGTGGCCGCCTGCGATATCGCGATCGCGGCCGACCACGCGCACTTCTGCCTGTCGGAGGCGCGCCTGGGACTGCTGCCGGCGACGATCGGCCCGTACGTGATCCGCGCGATGGGCGAGCAGGCGGCGCGCCGCTACTTCATCACCGCCGAACGCTTCGATGCGGCCGAGGCGCTGCGGCTGGGCTTCGTGCATGCGGCGGTGCCGGCCGACGCGCTCGACGCCAAGGTGGCCGAGCTGACCGCCGCGCTGGTCGCCAACAGCCCGAACGCCGTGCGCGAAAGCAAGCGGCTGGTGCAGGACATCGCCGGCCGGGCCATTGACGACGACCTGCTGGCCGATACCGCCGAGCGCATCGCGGCGATCCGCGCCTCGGACGAGGGCCGCGAGGGCGTGCGCTCCTTCCTCGAGAAGCGCAGCCCGTCGTGGCGGCCGGCCTGATGTCGTCGCGGTCCGTCCTGTCCCCGATGCCGCCGGCGACGATGTGCGCAGATGCGCGCGCGCCGGTGCGCGATCGCGGTTTCATCGCCCAAATGCCACGAATCTGACGACAACACGCCCCTAACGCGCAAATTCACCACCGTTTGCCAAGCCCGCAAGGACCTTCCTACCATGCGTTCTCCCAATCCAGCCGCGTTCCTCGCACCGTCCGGGCCTACCCGGGCCGGCGCCCGCACGGCTGGCCAACCATGGAGGACTCCCTTGGATACCCAGTCCTTGCAACCTGCCCGTTCCGCTCCGCCCGCCGCGCCCGCGCGGCAGCACGGCGGCGGGCTCGCCGCGCGCAGCCAGCGCGCGGTATGGCATCCCTGCACGCGCCTGCGTCCCGGCGGCGATCGGCCGCCGCTGGCCGTGGTCCGTGGCGAAGGCCCGTGGCTCTACGATGACGAAGGCCGCCGCCTGTTCGACGCGACCAGCTCGTGGTGGGTCAATCTGTTCGGCCATGCGAACCCCGCGATCAACGCCGCGCTGAAGGACCAGCTCGACACGCTCGAACACGTGATGCTGGCCGGCTGCACGCACGCGCCGGCGGTCGAGCTCGCCGAACGGCTGTCGGCGCTGACCGGCGGCGCGCTCGGCCATGCGTTCTACGCGTCCGACGGCGCCTCGGCGGTCGAGATCGCGCTGAAGATGAGCTTTCACTTCTGGCGCAACGCCGGCCTGCCGGGCAAGCGCGAGTTCGTCTGCCTGCGGCACGGCTACCACGGCGAGACGGTCGGCGCGCTGGCGGTCACCGATGTCGCGGTGTTCCGCGATGCCTACGATCCGCTGCTGATGCGCGCCCATGTGGCGATGTCCCCGGATGCGCGCCAGGCCGGGCCCGGCGAATCGCCGCGCGAGGTCGCGCAGCGCGCGCTCGACGAGCTCGAGGCGCTGCTGCAGCAGCGCGCCGCCAGCATCGCCGCGCTGATCGTCGAGCCGCTGGTGCAATGCGCGGCCGGCATGGCGATGCACGATCCGGCCTATCTGGACGGCGTGCGCGCGCTGTGCGACCGCTACCGCGTCCACCTGATCGCCGACGAGATCGCGGTCGGCTGCGGGCGCACCGGCACCTTCTTCGCGTGGGAGCAGTCGCGCGGCGGGGCCGCGCTCGGCGCGCAGCAGTGGCCCGATTTCCTGTGCCTGTCCAAGGGCATCAGCGGCGGCTATCTGCCGCTGTCGCTGGTGCTGACGCGCGACGCGATCCAGCAGGCCTTCGTCGCCGACGAGCTGTCGCGCAGCTTCCTGCATTCGCACTCGTACACCGGCAATCCGCTCGCCTGCCGCGCCGCGGTAGCGACGCTGGACCTGTTCGCGCAGCACGACGTGCTGGCGATGAACCGGCAGCGCGCGCAGTGGCTGGCCGACGGGCTGGCCGGCCTGGCCGCCGATGCGCGGCTGCGCCACGTGCGCCAGCGCGGCCTGATCTGGGCCGCCGATCTGCGCGAGCCCTTTGCCTCCGAGACCTTCGCCGCCGACTTCCATCGCGCCGCGCTGGAGCACGGCGTGCTGGTCCGGCCGATCGGCAACACGCTGTACGTGATGCCGCCCTACGTCTTCGACGCGCCGCTGGCGAACTGGCTCGGCGAGCGTCTGCTGGCCGCGCTAGACGAGGTGATCAAGCCGGCCGGGCCTGGCAGGGAGGCGCGCGATGCTGCTTGAGCGACTGACACAAGCCGCCGCCGAACGCGAACGCCAGGCGCTGACGCGGACTCGCCGGATCGCGCATACGCCGTGCGCGCCCCGGCAGACCATCGGCGCCCTGCTGCCGGACGGCAGCGAGGCCGACCCGCGCTCGCTGCTCGGCTTCAGCAGCAACGACTATCTGGGCCTGGCCAACCATCCGGCCATCGTCGAGGCCTTTGCCGACGGCGCGCGGCGCTGGGGCGCCGGCAGCGGCGCCTCGCATCTGGTCACGGGCCACGGCCTCGCGCATCACCGGCTCGAGACCGAACTGGCGCGCTGGTACGCCGAATCGATTCCGGACGCGGCCGCGCTGACCTTCTGCACCGGCTACATGGCCAATCTGGCGGTGCTGACCGCGCTCGGCGGCGCCGATGCCACGCTGTTCTGCGAGGCGCTGAACCATGCGTCGCTGATCGACGGCGCGCGGCTGGCGCGTGCCAACGTGCAACGCTATCCGCATGGCGATGCCGCCGCGCTCGATGCGCTGCTGGCCGCCAGCACGTCGCCGCTGAAGCTGATCGTCACCGACGGCGTCTTCAGCATGGATGGCGACGTCGCGCCGCTGGCCGAACTGCTGGCGCTGGCCGAGCGGCACGACGCCTGGCTGGTCGTCGACGATGCCCACGGCTTCGGCGTGCTGGGCGAGCGCGGCCACGGCGTGCTCGAGCAACTCGGCCTGGCATCGGAGCGGCTGATCTATATCGGCACGCTGGGCAAGGCGGCCGGAGTGGCCGGGGCCTTTGTCGCCGCGCATCGGCTGATCGTCGAGCATCTGGTCAATACCGCGCGAACGTATATCTTCACCACGGCGGCGCCGCCGGCGGCCGCCCATGCGCTGCTGACCAGCCTCGCGCTGATCGAGGGCGACGAGGGCGCGCAGCGGCGCGCCGCGCTGCGGCAGCGCATCGCCGAGCTGCGCCGCGGTCTGGCGCCGATCGCCGCGCCGGCGGGCTGGCAACTGGCCGACAGCGCGACCGCGATCCAGCCGCTGATCGTTGGCGACAACGCCGCGGCGCTGTCGCTGTCGGCGGGACTCGAGCACGCAGGCATCCGCGTCGGCGCGATCCGTCCGCCGACTGTGCCCGCGGGCACCGCGCGGCTGCGCATCACGTTGTCGGCGGCGCATCGGCAAGAGGATGTCGCGGCGTTGCTGTCGGCGCTGGGTGCATTGGCGGCGCAGACCGATTCTTCTTGCAGGGAGGCAGCATGAACCCGCTCCCCGCATTCGCCTGCTTCGTCACCGGCACCGATACCGAGGTCGGCAAGACCCACGCCAGCGCGGCGTTGCTGCACGCGCTGGCCGCGCAGGGCCGCACGACGGTCGGCATGAAGCCCGTCGCGAGCGGCTGCGAGCTGCGCGACGGCCAGTGGCATAACGACGATGTCGCTCAATTGCGCGCGGCCAGCAGCGTCGACGTGCCGCTGGCGCAGACCTGCCCGTGGCTGCTGCGCACGCCATGTTCGCCGCATCTGGCCGCGCAGGCCGATGGCGTCCGCATCGATGCCGAGCCGATCCTGTCGGCGTTTGCCGCGCTGCGCGCGCAGGCCGACGCGGTGGTGGTCGAAGGCGTCGGCGGCTTCCGCGTGCCGCTGGCTACCGGCCCCGACGGCTGGGACACCGCCGACCTCGCGATCCGGCTCGGCCTGCCGGTGATCCTGGTGGTCGGCATCCGGCTGGGCTGCCTGAGCCATGCGCTGCTGACCGCCGAGGCGGTACGCGCGCGCGGGCTGCGCCTGGCCGGCTGGATCGGCAACCGCATTGATCCGGACATGCTGCTCGCCGACGACAACATCGCCACGCTGCGCGACGCGTTCGACGCGATCGGCACGCCGTGGCTGGGCACGCTGCCCTGGCAACTGCCTGCCGAGCAAGCCGCGCGCTGCCTCGATCTGGCTCCGCTGCTCGACCCCCACCGACATCCCGGCGATGCGCCCATCGAGCGCGCCGCCTGACAACAGAATTCGACCCGACATGACTACCATCGCCACCATTTCCGCCGATTCGCTGCGCCAGAGCGCGCGCCAGCAAGCGGCGCAGACCAATGCCAAGGACAACGCCGACGCCGCCTGGACCGTCGACGCCGTCGCCGCGCTGTTCGCGCTGCCGTTCAACGACCTGTTGTTCCGGGCGCAGCAGGTCCACCGCGAGCATTTCGACGCCAATACCGTGCAGCTGTCGACGCTGCTGTCGATCAAGACCGGCGGCTGCGAGGAGGATTGCGGCTATTGCCCGCAGAGCGCGCACCACGATGCCGGCGTCAAGGCCGGCAAGCTGATGGCGCTCGACGAGGTGCTCGACGCCGCGCGCACGGCGAAGGCCAACGGCGCCACGCGCTTCTGCATGGGCGCCGCCTGGCGCAGCCCGAAGGACCGCCATCTCGAACCGGTGATCGACATGGTCCGCGAGGTCAAGGCCATGGGCCTGGAGACCTGCGTCACGCTCGGCATGCTGCGCGCCGAGCAGGCGCAGCGGCTCAAGGACGCGGGCCTCGACTACTACAACCACAATCTGGATACCTCGCCGGAGTTCTACGGCGAGATCATCAGCACGCGTACCTATCAGGATCGCCTGGACACCATCGGCCATGTGCGCGACGCCGGCATCAATGTCTGCTGCGGCGGCATCGTGGGCATGGGCGAGACGCGCGAGGCGCGGGCCGGGTTGATCGCGCAGCTGGCCAACATGGACCCGTATCCGGAGTCGGTGCCCATCAACAATCTGGTCCAGGTCGAGGGCACGCCGCTGGCGGGCACCGCGCCGCTGGACCCGTTCGAGTTCGTCCGCACGATCGCGGTCGCGCGCATCACGATGCCGCGCGCGATGGTGCGCCTGTCCGCCGGCCGCGAGGCCATGGACGAAGCGTTGCAGGCGCTGTGCTTCCTGGCCGGCGCCAATTCGATTTTCTACGGCGACAAGCTGCTGACCACCGGCAACCCGCAGGCGGAGCGCGATCGGGCGCTGCTGGGCCGGCTCGGCATCCGCGCGGAAGGACACGCGGAATGACGAGGGTGTCCGTGCCTGCCGTTCTCCCGTCGCCCCCGCAAAAGCGGGGGCCCGGCGACTTGCGTAAGCCGCTGGGTCCCCGCCTCCGCGGGGACGACGGGGGGCCGCGCCCGGCGCGGACACCGACAGCCAGCCGGTCGCCGTTCCCCATCAACAAGGAGGAGCCATGTTCACCAAGATCCTGATCGCCAACCGCGGCGAAATCGCATGCCGTGTCGCCGCCACCTGCCGGCGCCTGGGCATCCGCACCGTCGCGGTCTATTCCGACGCGGACGCGCAGGCGCGCCATGTCGCCTATTGCGACGAGGCCGTGCATATCGGCGGGGCCGCGGCGCGCGACAGCTATCTGCGCGGCGACCACATCATCGAGATGGCGCGCGCGACCGGCGCGCAGGCGATCCACCCGGGCTACGGCTTCCTGTCGGAGAACGAGGGCTTTGCCGAGGCGTGCGCCGCGGCCGGGCTGGTCTTCATCGGGCCGCCGGCATCGGCGATCCGCGCGATGGGCAGCAAGAGCGCGGCCAAGCAATTGATGGAACGCGCCGCGGTGCCGCTGGTGCCGGGCTATCACGGCGAGGACCAGGATCCGGCGCTGCTGCGCCGCGAGGCGGACCGCATCGGCTATCCGGTGCTGCTCAAGGCCAGCGCGGGCGGCGGCGGCAAGGGCATGCGCGTGGTCGAGGACGCCGCCGGCTTCGAGGCGGCGCTCGCCTCGGTCAAGCGCGAGGCCAGCGCCAGCTTCGGCGACGACAAGGTGCTGGTCGAGAAGTACCTGACGCGGCCGCGCCATATCGAGATCCAGGTGTTCGCCGACACGCAGGGCAACTGCGTCTACCTGTTCGAGCGCGACTGCTCGGTGCAGCGGCGCCATCAGAAGGTGCTGGAGGAAGCGCCGGCGCCCGGCATGACCGAGGAGCGCCGCCGCGCGATGGGCGAGGCGGCGGTCGCCGCGGCCAAGGCGGTCGGCTATGTCGGCGCCGGCACGGTGGAGTTCATCGCAAACCAGGATGGCTCGTTCTACTTCATGGAGATGAACACGCGGCTGCAGGTCGAACACCCGGTGACCGAGATGATCACGGGCCAGGACCTGGTCGAATGGCAATTGCGCGTGGCCGCCGGCGAGCCGCTGCCGCTGTCGCAGGACCAGCTGCGCATCGACGGCCATGCGCTCGAGGCGCGGGTCTACGCCGAGAATCCCGACAAGCAGTTCCTGCCCTCGACCGGCACGCTGCGCTATCTGCGCACGCCGCCCGCGGTGCAGTTCATGCGGGGCGAAGACGTGCATGGCCCCGCCGGCGTGCGCATCGATTCGGGCGTACGCGAGGGCGATGCGATCAGCCCGTATTACGACCCGATGATCGCCAAGCTGATCGTCTGGGGCAAGGACCGCGACGAGGCGCTGGCGCGCATGCGGCAGGCGCTGGCCGCGTATCACGTGGTCGGGCTGTCGACCAATATCGCGTTCCTGCAGCGGCTGGTGGCCTCCGAGCCGTTTGCCAAGGCCGACCTCGATACCGGCCTGATCGCGCGCCACGAAGCCACGCTGTTCGCGCCGCCGGCGCCCGTCGGCATGGAACTGATCGCGCTCGCCGTGGCCGCGCTGCTCGATGCCGAGGCGCGCGAGCGCCGCATCGATGCGGCGGACCCGCATTCGCCGTGGACCCATGCCGGGCCGTGGCGGCTGAACGCGGGCGCCCAGCGGGTGCTGCGCTTCACGCATGGCGCAGACACGCTGGCGCTGGAAGTCACGCTGCAGGCCGACGCGCAGGGCAGCACGCTGTTCTATGCCGACCAGGCGGCACCGTTCCGCACGCATTGCGTGGCCGACGATGTGCAGGTCGACCTCGGCACGCGCCGCGCGCATGGGCAGGTGCATCGCGATGGCGACGTCTTCCATGTGTTCGCCGGCGGGCGGCATGTGTCGCTGGAATGGCAGGATCCGCTGGCGCATGCCGGCGATGCCGAAGGCGAGGGCGGCAAGCTGACCGCACCGATGCCGGGCAAGGTGATTGCCGTGATGGTCGAAGCGGGCGCCACCGTCACGCGTGGGACGCCGCTGCTGGTGATGGAGGCGATGAAGATGGAGCACACCATCAGCGCGCCGGCCGATGGCGTCGTCGGCGAAGTGCTGTATGGGGTCGGCGACCAGGTCGGCGAGGGCGAGCAATTGCTCGGTTTCGAAGCGAAAGCGGGCTGAACCTTCGGGGGAAGGTGGCATGCGGCACTCGCGTTGCGAAATGCAAGAACCGCATGCCTTCCCGAAAGCCGGGCTCCGACCTCGCGTTGACAATTCCGCGATGCCTTGTCTCCGCGAGGCCGGTTCCCGGGGGCCCCGCCTGGCATCGAACCAACGGCATTGGCGCCGGCCCGAATCCCTCGGGCAGACGCCATCGGCCCGTCGGCACCGCACCGCATCGCTTCGCGGCACGAGGAAGTTCTCAATCGCACGTCTTGAGTTTCCCATGCCCCGATACACGCTCGACCCCTGCGCGCCGCCGCCATCCAACGTGGCCGCCGCCAGCGCGGCCAACGCCACGGCTGCACCATCCCCTCGACACGATTTCGGCGTGTTCCGCTTCGACGGCTATGCCGTGTCCATCAGCATGGACCACCACGGCATGCGAGCCGAGCGGCTGGTCAAGACCACGTCGTCCAGCCCGCTGCATGCGCTGCTGTACTGGTTGAGGACGCTGTTCAAGGCGGAGGGCGGCGCGGCGTGGTATCTGAGCGAGCGCGACGGCAACGAGGTGATCGGGCAGCGCTGGGCCGACGACCGGCAACGGCATCTGCGATCGTTCACGACGCCTGCGCCGCCTCCGCCGCGACCGCCGGCCCTCGAGCTGCCGGCGATTGCCTGGGCCGAGGCGGCCTGGACAGTCGTGCTGGGCTGCCTGCCCAGCCGCGATCGAGCCGCGCTCGGACTGGCCTCGTGGGGGATGCAGCAGGCGATGCAGGGGGAGCTCGCGCTGCATGCGGCACTGGCCCGCACGCGTGGCGTGCGCACGCTGGCGGGCCTGCAGAAGGTCGCGGCGGACTACGGCCTCGACACCGGCCAGCAGGCCGGCCAGCAGGCGGCCCCCGCGCGACCGGACCGGCTGGCGCCAAGACAAAAGGAGGCGCTCGTTGTGGCGCTTGCCGAGCGCATCCCGATGCTGGAAGGCGCTCAGCGCGCCGCCGCACTGGACTGTCTGTGCCGACAGGCCGCGGGCCTGGAGGGCCGCAACGGGATGCGGGTACGCGCCGCGCTGCTGATGTCGCTGCCCAAGGCGCAGCGGGAACAGGCGGCCGCCGTGCTGATGCCGGACAAGGCGGCTTACGCGGCGCTGATCCGGTCGCAGACGCCGCAGGAACAAAAAGAGCGGCTTGTCGGCATCACAGAGGCCTTTCTGCACCAGCCCGGCACGGCCGAAGAGGCGGTCAGCCGCTGGGACCAATTGCTTGCCGATGCCGCGGGCGATCTGCTTGCCCGGCCGGCCCTGGCGCAGCGGCAACTGTCCGCGCTGGCCGCATGCCTGAAGAAGATCGGCAGGCCCGGCGGGAGCGGCGATCGCGAGCTGCCCGCGGTCGCGCTCGATCGCTGGCACGCGCTGCGTCAGCAGTTGCCGGCCTTGCCCGCCACGGAAGCCGTCGAGCTCGCGTACGCGCTGTCCAGGAGCCTCGTTCGTCTCGACGTCGACGGTATCGATCGCGCAAAGGCGGTGGCGTCGGTCGATGCCTGGCAGGCCGGCGTGAAGCTGACCTGCGAACAGCAGGTCAGGCTTCTCGCGCGGCTGGCGCACCTCGAACCGACCGATGGGCCGGCCGAACGCTGGTCGGCGGTGTGGGACCGTATCGAATCCGAGCAGCTTGGCCACCTGGGCCCCCAGGCGGCGCGCGAGCTGGCATGGGTGCCGGCGCAACAGGGCTGGCAACGCGTGGTGGACTTCTGCATGGACCGCCGCAACGCATCGGCGGATCAGCGTGCCGAGATGCTGCTCGCGCTGGTCCAGCTCGTCGATATGCGGCGGTTCTTCTACCGCCAGCTCGACGTCAAGGCATTGAAGCCGAAGCTTCACGAGGCCGCGCTGGATCTGATGAAAAGCGGTGGGCCCGTTTTCCCGCTGCTGCGATGCCAGTGGCGGCCGAAGGCCGAAATCGCCGCGGCCATCCGGCAGCATCTTGACTGGCCCCGCCATTGCCAGGCGCTGGTGCAATGGCTCGAGTACCGCGGCAACCAGGACGCGTCGCCGCATTGGAGCCTGCCCGACCTGCTCGCGCTGCAACCGGACCTGGCCTGGCTTGCCCGGCACATCGGCCAGGATGGCGACGGCGCGGCGCGCGAGGCCGGCCAGCGCGTGGCGATGGCGGTGGCCTCATGGGCCGATACGCAGCTCGCCAGCGACGGCAGTCAGCTGGAGCCGGGACTGGCGCTGGCCGAAGCGTTGCTGCCACTGGTACAGGCCACGCACTGCGATGACCCCGGCGGCGGCGCGCTGGCGCGGTTGGTGCAGCTGGTCAACACCATCATGCTGGCGGCGAACGAGCAGCCCGGCATCGCGCGCGCCGCTCGCATCGACGCCCTGTTCGACGCGACGTGGGCACGCGTGGATGCGCTCGCGCCGGCCGACCGCCGCGCCACGCTGCAAGCGCTGATCACGCTGAAGGAGCCGCTGCCGCCGAACGAGATACGCCGCACGCCGCAATTCTGGGCTGGCACGACGCTGCTTCGCGCCGCGCAGGCCATATCGGACGACATGCCGGGCAGGGGCGTCCTGCTGGTGGGGCTGGCGAAGGCCGAATACATGCTCGATGGCAAGAACAACCTGGGCGCTCACTTCGGCGGTGCGCGGATGCAGATCCACGCCAGGACCGTCGCGTTGCCGGACAGGGATTTTGCGGTGGCCGCGGAACGCCTCGCGCTATGGTTCTCCAGCCGGCCAGCCGACCGTGCCGAGGCGCACGCCTGGGGAAAGGCGAAGTCCGCCTTCGTCGCCCGCGTGCAAGGCCTGCCAGCCGAACACGTGGCGGCGCGCCAGCGTATCGATTACTGGATGCAACCGGACTGACAGGCGGATCCGGCGATTCGGCCCTGCCCGGCCCGGCTCTGCCGGCGCCGGTTCCGGAATGACGGAGTCTGAGACAATACGCCGGGACAAGACCAAAGACGTGGAGAAGCAATGAAGCTGCAGTTGTACGTGCCCGACGGCCGCTATGCGCCGTGGATCGAGGGGTTTGCGCAGGCCCTGCCCGAGGCGCAGTGCGTCACCTGGGAAGAGAGCCAGGGACAGCCGGTCGACTATGCGGTGGTCTGGCGCCCGCCCCTCGAGATGCTGAAGGGACGCCAGGACCTGAAGGCCGTGTTCAATCTGGGCGCCGGCGTCGACGGCATCCTGCGGCTGCGCGACACCGATCCCGAAGCGCTGCCGGCCGGCGTGCCGATCGTGCGGCTCGACGACGCCGGCATGGGCGCGCAGATGGCCGAGTACGTGACCCACGCGGTGCTGCGCTATTTCCGCCGGCTCGACGACTACGCGGCGCAGCAGCAGGCGGGCACCTGGAAATTCCTCAAGCCGAATCGGCGCGCCGATTTCACCATCGGCGTGATGGGCGTCGGCACGCTGGGCGCGCATATCGCCCGCACGCTGGCGTCGTTCGGCTTCCCGGTGCGTGGCTGGAGCCGCTCGCCGAAGATGGTCGACGGCGTGCAGTGCCATGCCGGCGAGGCCGGGCAGACCACCTTCCTCGACGGGCTGCGCGTGCTGGTCAACGTGCTGCCGCTGACGCCCGAAACCGAGAACATCATCGACGCGGCGCTGCTGAACCGGCTGGCCAAGGGCGCCTATCTGATCAACGTCGCGCGCGGCCCGCACCTGGTCGAAGAGGACTTGCTGGCCGCGGTGCAGCAGGGCCAGATCGCCGGCGCGACCCTCGACGTGTTCCGCACCGAGCCGCTGCCGCCCGAACATCCGTTCTGGCGCGAGCCGCGCATCACCATCACGCCGCATATCTCGGCGCTGACGCTGCGCGAGGACAGCATCGCGCAGATCGCCGACAAGATCCGCGCGCTGCGGGCCGGCCAGCCGATCGCCGGCGTGGTCGACCTGCAGCGCGGCTACTGAGCGGCGCGCCACATAAAACCGGACCGCCGCCGCGAGCGGCGGCCACCACCAGACGAGGAGCAGCGATGAACCAACCCAACTACGTGAAGATCGTCGAGGTCGGGCCGCGCGATGGCCTGCAGAACGAGAAGGCGATGGTGCCGGCCGACATCAAGGTCGCGCTGATCGACCGCCTGACCGAGGCCGGCTTCGTCAATATCGAGGCGGCTTCGTTCGTGTCGCCCAAATGGGTGCCGCAAATGGCCGATGGCGCCGAGGTGATGGCGCGCATCCAGCGCCGGCCCGGCACACTGTATTCGGTGCTGACGCCGAACATGAAAGGGTTCGAGGGCGCGGTCGCCGCGGGCGCCGACGAAGTGGTGATCTTCGGCGCCGCCAGCGAGGCCTTCTCGCAGAAGAACATCAATTGCTCGATCGCGGAATCGATCGCACGCTTCGAGCCGGTGGCGGCCGCGGCCAGGGAAAAGGGCATCCGCCTGCGCGGCAGCATCTCCTGCTCGCTGGGCTGCCCGTACCAGGGCGAGGTGCCGGTGGCGGCGGTGGTCGACGTGGTCCGTCGCATGCGGGACCTCGGCTGCGACGAGATCGACATTGCCGACACCATCGGCGTCGGCACGCCGGCCCGCGTGCAGCAAGTGATGCGCGCCGCCGCCGCCGAGTTTGCGCTGGACCGCCTGTCCGGCCATTTCCACGACACCTATGGCCAGGCGCTGTCGAACATCCTCGCCAGCCTCGACGTCGGCATCCAGATCTTCCACGCCTCGGTAGCGGGCCTCGGCGGTTGCCCCTATGCGAAGGGCGCGACCGGCAATGTCGCGACCGAGGACGTGCTCTACATGCTGCATGGCATGGGCGTGCGCACCGGCATCGACCTGGAGCAGGTGGTGCGCGCCGGCGATTTCATCTCGCAGGCGATCGGCCGCGCCAACAACTCGCGGGTCGGCCGCGCACTGCTGACCAAGTGGGCGGCCGACAAGGCCGAAGGCAATGCCGCGGCCTGCGTCTGAAGGCGTCTGAAGGCATCTGAAGCCAGTCCGATCCAGACAAGAAACCACAACGCGCGGAGACCGAAGCCCGATGCAGAACCTCGCCCGACCCTTGTCGTTGTCCGAAGGCACCGCCGCCGAGGCGGCCTTGCCCGAATCCGCCCAGCGCGTGGCGCGCCTGCTCGCCGAGCTGGGCCATGACAAGCCGATCGTGATGCTGCCGTCGACCGGCAAGACCTCGGCCGAGGCCGCTGCCGGGCTGGGGTGCTCCGTTGCCGAGATCGCCAAGTCGATTGTCTTTCGGCGGCTGGACGACGACGCGCCGGTGGTGGTGATCGCCAGCGGCAGCAATCGTGTCGACGAGGCCAAGGTCGCCGCGCGCGTCGGCGCGCTAGGCAAGGCCGATGCCCGCTTCGTTCGCGAGAAGACCGGCTATGCGATCGGCGGCGTCTGCCCGATCGGCCATGCGGTCGCGCCGGTGATGCTGCTCGATCGCGACCTGTTCCGCCATGACAGCCTGTGGGCCGCCGCCGGCCATCCGCACGCGGTGTTCAACCTGACCCCGCAGCAACTGCAGGCCATCACCGGCGCGGAAGTGGCCGACGTGGCGCAGGAGGGTTCGGCATGAGCCCCGATCTGAAACCCGGCCTGGCGTTCACCTGGCGCTATACGGTGCCGCCCAAGGCCACGGTGCCAAATCTCTACGACGACGTCCCCGGCTGTCCCGAGATGCCCGACGTGCTGGCGACCGGCTATATGGTCGGCATCATGGAGTGCGCGTGCCTGCAGATGCTGCGTGAATACCTGGACTGGCCACGCGAGCAATCGCTCGGCACGCTGGTCAGCTTCACGCATCTGGCGCCGACGCCGGCCGGCATGACAGTCACGGTCAAGGGCGTGTTGACGGCGATCGAGGGGCGCAAGCTGCGTTTCGAGCTGTCCGCCTGGGATGGCGAGGACAAGATTTCCGAAGGGGTGCATGAGCGCCATCTGATCGACGCGGCGCGCTTCAACGACAAGGTCGCCGCCAAGCGCGAACGGGCGGCCGCCGCGCCCAGGTAGATCGGTCGCCCCAAACGCTTGGGTTTGCCGCCGTTTTGGCAAGCAGCCATGTTCGGCATGGGAACAATACCGTGCAGGTCCGCAGGGTGCGCCTTCGCCCTGCGGGCACCCCGATACGGGGCGGTCTTGATTCACTCCATGTCCGAACGCCATGCCCGACTCGTACAAGTACGTCTACCACGGCTTGCCGCCGCGACAATTCGAAGACATCGAACACCTGCGCCCCGTCTTCGAGCACGCCTACAGCGTCAGGATCGTATGGCTGCACGACCAGCCCGTGCGCGCCGAACGCGATCCGCCGGCCCGGTTCGGTTCGCCATGGTCGAGACTGATCTACTGGCTGCGCAGCCTGCTGCGTCTGGAAGGCGGCCGCAGTTGGGCCATTGGCCGGCGCGACGCCCGTACCATCATCGAGCAACGAAGCGGGATCGAGCAGGCGTGGTGGTCGGCCCAAGGGGGCAACAACAATAACAAGGCCGGCACGCCGACGCGCCACATCGCTGCAACACCGGCACCCGCACCGGAACCTGCGCCTGCACCCGCCTGCATCCATCCGCTCTTCTGGCGCCAGGTCTGCCGATTCCTCGAGCCGGACCAGGTACTGGCCGTGGCGGCGGTCAGCAAGGACGCAAGGCGTTCCACCGCCAGCCAGGCGCTGGTCGCGCGCGCCATGCGCGGCGCGGCGGAAGCCACGACGTTGTCGGCGATGCTGGCCGTGCTCGACGACATGGCCGGCTGGCAGCGGCGCCAGGATCCCGAGTGGCCCGTGCCGATGGCCAGCCATGGCAGTCTGGTGTCGGCGCTCGCGGCACGCGTCCATGTTCTGCTGCCCGCGCAGCGGCAGCCGGCATGCGAGGTACTGCTCGACACCGCCGAGCGCCTTCATGTGGCCGGCCTGCGCGCCCGTGCGCTCGCCGCGATCGCCCGCTCCCTCGATTCGGTACGCGACTCCGACCGCGACGCGACCGAAAGCCGCCTCGGCCGGTTGATCGACGCACTGCCGGCCGAACATCGATATCCGGCGTTGGCCGCCGTGCTGGCGAGCCACCGCACGCGGGAAGCGCGGCGGGCGTTCACCGCGCTGGGTTGCACCGCCGAGAACTGGTTCGCCGTCGTCGGCCGGCTTCCGGCATCCGAATGGGCCCGGGCGACATGGATCGTCTGCGAGGCGCTGCTGCAGGGGTTTCCCGACCAGTGGTCCGCGCAGCCGCCGCGGGCCGAGGCGTGGGACGCGATGCTCGGCGCCATCGACAGGACCGGCACGGCCAGCAACGAGCCGGATCGCGATCGGCGCAAGGCATTCGCCCTGGAGGCCATGTGCAAGACCTGGATCGTCGGCGGCAATCCCGAGGAGGACGAGGCGCGGTGGCGAGCATTGTTCGAACGGACGAGCGCGCTGCCGCCCGCGCTGATCGCGCCGCCGATGCGTCGGCTGCGCGCCCGTCTGAGCGATCTGCCCGATGCCGCCGGCCGGGCGTGTGCGTCGGCATTTCGCGGCTGGCTGCAAACGGCCGCGCTGCCGGCCGCGCAGCGGATCGAACTCGGTGCGCCACTGATCTCCTGTCTGCCCGAAGAGGAGCGAGGCGCCTACTGGGAGGCAAGGTGGGCCGACTGGTGCAGCGGTGTCGACGACGATGATGCGCGGCGCATCGGCCTGGCACGCGGATTGATCGGCATGCTTTGGAGCGTGCCGTCGCTGGCGAACTGGCCGGCTCCGCTCGGCGGGCACGGCGGTAGCGCGCAGCTGGCGCCTCGGTTGCACGCCAGGCTGCTGTCGATGTTGCCGGCGGAGGCCATGCGCGATGCGCCCGGCAGCATGGCGCAGGTGCTGGCCGATTCAATGCGTCTGGCGCAGCAGTACGACAGCCCCTTTGCCGCCTTGTGGTGGTACGCGGCAGGTGCGTTGTCGCAAGCGCAGCAGCGCAGCGTGGAATCGATCCTGCAACGCATGGACCCGGTCAGCCGGTTCGGTCTGCTGTACGAATTGCTGCAGGACGCGCGCCGCCCGCCTGGCGCGGCGACGCTGGCGATGGACTGGCTGCGGCAGCCGACGGCGGGCATCGAGGAAGGCCCGGTGCGGATCCGGATCGCCTCGCTGCTGGCCAGGCTGTGCGAAGAGGAGACGCGCGCGGGTCTCGCGTTGTCCACGGTGCTGGACCGCATCGAGACGCTGGCCGGCGAGCTCGAAGCGAGTCCGCCGGTACAGGCCCAACTCCAGTTCGCCACCGACATGGTGATGCTTGGCAACACCGCCGCCATGGCGGCGAGCCTGCGCCAGCCACCGCCGCGCGAGGTTGTCGAGGCGATCATGCTGCTGGATCGGATCTGGCGCTGGGTCGCACGCGCGCCAGCGTCGATGCGGGCGGAAGTCGTCCAGGCACTGTTGCTGCGCAATCCGGGTGCGGGACGCAATACCGAGAACGCGAACGTCTACCACTACCTGTCCAGGCCCAGCCTGCACCATGTGCTCGAATTGGTCAGAAGCAGCGTGTCGAGCGTGCCGGCCGGGCGCCGTGGCGACATTCTGCTTGCGCTCGCGGTGGCGCGTATCGACAGCGCCAGAGCGGCTGGTTTCGGCGCCATGCACCTCGCCATGTGGGACCTGCTGCGCGATGCGATGCCCGACCGGAACCGGCTTCCCATCCTGTTCGCGGTCGGACGCTGGCTGATCGATTCGCCGATGGACGATGTCATGCGTTTGCGCTGGCGACACTGCATGGTCGAATACGCGGCGCTGTGCGACGGCCTGGCCGAAGTCGACCGCAACTGCGTCCTTCCATGGCGGCTTGCCGTGCAACAGGCGCTGTCGTTCGCGGTCGCCGCGCCCGGTCGGGCGCCGATCCATGGACTCGCGGCGAACGCGTGAGCCTGCCGCGCCCTGAAGACGGACGACGGACCATGCCTGATTCTCCGAAGTACCTCTACGATCCGACCCACGCCGACAGCATTGCCGCGCTGTCCCGTCTCGGACGGGCGCCATCGAGCGGCGCGCAAACCATCGGCGTGTTCCGCTTCCGCGGCGGCGAGCCGGTCCGGATCGCGCGTCTGGACGACAACACCTGGATGGCGACCCGCCTCGATGCGGCGGGCCGGCCGCGCCGCCTGCTCGACCGGCTGCTCGAGCTCGTGCGGTCGCTGTTCCGGCTGGAAGGCGGGCGGCGATGGAAGCTGACCGGGCGCGACCGCCGCGAGATGGAATCCTGGATGTTCGCGATGTCCGCGCGCGCGCTGCAACAGCAGATGCGATGCCAGCGCGAGCAGGCCGCGGTGCGCGATCGGCGCGACGCCAGCACGCTGTCCCGGTTGGAAGCGTTGCCGCTGCCGTTGCTGCACGCGATCGGCGTGAGGCTCAGTCTGCAGGACTGCCATGCGTTGCGGCAGGTCTGCTCCCGGTTCGCCAAGCCGACGGCGCACTGCGTGCCCTTGCTGCAGGCGGCCTTGTGGACCACGCTGCCGGGGCTGCGCCGCGCGCTCGCGCATATGCTGCCGCAAACGGAGAGACGGCCGTTCGCCGTCGAGCCGGACCGGCCGACGCGCGCAAAGGCATTGCAGGTGGCGGCCGACCGCGTTTCGGAGCTGCCCGCCAGCCAGCGCTGCGCGGGCCTGCGCAGTGTGCTCGAAGCGATCCAGCTGGCGTTTCCCGACGGCGACGGCGCCGCGGTACCGCTGCGCGTGCTCGCCACCGAGCTGGCGCGGCAGCCATGTCTTGCCGTGGAAGAGAGCCGCCAGGTCCAGCGTCTCGCGGTCGATCTTTGCCGCGCGCTCGAGCGCCTGCCACTGGCCGAACGGATCGGCGCGGCATTGGCGCTGCACAGGAACCCGACGCTGTCGATCACCGACCGCGTACGCGCGCTGCTGGTGCCGGAGTCCTGCTGGCTGCTGGCCGTGCGCGTGGTTCCAGCGGTGCAGCGGCGCCGCGTCGTCGACGATCTTGCCAGCCTTGTTGCCGAGCCTTCCCGTTTGCCGCCGTCGAAGGCCGTGCCGTTGGCCCTGCAGGCGCTGGAGCTGGCCGAACTCGATCCGGGCGCCAGCGCGCAGGCGCTCGCGGCACTGTTCCGGATCTCGGCGCCGGCCGTGCTGGTGCAAGACGCTCCGCCCGATCCGCGCGGTGGCGACGCGGCGTTCCGTGCCGGGATGGCGGTATGGGAGCGCCTGTTGGCAACGGCGTCCGCATGGCCGACGCAGGCAGCTGTCATTCTGATGAAGGCGCTGTTGCAGGCGCTGGCCGCGCTGTCGGACCAGCGCGTCAAGAACACGGCCCGCCTCGCCGCAGGCAGATGGCTGCAGAATGCCGGCGAGCTGCCGGCCAACGATCGCCATATGATCGAGGCGCTGCTGTTCGCGCTATTGGCCGAACCCGCCCGTCTCGCTGCCTGGAACGCGATGTGGGACGCCTTGCCGCCGCCGACGTCGCAGCACGACGACGCCGCCGAGGCGGACATCCGGCAGATCGCGCGATGCCTGACCTACCTCGCCGATGCCACGCAATGGGAATCGATGCTGCTGCCGCGGCTGACGCCGTTGCCGCCGCAGCAGCAGGCGGCATTGCTGTCAAACCTGCCGGCCTTCCTGTACAGGGGCCCGCATACGATGGAACTGTTCGAGCGGGTGTTGAACCTGGCGGTCCATCATCGACTGCTGAAACCGCTGACGCTCTGGTATCGCGCGCGCACGCTGGCGGACTACGGCCAATACGGCGATGCGCTGGACAGCGCGCTGGTCTGCCTGCCGACGGCCCAGCAGGCCCAGTGGATCGTGGCGCTTTCGCGCAATCGGGTGGTGCCCCAACTATGGATCGATGTGGGACTGGCCGCGATGGAGCCGCCGTTGCCCAATGCGGCGCTGCAGGCCTCGCTGATCGGTGCAGTGGCGGTGCAGTGCCACGGCTGCGGCATCGCGCTCGACGCCGGCTGGCAAGCGCGGCTCGTCCGGCTGACCGAAGCCCTGGTGCAGCTGGAGGGCACGGCCGCGCGCCTGGATACCGCGGCGCTCTCGGCGCTGATCGGCATTGGGGATGTCATGCTGCAGCTGCACGACGGCGCGGCGAGGTCGGCCAGGCGGGCCTGGGCCGAGGACGCGATCCCGGCCTTCGTCGACGCGGTATGGAGATGGGTCCGCGCTTTGCCGTTTGACAGCATGCTCGGCATGCTGGCCGCCCTGTGCGCGGTGCGCGCGCCCTTCGCTCCGTCGTACGAGCGGCACTTTCATCTGGCCACGGTTGGCCATGCGTTACGCTTGCTGCCTGCGTTGTCAGCCGGGCAACGGGGTGACTTGCTGCCGCTGCTGGTCGACATGGAATCCGGGCCCAAGGGCGCGAGGCCGATCGATTGGCGCGGTTTCGACCGCTGCCGCCAGACGCTGTGGCAGGCCATCGTGGAGCTGCCGGCCCGGGAGCGGGCACGCGCCCGCCTGCTCGACAAGGTGTCGTACTGGTTTGCCCGTGCCCCGGCGGACGCGGCCAGTCGCCAGGCGTGGCGCGACGCCCGCCGCGAGTACCTCGCCATGGTCGATGGCGTGCGGTCCGACCATCGTCCGGTACTGGCCTGGCGCTGAAGGTGGCGGCAGCCCTCGACCCCCCGGGCTGTGCCGTCCGCTCAATGGCGCTACACTGCGTCGATCAGCCTCCGGCCCTTCGTCCCCATGCCAGCCGACGCCAAATTGATCGCCGATCTGCGCCGCCGTGCGCTTTCCGCCCAGTATGCGAGGCCGGTCGCCTCGCCTTGCCGGGATGTCTGCCGCATGGGCCAGCACGGCTACTGCGAAGGGTGCTTCCGCACCATCGACGAGATTGCCGGCTGGGCCAATCGCAGCGACGAAGACAAGCGCGCGATCTGGCAGACGCTGCCGCAACGCGCCGCCATGGCGGACACCGCCGCTACCACCGATACCTCCAATACCGGCGACACGGTGCAGTCGGGGCGCCCATGAGCGAATCCACAGCAAACCAGCCGGACGCATTCGTCGACCGGTTGCCCGCCGGCATCCGCGTGTTCGAACGCGGCTGGCTGTCGGCCAACAACGTGCTGCTGATCGACGGCGACGATACCGTGCTGGTCGATACCGGCTATGTCAGCCATGCACAGCAGACCGTCGCGCTGGTCGAGGCCGCGCTGGAAGGCAAGCCGTTGAAGCGCCTGATCAATACCCATCTGCATTCCGACCACTGCGGCGGCAATGCGCTGCTGCAGCGGCGCTGGCAACCTCGCACTTGGATTCCCGCGGCCGAGGCCCGCGCGGTGGCGCAATGGGACGTCGATGCGCTGAGCTATCGCGCCACCGGCCAGCAGTGCGATCGCTTCGCCTTCGACGCGCTGCTCGAGGACGGCCAATCGATGCGGATGGGAGGCCTGGACTGGCAGGTCATCGCCGCACCCGGGCACGACCCGCACGCGGTGATGCTGTTCGCGCCGGCGGAACGCATGCTGATCTCCGGCGATGCGCTGTGGCAGCACGGCTTCGGCGTGATCTTTCCCGAGCTCGACGGCGACAGCGGCTTCGCCGAGCAGGACGCGGTGCTGCGGCGGATCGCCGAGCTGGACGTCCGGCTGGTGATTCCCGGCCATGGCAGCCCGTTTACCGATGTCGGCGCGGCGCTGGAGCGCGCTCGTGGCCGGCTCGACTATCTGCGCGCCGATCCGCGCCGCAACGCCGCGCACGCGCTGAAGGTGCTGGTCAAGTTCAAGCTGCTGGAGCAGCGCCAGATGACGCGCGACGCGCTGCTGCGGTGGATGGCGCAGGCACCGCTGCTCGAGCGCGTGCGGCGGCGCTATCTGGACGGTGCGCCGTTGCCCGACGTGCTCGAGCAGGTGCTGGCCGGCCTGGTCAAGGCGGGTGCGGCCACCGTCGACGGCGAGTTGATCCGCAATTCGGATTGAGCGCGATGAGCACGGTGCCGATCCTGCGGGGCGACGGGTTCTCGCTGCGTCCGTTTCGACAGGCCGACGCGGAGCAGTTCGCCGCCGCGGTGCAGGAGTCGATGGCGAGCCTCGCGCCGTGGATGCCATGGGCCCATCTGCGCTACAGCGTGCGCGACGCGCAGCTGTGGATCGATACCTGCGCGGAGAATCTTGCGGCCGGGCTGTCGTACGACATCGGCGTCTACTCGCAGGACGGCCGCGTGCTGTGCGGCGGCGTCGCGCTGAACCAGATCTCGACCGAGAACCGCATCGCCAACCTGGGCTACTGGATCCGCAAGAGCCGGCAGGGCGAGGGGCTTGCCACCCGCGCCGCCTGGATGATGGCCTGCTTCGGCTTTCACCGGCTGCATCTGACCCGCATCGAGATCGTCGCCGCCGAGCAGAATCTGGCGAGCCGCCGCGTTGCCGAGAAGACCGGCGCGCTGCTCGAATGCATCGCGCGCAACCGGCTGGTGCTGCACGGCGTGCCGTGCCGCGCGGCGATCTACTCGCTGGTGCCGGAGTCGGTGATGCCGACTGTCCCTGCGCCTCCGGCCCCACCGCAATGAGGGATCAGCGCGTGATGCTGAACGCGTAGGTGCGTTCGTCCTGGCGCGGAATCACGGTCAGGCCCTTCTTCGCCGCCCACACATTGATCTGGTAGTACAGCGGGATCACGCCGTAGTCCTTGATGCCGATCTCGGTGGCCTCCTGCAGCAGCTTCTCGCGCGCGCGGTCGTCGATCGTCGTCAGCGCGGCGCTGAGCTTGGCGTCCAGCGCCGGGTTGCTGTAGCGCCCGCGGTTCGAGGCGCCCCAGCCCTTGCCGGGGTCGTAGGTCGCCAGCAGCGACTTCAGCGACGAGCCTGCCTCGCCGGTGTCGGCGCCCCAGCCCGCCAGCATGAACGAGAAGTCGAGCTTGTTGGCGCGCGTGAAGAAGCTCGCCGACGGCATCGCCTCGACGCGCGTCTGGATGCCGATGCGCGTCAGCATCGACGCGATCGCCTGCGCGACCTGTTCGTCGTTGACATAGCGGTTGTTCGGCGTATGCAGCGTCAGCTGGAAGCCGTCCGGATAGCCGGCCTCGGCGAGCAGGCGTTTGGCCGCTGCCGCATCGGCCGTATCGGGCTTCAGGCCCGGCACGTGGCCGAACAGCGAGCTGTTGACCAGCTGGCCGGTCGGCTCGGCCGCGCCTTCCATCACGCGGTCGACGATCGCCTGGCGCGAGATCGCCTTCGAGATCGCCTGGCGCACGCGCGCGTCTTTCAGCGGATTGCGGGGCAGCGGCTTGCCTGCCTTGTCGGCGACGAAGGGCGAGACCTCGCGGTCGCTGTCCATATGCAGGTACATCATGCGGAAGGTCGGCACCTTGAATACCGACACGCCGGGATCGGACGACAGCTTGCGGATGTCCGAGGTCGGCACGTTCTCGATCACCTGCACGTCGCCGGCCAGCAGCGCCGCCACGCGCGGCGCATCGTTGGTCAGGATGCGCAGCGACACCGTGTCCCATTGCGGCTTGTTGCCCCAATAGGCGTCGTTGCGGGTCAGCTCGACGCGGTCGCCCTTGCGGAAGCTGACGAACTTGTACGGCCCGGTGCCGACCATCGCCTTGCCGCTGTTGAAGTCGTCGCTCGAGGCATTTTCGGCGACCTTCTTCGACACCATGTAGATCGTCGACAGATCGTTCGGCACCAGCGGGTAGGGACCGTTGGTGGTGATGCGCACGGTCAGCTTGTCGACCGCCACCACGTCCTTGAAGCCCTTGGTGTAGATCGTGTACGGCGACGGGCTGTTCTTGACGTTGGCCGGCCGTGCCAGCGAGAACACGACGTCCTGCGCGGTGAATTCGCTGCCGTCGTGGAACTTGACGCCCGGCCGCAGCTTGACCTCCCAGGTGGTCTCGTCGACCGCGCGCCAGCTTTGCGCCAGCGCCGGCTTGAAGCGCATCTTCTCGTCCTTGGCGATCAGCGTTTCGAACATGTGCTCGGCGACGTTCGCGTTGGGCGTGACGTTGTGATAGTGCGGATCGAGCGAGGTGATATCGCCGGACAGGCCGATGGTCAGGCCGGCCGCGTGTGCGGGCAGGGCGGCGGCGCCGAGGGCCAGGCTTGTGGCCAGCACCGCGGCGCGCAAGGTACGACGAACGAATGGCATCGGGCACTCCCGTCGGTTGTGGTGTGGCGCATTGTCGGGACCGCGCTCTTGCAGTGTCAAGACGGACAGACCCGCGGCACGGCATTGCACCGGCGGCAGGCAGGCCGGGGCGCCGTTAGCCCGCTGGCGCCCCGCAGGGGTGCCTGCTGCACCGCGATGAAACGTCGCGCCGGTAGTCGACAGACCGAGGCGATCGGGCAGTGGGAAGCACTGTGCGACGAGCTGATGGAGCGGTGCGCCACCGAAGGCACAACGCGTTCCCGACGTGACTGGCTGAATCGATTGTTCGACACCGCGCCGCCGGGCGCGCGTTCGATGCCACGGCAACGGGCATTCACGGACACGCAGCGGAAAACATCGGATGCCGCGGCGCCGCTGGAGCGTGCGGCATCGCTCGCACAACGGCTCGAGGCGGCTCCGGGCGAGCCGCCCCCCACCGAGATGCAAAGCTTCCTGGACGCCTTGATGGCGGCCATGCCATTGGCCGACGATGGCCGCGCGGTGCTCGCGCAGGCGATGCAGCGGCTATGCGACACGTCCGAGCCGTTTTCCGCGAAGATGGTCGCGCTCGCCGCCGATTTGCCGTCCTGGAGCGGCGAGATGGAAATGGCCGCGCAACCGGCACTGGCGTTGGAGTTTGCGCGTCTTGCCATCGTGGTGCAGTGGCAGTCGGAACAAGGCCGCGATCACATCCACAGTGCCGACGCGATGGTTCTGCGCAACTTCGTCGATGTCCTGACCCGGTCGGTCAGGCGTTTGCCGATCGAGGTTCGGCAGACGGTGCTGCTCGACCTCGGGCAAGGGCCGACCGAGCAGTACGAGGGCCTGTCCAGTATCAACGCGAGTACCGATTGGATCCTGTCCGTCGCGGCGTCCTTGCCGCCGGCGTTTCGCGTCGACGTGCTGCGCCAGTGGGCCGAGGCCGATACGCGGCGCAACGCTGTGGCCACGATGTGGCACCAAGCGAGCGGCGGCGAATATGGCTGGGCGCCCAGGCGCGCGGTATGGCGCGCCATCATGCAGATCCCGCCCGAGTATCAGGTGTCGCTGCTGTGCGCGACCACGGACTGGTTCCACAGCGTCGTCTCTTCGACGCCGAGCGCGGCGTCACGGAAGGACGACGATTTCGTGGCAGCCGGCGCGCGATGGCTGGAAGCGCTGCAGCGTTTGCCGCCCGACGATCGTCTCGAGCCGCAATCCCTCGTGATGCCGCAGGTGGCAGTGATGATGGAGGATGCGGTAGCGAGGCTGATCTGCAGGTTCGACCGCGCATGAAGCACGGCGCCGGAACAGGGGCCGACGCCATGCAGCCGGGACGGCCGGCGGCGCATCCTTCGCGCCGCTGGCCAGCGCTGCGCTAGAACGTCGTGCGCAGGCCCACGCGCACGCTGCGGCCGGCCATCGGCGCGATGTCGCGCAGGATCGAGGTGGAATTGCGCGCCTCCTCGTTGGTCAGGTTGTCGCCGCGCAGGTAGAGCAGGGTTTGCGTGCGCCCGCTCTTGATCTTGTAGGTCAGCGCGACGCCCAGCATCGTGTAGGCGTCGGTCGGCGTGTCGTTGACGGGCACCCGGGTCTGCTTCGCGGCCCAGGTCAGGTCCAGGCGCGCGCCGAAGGGGCCCGCGCCGTAGACGAGCGCGCCACCAAGACGCAGTGGCGCCAGCCGCGGCAGCGGCTCGCCGGTCTCGCGGTTCTCGCCGCGCACGTAGTCCGCCCGCGCCTCGAAGTCCAGCGTATCGCTGCCGGTCAGCAGCTTGCGGGCCAGCCGGGTCTTGCCCTCGGCCTCGAAGCCGTACAGCGTCGCCGGAATGCCGAGATAGCGCAGTTCGGGCAGGGCGTCCGCGCTGCCGGGGGCCACCAGCTCGCCTTCCTCGTTGCGCGCGTTGCCGGTCGCGGACAGCGCCAGATAGTTCGAGAAGCGGCTGTAGAAGCCGGACACGCCGGCGCTGTGATCGCCCTGCTTGAAGCGCAGGCCCAGATCGACCGAAGTTGCGCGTTCCTTGTTGGCGTTCGGATCGCCCTGCTCCCAGGCACCGGTGGCAACGTGCGGGCCGTTGGCGTACAGCTCGTAGAACGTCGGCGCGCGCTCGGTGTAGGCGACGTTGGAGGTCAGCGACCAGGCCGGACTCAGCTTGTAAAGCAGGCCGGCCGAGGCGCTGCCCGCGTTGAAGCTGCGTTTTGCATCGGCAAAGCGTTCGTTGCCGCCGGCGGTGGCCTTGATGCTGGTATGGTCGATGCGCCCGCCCAGGTTCAGCTTCAGGTTGCCGGCCGAATCCAGCGGCATTTCCTCGAACACGAACAGCGCGGCGTTGTCGGTATCGCTGCTGGGCACGAAGGCCTCCTCGCCCAGCGCGGAGAAGCGGGTCGCGCCGAACTGCGCGCCGATCACGCCGCGCATGCGGCCGATATTGCCGTGCTGCGCCTCGATGCGGGCGTCCCAACCCTTGTTCTTGAACACCGTGCCGGTTTCGCCGCCTTCGATTTCCTTGTGCTCGTAGTCGGTATAGCCGAACTTGCCCTTGACCGATTCGAACCAGCCGCCGGTGGTCCCCGACAGGTTGCGCGCTTCGCCTTCCAGCGCGAAGCGGTCCTGCTTCATGTTCAGCCGCACCTCGTCTTCGGCGGGCGTGCCGTAGTCGTTGCGATAGGCGCTGTAGCTGGCGCCGACGAAGCCGTCGGCCCAGGTGTAGGAGCCGCCCAGCGCGCCGCCGTGCTGCTCGGCGTTGGTGTTGGGCAGGCGGTTGCGGACCTCGCTCTCGCCTTCCTCCAGCGGCTGGCTGTTGCGCAACCGCTCGCTGCGGGCGTAGCCGGGGATGCGCAGGTCGCTGGTCTTGCGGGCGAATGCGTCGGCATGGATGGCGAACTTGCCGTTGCCGGCCTCAATCAGGCCGCTGGCGTTGCGGGCCGCGTCGCCGTCGATCGTCGCGCTCAGGTCGGTGGCGCCGGTCACGCCTTCGATCGGCGCCTTGGGAATGCGGTTGTCGATCACGTTGACCACGCCGCCGATCGCGTTGCCGCCATACATCAGCGCCGCGGGGCCGCGCACGACCTCGATGCGCTCGGCCACCAGCGGGTCGAGCGGCACCGCGTGGTCGTAGGACAGCGTGGCGGCATCGATGCTGCTGCCGCCGTTCTGCAGCACCTTGATGCGGTCGCCATCGAGCCCGCGAATCACCGGCCGGCTCGAGTTCGGCCCGAAGTAGGTCGAGGACACGCCGGGCAGGCTGTTCAGCGTTTCGCCGAGCGTGCTGTTCTGGCGCACGGCCAGGTTGTCGCCCTGCAGCGTGGAGACGGCGGGCACCAGCGAGTTCAGGTCGCTGCCGAGCGGATTGGCGGTGACCACGACTTCGCCGAGGGTGGGGGCGGCGGCCGGGGCGGCCGCGATGGCCTGGCCCCAGGCGGCCGGCGCGGCGAGGCACAGCGCGACGGCGGCCAGCGGAGTCAGGCGGGCGCCGGGCCGAAGCGATCGTTGTGTCAGGTGTTGTGCCGGGCTGGCCGAAGCGTCGGCGGAGCGGCGTGCGGTGGTGCGTTGCAGGGTCGGATTCATGGCTCGCGATGCGAAGAACATCGTGGCGATCGGTCGCGCTCGGTGACTCGCTGCGGATTGGTGCGGCAAGGCGCGGCAAGGCAAGGCCCGCGGCGATGGCGTGGCAGTGCCGGGCCGTCGCAGGGGGAATGCCGGTCAGCGTGGTCGAACGTCGGGATCGCCGGGTCGTCAACAAGCGGCCGCAAGAGCGGCCGCGCTCAGGCGAAGGCGAGCGAAGAAGGTGGGGCGCGCGTCAGGAAGCTGCGCTGCGGCGGCAGGTGGGGCCAGCGCCAGGTGATGCCGGGCGGCACCAGCGGCTTGCCATGCGACAGCAGCGGTATCGGCGGCGTACCGCAGGCACCGAGCGCCTGCGTGGCGGCGTCGAACAGCACGCACGAATGGATCGGCGCGCGCGCGCTGTCCGGTGCATGGCTGTCGATACGGGTATCGCTACCGGCGGAGGCGAGCGAAGTGCCGACCAGGTTCGGCGTAGCCGGATTGGCAGACATTGGCACGGCCGGCGAGCCGCCGTGCTGGATGCGGTGAACCAGGCCGGCGTGCTGCGCCAGCAGCAGGCACAGCACCAGCCACGCTGCCCACAGCGCGCCGCTCAGGCGATCCGTGCCCCGGCGCCGCAGCGCGCGCAGCAACTCAGTGCGCATGTCCGCCATGGTGCCCGCAGTCGCACGGGGCCCCGTCGTGATCGTGATGATCGTGATCGTGGTCGCGATGGTCGTGGTCGCCCTCGTTGTCGAAGGCGTCTTCCCAACTGGGGAATGGATCGTCGTAGGCAATCCAGGCCTCGGGACCGGCGGCCATCTCGGCGTCGCTCAGCAGGCAGGCGTCGAGCGCCGCCTCCAGCGCGGCGCGGTCCATGTTCTGCCCGATCAGCACCAGCTCCTGGCGCCGGTCGCCGAACGGCGCCGGCGCACCGTCGACCTGCGAGTCGGCGCGGATCGCGGCCAGCGTCTCGCCGTCCTGCGGCCAGTCGGCCGGATCGATCGACGCCCACCAGGCACCGGCACCGCCGTGGCGGCACACGCCGCCGGCCTGGCTCCAGCTGCCGGCCACGTCCATGCGGCTGGCCAGCCAGAAGAAGCCCTTGGAGCGCAGCACCTTGCCGTGCTCGCGCAGCCATTCGGTGTGGATCAGGTCGGCGAAGCGGCGCGGATGGAACGGGCGCCGACGCCGGTAAACGAAGCTGCCGATGCCGTAGGCGTCGCTCTCCGGCACATGCTCGCCGCGCAGCTCGGCCTGCCAGCCCGGCGCGGCCGCGGCCGCCTCGAAGTCGAAGCGCCCGGTGTCGAGCACCTTGTCGAGCGGCACCTGGCCGAAGCGCGCGGGCACGATCTCGGCGCGCGGGTTCAGCGCGTGCAGCAGCGCCATCAGCCGTTCGCGTTCGGCGTCGTCGACCAGATCGATCTTGTTCAGCACGATCACGTCGCAGAACTCGACCTGTTCGATCAGCAGATCGACCACGGTGCGGTCGTCCTCGTCGTCGCGCGCCTGGCCGCGGTTGCGCAGATAGTCGGCCTCGTCGAAGTCCTGCGTGAAATGCGCGGCGTCGACCACGGTGACGATGGTGTCGAGCCGGGCCAGGCTGTCCAGCGCGCGGCCGTGTTCGTCTTCGAACGTGAATGTTTCGGCGATGGGCAGCGGTTCTGCCACGCCGGTCGATTCGACCAGCAGATAGTCGAAGCGCCCCTCGCGTGCCAGCGCGGCGATCTCGACCAGCAGGTCCTCGCGCAGCGTGCAGCAGATGCAGCCGTTGGACAGCTCGACCAGCCGCTCGCCGGCCTGCGCCAGCACGCCTTCGCCGACCAGGCGCGCATCGATGTTGACGTCGGCCAGGTCGTTGACGATGACCGCCACGCGCTTGCCTTCGCGGTTGGCCAGCACGTGCTGCAGCAGCGTGGTCTTGCCGGCGCCGAGGAAGCCGGCCAATACGGTGACGGGAAGACGGTCGGCCATGGCGATCTGGAGGATGGAGGGCGAGGGCCGCGCCGCGGTGCGCAGCGCGAAATGCCCAGCTTATTGCAACAAGGTTGCGACTGTAGCAGAAATGCGCGGTCGCGGCACCCTTGCTGTAGCCGCGCGGCGACGCCGTCGTGGTGCGCCGCATAAAAAAGCAAAACGGCCCGGAGTTCCGGGCCGTTGGCAGTGCGGATGAAGGCGCGCAGCCCTCAATCGCCGAACAGTTTCTGACGCAGTTCGCGGCGTTGCTGGGCTTCCAGCGACAGCGTCGCGGTCGGGCGGGCCAGCAGACGCGGCACGCCGATCGGCTCGCCGGTTTCCTCGCACCAGCCGTAGTCGCCGGACTCGATGCGGGCCAGCGACTGTTCGACCTTCTTCAGCAGCTTGCGCTCGCGGTCGCGCGTGCGCAGCTCCAGGGCATGTTCTTCTTCGATCGTGGCGCGGTCCGCCGGATCCGGCACGATGACCGTTTCGCGCAGATGCTCGGTGGTCTGGTCGGCGTTCTTCAGGATTTCGTCGCGCAGCTGTTCAAGGCGGTTCTTGAAAAAGGCCAGTTGGGCCTCGTTCATGTAGTCCTTGTCGTCCATCTTCAGGATTTCAGCTTCAGTCAGAAGTTTATTGCTGCTCATGGTTGCTGCTGATTCTCTTGTTGATGCGACCGGCGGCGTCGTGTTCCGCGCGGATGCAGTGTCGGTCCGCTTGCGCGGTTCGACCGTTTCACTCTGGCTGGCTGCAGTCTTGCTGCTTCGCGTGCCTCCCTTTGCCGCTCCGGTACCGGCCGGCGCCGAGCCGTTCCGGGGGGTAGGCGCAGCTTGCTGTCCCTGCGCCTTTGTCGTAGCGGCCGCAGCACCAGCGGTCTTGCTGCGGCTTTCTTTGGTTTTTGCTGCGGCTACCATGGGATCCCTTTCTCGGCGTCGGTCGACATCGGTCGGCGTCGTTGCCCCAGCGGCAACGCCCTGAAACGTTGCGGCCCGAGATCCCGCGCGTTCGACGGCCATCGCACGAGCACAGCGGCCGCACCGCAGGACGGCCGTCTGATGCTGACGACAACCGCCGCCCTGCATACGACGCGGGCGGCGGCGACATCGCGCTGCCCGCATCACATCCGGCTTATTGTACTTGAACAAATTACCAGGAGATACGGTGGAAAACCGGACCGGATATTCGGTGTTTCACCGAGCGGCGCGTGCCGCGTATATCCGTGCGCAGCGCCCGTGTTTCACCCGTACGGGGGCCGCATCGCGGCAAGCAGGGCGCTGGCGGCGCTGGCAACCGAGGCGAGCGGCCGGCCTCGGCCACCCGGCCATCGTCAGGCGAGGCAGTTGGCCAGGCCTTTGAGGATCGCGTCCTTCGGCAGGTCGACGCCGATGAACACCATTTTGGTGCCTGGGGTTTCGTCTTCCCATTTGCCGCCGATGTCGCTGCCCATCAGCTGGTGCACGCCCTGGAACACCACCTTGCGGTCGACGCCTTCCATATAGAGCACGCCCTTGTAGCGCAGCAGCTTCTCGCCGTAGACGGTCAGGATCCCCGACAGGAATTCCTCGAGCTTGCCGTAGTGGAACGGCTTGTCGCTGCGAAAGACAAACGAGCCGATGCGGTCGGTGTGGTGATGGTGGTGATGATGGTTGTGGCCGTGACCGTGGTGGTGTTCGTGGTCATGGTCATGGCCGCAGTCGGCGCCGCAGTGCTCGCCATGCTCGTGGTCATGGTCGTGATCGTGCTCTTCCGCGCGCAGGAAGTCGGGGTCGATCTCCAGCTTGGCGTTCAGGTTGAAGCCGCGCAGGTCGAAGATCGAGTCGATCGGCGCCTCGCCGAAATGCGCGGTGCCGATCGGCGCGCGCGGATTCATCTGCAGCACGCGATGGCGCAGGTCGGCCAGCTCGTCGGCCGATACCAGGTCGGCCTTGGTGATGAAGATCGCATCGGCGAAGCCGACCTGGCGCTGCGCCTCCTCCTGCTTGTCCAGCTGCTGGTTGCCGTGCTTGGCGTCGACCAGCGTGACCACGGCGTCGAGCAGATAGCGCGAGGCGATCTCGTCGTCCATGAAAAAGGTCTGCGCCACCGGGCCGGGGTTGGCCACGCCGGTGGTCTCGATGACGACCCGTTCGAAATCGATCTCGCCGGCGTCGCGGCGGCCGATCAGGTCCGACAGCGCCTGCACCAGGTCGCCGCGGATCGTGCAGCAGATGCAGCCGTTGCTCATCTGCACGATCTGTTCGCGGCCGTCCTGCACCAGGATCTCGTTGTCGATGTTCTCCTCGCCGAACTCGTTTTCGATCACGGCGATCTTCATGCCATGCTGTTCGTTGAGGATGCGCTTGAGCAGCGTGGTTTTGCCGCTGCCGAGGAAGCCCGTCAGGATCGTGACCGGGATCAGTTTGGACATGTTGGTTCTCCGGGATTGGGGGAAGCGTCAACGGCACCTTCAGTGGCACCCGCGGCCGGCGCGTCGGCCACGGTGCGCGCGCCACATTCGGCGCAGATGCCGTTGACGGTCAATTCGACGTGTTCGACCGCGAAGCCGCTCGGCACACGCGGCGCGGCCTGCCGCGGCGGCGCGCTGTCGGCCTCGAGGCAGAAGGTGCGGTCGCACCGGCTGCAATGGAAATGGCTGTGCCGCCGATGGACTTCCGCGCGCGCCGCCTCGTGCTCGATCAGGCTGAAGCGGAACACGCGGTCGTTGCCGGCGCGCTTTTGCGCCAGCCCCTGCTCGACCAGCCAGTCGAGCACCCGATAGACGGTGACGCGGTCGATCGCCTCGGCGCCGCCCGGAAGACGGTCGATCACGGCCTGGTGGGTCAGCGGGATGTCGCTGCCGATCAGGCACGCCAGGATGCAGACGCGCGGTTGCGTGACGCGCGCACCCAGCGCCCGGAGGCGCTCCTGTGCCGCATCGACGGCGGCCGGCAGGCTGGGAGTGGGCGAAGACATGGGGGCGATTTAACCATAGTGCCCCCGGAGATGCAATTCAGTTGCGAGAACGGGCGATCGGCGGCCCCTGTAGTTTTGACAACGCTGCCGGAGATCCGCCGGCAAATATGGGAAGCGCCGGCCTGCGCGCCATGGCCGGCGCCCGGGCATGCGCCGTGCTCCGCACCATCCGTTTCCACACGGGAGTGCCGCGCGCCATGTCCAACTACACCATCAGCGAAGGCTTGCCGTTTCCCCTGGGCGCCACCTGGGACGGCGACGGCGTCAACTTCGCGCTGTTCAGCGCCCATGCCACCAAGGTCGAGCTGTGCCTGTTCGACCAGAACGGCGAACGAGAGGTCGAGCGCATCGCGCTGCCCGAGTACACCGACGAGGTCTGGCACGTCCGCGTGCAGGGGCTGGCACCGGGCGCCGTCTATGGCTACCGCGTGCACGGGCCCTATGACCCTGCCAACGGCCATCGTTTCAATCCCAACAAGCTGCTGCTCGACCCCTATGCCAAGGCCTATGTCGGCGAACTGCGCTGGGACCCCGCGGTGTTCGGCTATCGGATGGGCGAGGACGACCTGAGCTTCAGCGACAGCGACAGCGCGCCGTTCATGCCGAAATGCCAGGTCGTGGACCAGGCCTTCACCTGGGAGCACCCGCTGAGCGTGCGCGTGCCGTGGGAGCGGACGATCTTCTACGAGACTCATGTGCGCGGCTATACCAAACGCCATCCGGCGGTACCGGAGGCGATGCGCGGCACCTTCGAGGGGCTGGGACAGCGCGTGGTGATCGACCATATCAAGGCGCTGGGCGTGACCTCGGTCGAGCTGCTGCCGATCCACGTCTTCCTGAACGACAGCCATCTGCTGGACAAGGGGCTGACCAACTACTGGGGCTACAACACGATCGGCTTCTTCGCGCCGGATCCGCGCTTCTTCGCGCGCGGGCCGGGCGCGGTGGCGGAACTGAAGCAGATGATCGACCGCTTTCACGAGGCCGGGCTCGAGATCATTCTCGACGTGGTCTACAACCACACCGCCGAGGGCAGCGAGCTGGGCGCGACGCTGTCGTTCCGCGGCATCGACAACCTGTCCTACTACCGGCTGATGCCGGACGAGAAGCGCTATTACATCAACGACACCGGCACCGGCAACACGCTGAACCTGTCGCATCCGCGTGTGCTGCAGATGGTGATGGACAGCCTGCGCTACTGGGTTACCGAGATGCAGGTCGACGGTTTCCGTTTCGACCTGGCCACGATCCTCGGGCGCGAGCCCGGCGGCTTCGACTATGGCAGCGGCTTCCTGAAGGCCTGCCGGCAGGATCCGATCCTGTCCAGCGTCAAGCTGATCGCCGAGCCGTGGGATTGCGGCCCGGGCGGCTATCAGGTCGGCGGCTTCCCCGCCGGATGGGCCGAGTGGAACGACAAGTTCCGCGACACGGTGCGCGACTTCTGGCGCGGCGAGGAGGGCGTCGCGCCGGAACTGGCGGCGCGCGTCACCGCTTCCGGCGACAAGTTCAACCACAGCGGGCGCCGGCCTTGGGCCAGCGTCAACTTCATCACCGCGCACGATGGCTTCACGCTGCACGATCTGGTCTCGTACAACGACAAGCACAACGATGCCAACGGCGAGGACAACAACGACGGCACCAGCGACAACCGCTCGTGGAACTGCGGCGCGGAAGGGCCGACCGATGACCCCGACATCGTCGAGCTGCGCGAGCGCCAGAAGCGCAATCTGCTTGCCACGCTGCTGTTCTCGCAGGGCACGCCGATGATGGTGGCCGGCGACGAGTTCGGCCGCACCCAGCAGGGCAACAACAACGCCTACTGCCAGGACAACGAGATCAGCTGGGTCAACTGGGAGATCGATGAGCGCGGCCGCGCGTTGATCGACTTCGTGCGCAAGCTGACGACGTTGCGGCGCGCGCTGCCGGTGCTGCGGCGGGGGCGTTTCCTGACCGGCGAGGTCGACGAGGAACTGGGCGTGGCCGACGTCAAGTGGATCAGCGCTGCCGGCGACGAGCTGACGCCGGAACACTGGGACGACGCCTCCATGCGCTGCTTCGGCCTGGTCATCGACGGCCGCGCGCGCGCCACCGGCATCCGCCGTCTGGCTTCGGACGCGACGCTGCTGCTGGTGTTCAACGCCTATCACGACGTGGTCGAGTTCACGTTGCCGCAGATTCCCGGCAGCGACCAGTGGACCTGCCTGATCGACACCAACATGCCGGTGCGCGAGGAACTGCCGGAGTTCTCGTCCGGCGACGTCTACCAGGTCACCGGCCGCTCGGTGCTGCTGTTCGCGCTCGAGGCGCGCGGCTCGACGCGGCGCGTGTTCGAACGGCTGGAGGGCGTGCTGACGGAGGAGGCCGAACCAGGTCCCGACCGCCAATGACATCGAGCGGGGGCCGCATTGGCGAGTGACGTGCGGCCCGCTTCTGCCCGGGTATTTCCTGATATTTCAGGCAAGTCGCCGTTGATAGCATGGCGGCTCCAAGCCGCGACCTCCGGTGAGGCGGCCCACGCCGCCACGGTGGCCGGGCGGCATGGCAGTCTGCACGACGGGAAGTCGGGGAAATCAGGAGAAATAATGAAACACGTTGCAAAAACCGTGGCCGCCGCCCTCGCGGCCGCCGCACTGGCTCTGCCTGGCGTGGTACAGGCGCAGGACTATCCGGGCAGCCGGCCGGTCTCGGCCGTGGTGCCGTTCGCCGCAGGCGGTCCGACCGACAAGGTGGCGCGCGAGCTGGCGCAGGTCATGTCCAAGCATCTGGGCGCGACCATCGTGATCGAGAACCTCGGCGGCGCCGGCGGCACGATCGGCGCGAAGAAGGTGGCCCAGTCGAAGAACGACGGCCACACCGTGCTGATCCACCATATCGGCATGTCGACCGCCCCGGCGCTGTACCGCAACCTCGGCTTCGATCCGCTGAAGGATTTCGAGTACATCGGCGAAATCGCCGACGTGCCGATGGTGCTGGTTGGCAACAAGAACCTGCCGCCGAACACGCTGAAGGACCTGCTGCCGTACATCAAGGCCAACGCCAGCAAGCTGTCGCTCGCCAACGCCGGCATCGGTTCGGCCTCGCACCTGTGCGGCCTGCTGTTCCAGAGCGCGATCCAGACCGAGCTGACCACGGTCCCGTACAAGGGCACCGCGCCGGCGCTGACCGATATCCTGGGCGGCCAGGTCAACCTGATGTGCGACCAGACCACCAATATCGCCGGCCAGCTGAAGGCCAATGCGCTCAAGCCCTATGCCGCGATGCAGCCGCGCCGCGTCGAGGCGTTCAAGGACATCCCGACCGCGGCCGAGCAGGGCCTGTCGAACATCGAGGTCAAGATCTGGCACGCGATGTACGCACCGAAGGGCACGCCGCAGCCGGTGATCGAGAAGCTGTCGGCGGCGCTGCAGAAGTCGGTGACCGACCCGGGCTTCCGCGCCAAGATGGCCGAGCTGGGCGCCGAAGCGGTGCCGGCCCAGCGCGCCACGCCGGATTCGCTGAAGACCTTCCTCGGCAACGAAATCAACAAGTGGACCCCGGTGATTCGCAAGGCCGGCGTCTATGCCGACTGAGTCGATGCGACACTGACCGACTGACCGACTGACCCACTGGCCGCTTCGCCGCCGCTGCTTCCGGCGCGGCGCAGCGGACCGGAGCGGTACCCGAGGCCACGCGTAGACGCGTGGCCTTTTTGTTTTTGCATGGTGGAAAGCGGACTTCGGCGGCGCAATGACTGGAGCAGGGGCCGGTGCGGCCGTCCAGCCCGTCTATATTGGGAGACGCGGGCGGCGCGAGGGCGAATATGGGGCGAACAAGCCGCGTCGGCGGTGGCTGCGCCCGCTCTTGAATTCCGTCAGGCCGTCGCCAAGTAGCTGCCTGAACCCAACTCAGAAGCCACCATGGAACAGTATCACGGCACTACCATCGTCAGCGTCCGGCGCGGCAACCAGGTTGCCCTGGGCGGTGACGGCCAGGTCACTCTCGGCAATATCGTGATGAAGGGCACCGCGCGCAAGGTGCGCCGCATCTACAACGGCAAGGTCCTGGTGGGCTTCGCCGGCAGCACCGCCGATGCGTTTTCGCTGCTGGACCGCTTCGAGGCCAAGCTGGAGAAGTACCAGGGCAACCTGACGCGCGCCGCGGTCGATCTGGCCAAGGACTGGCGTTCCGACCGCGCGCTGCGCCGGCTCGAGGCGATGCTGATCACGGCCGACCGCGACACTACGCTGGTGATCACCGGCAACGGCGACGTGCTCGATCCCGAAGGCGGCATCGCGGCAATCGGCTCGGGCGGCGCCTATGCGCAGTCGGCCGCCAAGGCGCTGATGGAGAACACCGAGCTGTCGCCCCGGGACGTGGTCGAAAAATCGCTGGGCATCGCCGGCGAACTGTGCATCTACACCAATACCAATTTCGTTATCGAGACGCTCGAGTGAGCGTCCGCCTCACGCTTTCCCGCACGTGACGCCCGCCGGGCGCACCACCGCGCCGCAGGGCGCCGTGGCGGCGCCCTGACCGGCCCTCATTGAACGGATACCCGGATACCGAGACCCATGTCCCACACCATGACTCCGTCGGAAATCGTTTCCGAACTCGACAAGCACATCATTGGCCAGAACAAGGCCAAGAAGGCCGTCGCGGTGGCACTGCGCAACCGCTGGCGTCGCCAGCAGGTGGCCGACCCGCTGCGCCAGGAAATTACGCCGAAGAACATCCTGATGATCGGCCCGACCGGCGTCGGCAAGACCGAGATCGCGCGCCGCCTGGCCAAGCTGGCCGATGCGCCCTTCATCAAGATCGAGGCCACCAAGTTCACCGAGGTCGGCTATGTCGGCCGCGACGTCGACACCATCGTGCGCGACCTGGTCGAAATGGCGATCAAGCAGACGCGCGAATCCGAGATGAAGAAGGTGCGCACCAAGGCCGAGGATGCCGCCGAGGACCGCCTGCTCGACGTGCTGCTGCCGCCGCCGCGCGACATCGGCTTCGCCCAGCCCGAGGAAAAGGATTCCAACACGCGCCAGGTCTTCCGCAAGAAGCTTCGGGAGGGACAGCTCGACGACAAGGAGGTCGAGCTCGAACTGGCGGCCGCGGTGCCGAGCCTGGACATCATGGGCCCGCCGGGCATGGAAGACATGACCGAGCAGCTGCGCAGCATGTTCGCCGGTCTCGGCCAGGGCAAGAAGCTGCGCCGCAAGATGAAGGTCAAGGAAGCGTTCAAGCAGCTGATCGACGAGGAAGCGGCCAAGCTCGTCAATGACGACGACCTGAAGCAGAAGGCGCTGGCCAATGTCGAGCAGAACGGCATCGTGTTCCTCGACGAGATCGACAAGATCGCCAGCCGCAGCGAACTGGGCGGCGGCGAGGTATCGCGCCAGGGCGTGCAGCGCGACCTGCTGCCGCTGGTCGAGGGCACCACGGTCAGCACCAAGTACGGCATGGTGCGGACCGACCATATCCTGTTCATCGCGTCCGGCGCGTTCCACCTGTCCAAGCCGAGCGACCTGATCCCCGAACTGCAGGGCCGCTTTCCGATCCGCGTCGAGCTCGAATCGCTGTCGGTGGCCGACTTCGAGGCGATCCTGACGCAGACCGACGCCAGCCTGACCAAGCAGTACCAGGCGCTGCTGGCCACCGAGCAGGTCGAGCTGGTGTTCGCGCCGGACGGCATCCGCCGCTTGGCCGAGATCGCCCACTCGGTCAACGAGAAGGTCGAGAACATCGGCGCGCGCCGGCTGTACACGGTGATGGAGCGCCTGCTCGAGGACCTGTCGTTCCACGCCACTCGTTCGAGCGGCGAGACCGTGACGATCGACGCCGCCTATGTCGACGAACGGCTCGGCGATCTGTCGGCCAACGAGGACCTGTCGCGCTACGTGCTGTAAGCCGCAGCGATTGTCCCGGCGCCTGTGTCCGAAGTGCGCCTTCCCAGCGATGGGAAGGCGCATTTTTTTTGGTCCCCGAGACACCCGCCAGTGAAGTGTGGTTCTCATGTGGGAATCGTCTTACTCCCCTTTCGGAAGCCCCCGTCTGCTTGCAAAAGCGCACCGCACATAACCTTCATATACGACGAGACAGCAAGGCGGACGCCAACGTCGCCCTTGCAAACTCGAACCGTTCGACAACGACAGGAGCGCGACATGATGAAGAAATGGCTGTCTGCTGCAGTGTGTTCGATGATGGTTGCCGCACCGGCCGGCTTTGCGCTGGCGCAGAGCGCGCCGTCCGGCGCCCGTGCCGACTATGACGCCGCCGTCTCGCGGGCCGACGCCGACTACAAGAACGCCAAGACCCGTTGTGACGCCATGAAGGACAACGCCGAAGACGTCTGCGAGGCCGAGGCCAAGCGCGATCGCGACGTGGCCAAGGCCGAGGCCGAAGCGCGCCGCGATGGCACCGAAGCGGCCCGCGCCAAGGTCCTGAAGGTCAAGGCCGACCGCGAGTACGAAGTCGCGAAGGAACGCTGCGACGACAAGAAGGGCAACGACAAGGACGTTTGCGTGAAGGAAGCCAAGACCGCGCATGAGAAGGCGCTGGGCGAGGCCAAGACGACCCGCGCGGCTGCCGGCGGCGGTACGCGCACCGATGTGGCCGAGGCGCGCCGCGAGGCTCGCAAGGACACCAGCGACGCGGCCTACAAGGCGGACAAGGAGAAGTGCGACGCGATGTCGGGCGACGCCAAGGACCGCTGCGAAGCCGACGTCAAGGCCAAGTACAACCGCTGATCCATCAGCAATCCATCAGCAAGCGATCAGCAAGCATCAGCAATGGGCCGGCCGCGGCTGACGCGGCCGGTTCCGTCCCGACGCGGCAAGCAAAGTCGCCAACGCATCAATCGACATTGAGGAGCGGATCATGAACTGGGACCAGATCGAAGGGAAGTGGGAGCAGGCCAAGGGCAAGGTCAAGGAGAAGTGGGGCCAGCTTACCGATGACGATCTCACGCAGATCAACGGCAAGCGCGATCAGCTGGCCGGCAAG
The DNA here is from genome assembly GCF_021213615.1 of Cupriavidus sp. UGS-1. Taxonomy (NCBI): domain Bacteria; kingdom Pseudomonadati; phylum Pseudomonadota; class Betaproteobacteria; order Burkholderiales; family Burkholderiaceae; genus Cupriavidus; species Cupriavidus sp. UGS-1. Next base: position 115,929 of record NZ_JAJQJF010000008.1, on the reverse strand, counting down.
ATCCAGGAGCGCTATGGCTACACCAAGGAGCGCGCCGAGGAGGAAATGCGCGAGTGGGAGCGCGACACGCGCTGGTGACATCGGCCCGTGACATCCGTTGACGGCCGGTAAGCCAGGTAAGCGTTGGTAAGCACGCTGGCACGGCCGCCGCGACGATGAGAAGCTTGCGCCTCGTTGGGCTGCAGTATGGCCGTAAGCAGGAGGTCCAAAATGAAGCATATCGGTTTGATGTCGGCAGGCGTGTTGGCGGGGCTGGCCGGGGCCACGGCGTTCCTGTGCGCCGTGCCGGATAGCAGCGAAGCCACGCGCATCGATGCCGCGGCGGGCGACGGCAGGGTCAAGGTCTCGCATGCCTTGTTTGTCAGCGAGTCCGCCGAGTACGGCGCACGCTCGAACCGGCATGCGTTCGATGCATTGCGGGTGGGTACCGGAGGCATGACCGGCGCGACCGGCACGACGGACATGGCCGATCGTGCAGCCCACGGCGGCGACGACCTCGGCTGGGACTACGTGCAACTGCGGCTGTGAAGCGGCGCGCGGTGATGGCCGTGATGCGATACATCAAGGAGGGCCTGCGAATGCAGGCCCTTTTTACGTTTGCTCGGCGCGCTAGCGCGACACCGGCCGCTTGGCGAGCTTGCGCTGCAGCGTGCGCCGATGCATGTTCAGCGCCCGCGCTGTTGCCGAGATGTTGCCGCCGTGTTCGGCCAGCACGCGCTGGATATGCTCCCACTCCAGCCGCGGCACCGACAGCGGCAGCGGATCCTCGAGCGCGGCCTCGGCAACCACTTCCGAGATGCCGGATTTCAGCGCGGCGAGGATCGAATCGACATTGGCCGGCTTGGCCAGATATTCGTCGGCGCCCTGTTTGACCGCCGCCACGGCGGTGGCGATGCTGGCGTAGCCGGTCAGCACCAGGATGCGCGCGCGCGGCAGCATCGCCCGCAGTGGCGCCACCAGCTGCAGCCCGGAGTCGGCGGGCGCGGTTACGCCGGCCGCGGGGCCGGCGGCCAGATGCAGGTCCAGCGTGACATAGCGGAACGCGGTCTTCTCGGCGAGCGCCAGCGCCTGGTGGCGGTTGTGCGCGATCTCGACCGCAAAGCCCCGCCGCGACAGCGCGCGTGCGAGCGTGTCCGAGAACACCGGATCGTCATCGATCACCAGGAAGGGTGCGCCGGCGTCGCCGTTGCCCGCGGCAGCGGCAGAGGAAAGGGAAGCGGTCGACGTCAAGTTCATGCCGCGTGCTCCAATGAGTCGCTGATCGCCGGCAGCCGCAGCTCGGCCACGGTGCCGCCTTCGGGACGGTCCTGCCACAGCAGCCGCCCACCCATCTGGCGCGCCACGCTCTGCGCCAGATAGGCGCCGATGCCCTGGCCGCCGTGCGTGCTCGCCACCGGCGCTTCGCCCAGCCGCGCGCGCAGCGCCGCCGGCATGCCGGTGCCATCGTCGATCACGCGCAGCACCAGTTCGCTCGGTCCGCTCCGACGATCGAGCGCGATCGACAACCGCAGCGGCAAGTCGCCGCGTCCGGCGGCCTGCTGGCTGCGGGCCGCGTTGTCGAGCAGGATCGTCAGCATCTGTCCGGTTCGCGCCGGCTCGACCGGCACGTCGGTGGCATCCGGCGCGATCGTGGTGTCGACCCGCGCCTGCGGATGGCGCAATTGCCAGCCGTCGGCGAAGGCGGGCAGCCAATGTCCGACCGGCTGCAGCGCGCTGGCGCGGTTCGCCTCGCGCAATCGCGCCAGGATGCCGCGGCATAGCCCCAACTGCTGCTCGACGGTATCCAGGTCCGGCAGGTAGTCGCGTATCGCGGTACCGCCGCGGGCCGCGTCCGCCGCGTCGGCGCGCAGCTCGCCAGCGATCACGGCGAGCGTCGACAGCGGCGTGCCGATCTCGTGGGCGACCGTCGCCGCCTGCGCGTTCAGCGACTCGACCCGCGCCTCGCGCAGCAGCCGTTCGCGCGCATCGGCCAGTTGCGCCTCGCGTTCGCGCAGCACGCCCGACAGCCGCGCGACGAACAGCGCGATCATCACGGCGCTGGCCACGAAGTTCAGCCACATGCCGACCAGGTGGTAGACCACCGCGTTGTCGGGGTTGTGCAGGTGCAAGGGCACGTATTCGAACAGCATCAGCGAATAGCAGGCCAGCGCGTACAGCGCCAGCGCGACCACCTGGCGCCACGGTACGATGGCCGCCGCCAGCGCCAGTCCCGGCAGATAGAACGAGACGAAGGGATTGGTGGCGCCGCCGGTGAAGAACAGGATCGCCGACAGCGCGGTCAGGTCGACCAGCAGCTGTCCCATCAGCTCGGCATCGCCCGGCACCGAGCCGGCGCGCGCATGCTGGCGCAGCCGCCAGGCGGTCAGCAGATTGAACAGCGCCTGCAGCACGAAGATCGTCAGCAGCGGGCGATAGGGCAGTTGCAGCGCGGCCAGCGTCTCGGCCCAGACCAGCAGCAGCCCCTGTCCGCCGAGGATGGCCCAGCGCAGCCAGTACACGCGGCGCAGGCTCAGCAGGCTGTCTGCGCCGAAGCCTTGCGCGCGGAGGGATTCGCCTGCGGGTGGGGCGGCGTGGGCGGTCATCGTCATGCCGCGAGTGTAGCAATGGCGCCGCCACCGGCCGGCTCGTGCGACACCATGCCGCATTGGTCACGCGGCGGGGCGCTGCCAGACTGGCGGATTGCATCGCGTGGGTCTCCATGGCCTGTTCGTGCCCGCCCTGACCCCGCCGCGGTTCATGGTCTAATCGCGCTGTTACGGGGCCATTTACCCGACCATCTACCCGACCATTTACACGACCGGTCACACGACTGTTTGCACGACCATTCACGCGGACTTCCCGCCTCCGCCAAACCGCCTCGATTGAACGAATTGCACCGAGAAAGGATAGAGATGCAAGCCAAGCTGTTCGCCGCCGCCGCTGCATGCTGCGCGCTGTTTTCCACCGCTGCCTCCGCGCAGATCGACATCCGCAACGCATGGGCGCGCGGCACCGTGCCGGCGCAGACCGCCACCGGCGTCTTCATGACGCTGCACGCCCACCAGAACGCGCGCCTGGTCGGCGTCTCGACGCCGGCGGCCGCGACCGCCGAGGTGCACGAGATGAAGATGGAAGGCAACGTGATGCGGATGCGCGCGCTGGACGCGCTGCCGTTGCCGAAGATGGAAGACGTCGAGCTCAAGCCCGGCGGCTACCATGTGATGCTGCTGGGTTTGAAGGCGCCGCTGAACGTCGGCGACAAGGTGCCGGTGACGCTGAAGTTCGAACAGGGCGGCAAGCTGATCGAGCAGCGCGTCGAAGCCGAAGTGCGCGGGCTGACGGCGCCGGCTCACGGCGGCGGCGCCGCGGCCAATCACAAGCACTGACGTCACGCTTCGCCGCAACGCCAGCGGATCGCACCGGCGCGAAGCCGGCCGGTCCGCGGCCGAACCGCCGGGTATCAACCGCGCAGGCTGATCGCCTCGTCCAGCCCCTGGCCCGCGCCGACCGCCAGCAGCCGTTCGCGCAGCCACGCATGCCCCGGATCGGCATCGTTGCGCTCGTGCCAGATCGCGCTGAAGGTGAAGCCGGGAAACGCGAACGGCGGCTCGAACACCGCGAAGCGCGGATCGTCTTCCAGCGCCGCCAGGCTGCGGCGCGCCGTGGTCAGGACCAGGTTGGTGCCGGCGATCAGCGCCGGCGCGACGCTCCAGTGCGGGACCACGCAGGCGATCTTGCGGCGCCCGCCGTGCTTGGCGATCGCTGCATCGATCGGATCGACCTTTGCGCTGTGGGCGGCCACCAGCACGTGCGAGCGCGCCAGGTAGGCAACCTGGTCCAGCCGCCCGTGGTCGCGCACCGTCGCCGCATCGACCGCGCAGCCGTACTCCTCCTCGAACAGCGCCGCCATCCTGACGCCCTCGGGCTGATAGACGAACACGCCCAGCGCCAGATCGATCTCGCCATCGGCGACCTGCGCCGACATCGCTTCGCGGCTGCCCTGTGTCACCACCAGCTCGATGCCCGGAGCGGCCTTGCGGACGGCGCGCAGCAGATTGGGCAGCACCACCATCGCGCCGTAGTCCGACATCGCCAGACGGAAGGTGCGCCGGGCCGTGGCCGGCTGGAAGCCAGACGGACCGAGCAGGATGCGCACCTGTGCCAGCGCCTCGGCCAGCGGACCGGACAGTTCGTGCGCCCGCGCGGTCAGCACCAGCCCGCCCTGGCCGCGCACCAGCAAGGGGTCGTCCAGCAGCTGGCGCAGCCGGGCCAGCGCGTGGCTGACCGCCGGCTGGCTCAGATGCAGCCGCAAGGCGGCGCGGGAAATATGACGCTCGGCCAGCAGGGCCTCGAGCACGACCAGCAGGTTCAGGTCGACGTTGCGCAGATTATTCATGCGGCGAATATTAAACGTTCGAAACGAGAATTGGAAATCCATCCGGCGTAGGGGCAGACTGGCGCGGTCTCGTTTTCGCAAGCATCGAGGAGGTCGCATGTTGTCTTCGTCCCATCCCGCCGCCCCGGCCCTTGCGGCCGCGGTGCCGGTGCTGATCGCCGCGCTGGCCGGCGCCATGATCCCGCTGCAGGCGGGCGCCAATGCCGCGCTGGGCCGCGCGCTCGGGCATCCGTTGTGGGCCACGCTGGTGTCGTTGCTGGTCAGCCTGGCGGTCGTGGTGGTGCTGATGCTGGCGCTGCGTGTCGGTCCGCCGGGCGCCGGCTGGGCGGGCGGGCCCGCGTGGATGTGGATCGGCGGCGCGGTCGGCGTGTTCTATCTGACCGCCGCGCTGATGCTGGCGCCGCGGCTCGGCGCCAGCGGCTTCATCGCGGCGGTGGTGGCCGGCCAGATGCTGGCGTCGCTGTGGATGGACCATGCCGGCCTGGCCGGCTTCGCGGTGCGCGAACTCACGGCGCCGCGGCTCGGCGGCGCGCTGCTGATCGTGCTGGGTGTGGTGGCGATGCAGTGGAGCGGACCGGCGCGCGTGGGCGCGGCGCTGGATTGAAACGGCGGGACCGATGGGAAAGCCAAGCCCATGACCGGCTCCCTGTCCGTGTTCACTGTCCCGCTTGAGCCTGCCGCGCGCGCAGGCAGTCCGGACACAGGCAGTGCTGCCCCGGCACGATCAGCCGGGCCGGCAGCAGCGGCATCGTCGCACACCAGCAATGCGGCAGGCCGGCGGCATGGCCGCAGACGAAGCGCGCGCCGCAGGCCGCGCACTGCTCGACCGGCCGCAACTGGCCGGTCAGCACGGCAGCGGGGCCGGTGTTCGCGTCGGGGCTTTTCGCAGCGCCTTCTGCTGACATCGCGGTGGCTTCCGTTGGCGTAGTTGTTGCATGAAAAGAACGGCCGATGGGCCCCCGGACGCACCGTTGGCGCCCCGCGCAGGGTCCGGTCGGCCCTGTCGCTAGCGTGGCACCCCGTTTCTTGTAAAATTCGGGCGCCTGCCGCGGGGCGCCGGATGCGCCGCGTTGCCATGATACCTGTCGATTTTCACGGATTGCCATGACCTCCGATACCTCCGGGCCCACCGCAACCGCAGTGGCCGCCATCGCCCCCGCCCTCAAGGCCGAGATCCTCGCCGAGGCGCTGCCCTATATCCGCAAGTTCCATGGCAAGACCATCGTGGTCAAGTACGGCGGCAATGCGATGACCGAAGAGAAGCTCAAGCATGGCTTCGCGCGCGACGTGATCCTGCTGAAGCTGGTCGGCATGAATCCGGTGGTCGTGCACGGCGGCGGTCCGCAGATCGACGAGGCGCTGAAGAAGGTCGGCAAGGTTGGCACCTTCATCCAGGGCATGCGCGTCACCGACGAAGAGACCATGGAAGTGGTCGAGTGGGTGCTCGGCGGCGAGGTCCAGCAGGACATCGTGATGCTGATCAACCAGTACGGCGGCCAGGCGGTCGGCCTGACCGGCAAGGACGGCGGCCTGATCCGCGCCAAGCGGCTGAAGATGCCGGACCGCGAGAATCCCGGCGCGTTCATCGACATCGGCTATGTCGGCGACATCGAGGCGATCAATCCGGCGGTGGTCAAGGCGCTGCAGGACGATGCCTTCATCCCGGTGATCTCGCCGATCGGCTTCTCCGACGACGGCCAGGCCTACAACATCAACGCCGACGTGGTAGCCGGCAAGATGGCCGAGATCCTGAAGGCCGAAAAGCTGGTGATGATGACCAATATCCCCGGCGTGATGGACAAGAAGGGCAATCTGCTGACCGACCTGTCCGCGCGCGAGATCGAGGAGCTGTTCGCCGACGGCACCATCTCGGGCGGCATGCTGCCGAAGATCTCGTCGGCGCTGGACGCCGCCAAGAGCGGCGTGAACTCGGTGCACATCATCGATGGCCGCATCGAACATTCGCTGTTGCTTGAGATCCTGACCGAGCAGGCGTTCGGCACCATGATCCGTTCGCACTGACGTACCGCCACCAGGCGCCCGCCGTCGCCGCGGCGGCGCGGCGCCTTCCCCTCGTGCCTTCCCACGCCTCCCGCCGCTCCCCCCACCGCCTGCGGCATCGCCCGGCCGGCAACAACGCCGGCGACACGGTCTGGCTGTTCGATCTCGACAACACGCTGCACGATGCCTCGCACGCGATCTTCCCGGCGATCAATGCCGCGATGACCGCGTACGTCGCGCGCGTGCTCGGCTGCGACGAGGCCACCGCCAGCCGCGTGCGCGTCGACTACTGGAAGCGCTATGGCGCGACGCTGCTCGGCATGATCCGCCATCACGGCGTGGACCCGGCCGACTTCCTGCGCGCCGCGCATGAATTCCCCGACATCGCGCGGATGGTGCGCGTGCGCCGCGGCCTTGCGAAGCAGCTGCGCCGCCTGCCCGGCCGCAAGGTGCTGCTGACCAACGCGCCGCAGGACTACGCCCGCGCGGTGCTGCGCGTGGCCGGCATCGAGCATTGCTTCGAGCGCGTGATCGCCATCGAGCAGATGTGGGTCCATGGCGATCTGCGTCCCAAGCCCGATCGGCGCATGCTGCGGCGTCTGCTGGCACGGCTGCGGATCGCGCCGGGCCGCGCCGTGCTGGTCGAGGACACCGTCTCGCATCTGAAGCGCTATGCTGGCCTGGGGATACGCACCGCGTGGATCACCGGCTATCTGCGCTCGATCGCGCCGAGCCGGCCGCATGACATACCGGCGGGCGCGGCGCGCGATGCCGCGCAGCAGGCGGCGCTGCGCGCCGAGGCCCAGCGCCATCCCCACGACCGCGACGCCGATCGCGCGGCCAGGCAGGAGGCGGTGACGCTGGTCGCCGCGGAGAACCAGGCGGCCCGCGCACCGCGGCTGTCGCCCGAGGCGCAGCAGGCCGATCGCAACGCGGCCCACACCACGGTACGCACGCGGGCCCGCATGGTGCACCGGCCGGGCTATGTGGACATAAAAGTACAATCGGTGCATCAACTCCATCGACGAATGCGGAGAAACGGGTCATGACGCAGAGCAACGAGGCAGCCGCGCCGGCCGCGAACGCGGACGAGCGCAGCCGGCAGGGCGAGGGCGGTGGCGCTGCCGAGGCCGTGGTCGCGCGCAAGCGGCCGCGCCCCGGCGAGCGGCGCGTGCAGATCCTGCAGACGCTCGCCGGCATGCTCGAGCACCCGCGCTCCGAACGCATCACCACCGCCGCGCTGGCCGCCCGGCTCGGCGTCTCCGAGGCCGCGCTGTACCGGCATTTCGCCAGCAAGGCGCAGATGTTCGAGGGGCTGATCGCCTTTATCGAGCAGACCGTGTTCGGCCTGATCAACCAGATCACCACGCAGGAGGAGCACGGGCTGCGCCAGGTGCAGGCCATCGTGCGGATGCTGCTGTCGTTCGCCGAGAAGAATCCGGGCATGACGCGCGTGCTGACCGGCGAGGCGCTGGTCGGCGAGCATGAGCGGCTGCAGGAACGCATCAATCAGCTGGTGGACCGGATCGAGGCGTCGATCCGCCAATGCCTGAAGGTCGCCGCGACGCAGGGCGCGTTTCCGGCCGACGCCGACGTATCGGCACGGGCCGCGCTGATTGTCGCCACGGTGCAGGGGCACTGGCATCGCTATGCCAAGAGCGGCTTTCGCAAGCTGCCGGCCGGGCAGATCGACGCGCAGCTGCGCGTGCTGCTGGGCTGATCCCCGTAGCCGGACTGCGGCCGTCGATATTCATCTCCGCGCGCCCCTTCTGCCGACTTCAGCTGATGTCTATCGCTTTGCTCTATAATCTGCCGGTCGCGCCGATTTGATGACTGGCTTGCGGGCGCGCGGCGGGGAAACTCCCCGCCACTATAAATGCGGCTAAAGAGGTTGGTCGGCGCCCCCTCTCCGATTCGCGATTCGACAGGAACGCATTTCAGGGACAACGCCACCGCGCGGCGGACAGCGAAGCATCCGGTGCGAAACAACCCGACTTGGCTGCGTGATTCCAGACGCAAGACCGGTCGGGTTTTTTGATGCCTGCTTCGCGCGGGCCCGCCTACATGACTGACGTTGCCTCGCCATCCGCGCACGCGGACCCGGTGGAACCGGCCGCTTCCGGCACTGCTTCGGACGCCGCTGCCGCCGCCGCGCTGCACCTGCCCCTGCCGCCCGACTCGGTCGGCATCGTGACGCCGCAGCGCATGCATTTCGCCGAGCCGCTGCCGCTGCGCAACGGCTCTTCGCTGGCCGGCTACGACCTGATGGTCGAAACCTACGGCACGCTCAATGCCACGCGGACCAATGCCGTGCTGGTGTGCCACGCACTGAACGCCTCGCATCATGTGGCCGGCGTCTACGCGCACGATCCGCGCGACGTCGGCTGGTGGGACAACATGGTCGGCCCCGGCAAGCCGCTCGACACCGACCGCTTCTTCGTGATCGGCATCAACAATCTCGGCTCGTGCTTCGGCTCGACCGGTCCGATGAGCCTGAACCCGGCCACCGGCCAACCGTTCGGCGCCGCCTTCCCGGTGGTCACGGTCGAGGACTGGGTCAATGCGCAGGCGCGTGTGGCCGATGCCTTCGGCATCGAGCAGTTCGCGGCGGTGATGGGCGGCAGCCTCGGCGGCATGCAGGCGCTGGCCTGGAGCCTGATGTATCCGGAGCGGCTGCGCCATTGCATCGTGGTGGCCTCGACGCCGAAGCTGTCGGCGCAGAACATCGCCTTCAACGAGGTCGCGCGCAGCGCGATCCTGTCCGATCCCGACTTCCACGGCGGCAACTACTACGCGCATGGCGTCAAGCCCAAGCGCGGGCTGCGCGTGGCCCGGATGATCGGCCATATCACCTACCTGTCCGACGAGGACATGGCGGCGAAATTCGGCCGCGAGCTCAAGGCCGAGGACATCCGCTTCTCGTTCGACGTCGAGTTCCAGGTCGAGAGCTATCTGCGCTACCAGGGCGACAAGTTCGCCGAGTACTTCGACGCCAATACCTATCTGCTGATCACGCGCGCGCTCGACTACTTCGATCCCGCGCTGGCCTTCGGCGGCGACCTGACCCGTGCGGTCGCGCATACCCGGGCCAGCTTCCTCGTTGCCAGCTTCACCACCGACTGGCGCTTTGCGCCAAGCCGCAGCCGCGAGCTGGTCAAGGCGCTGCTCGACAACAAGCGGCCGGTCAGCTACGCCGAGATCGACGCCCCGCACGGCCACGATGCCTTCCTGCTCGACGATCCGCGTTACCACAACCTGATGCGCGCCTATTACGAACGCATTGCCCGGGAGATCGGCGCATGAATGCCAAGTCCATCACCGAAGCGGCCAACGGCGTGCTGGCACGGCGGCCGGACTTCCGCGCGATCGCGCGCTGGATCGAACCGAATGCGACGGTGCTCGACCTGGGCTGCGGCGACGGCAGCCTGCTGCGCGTGCTGCAGGACGAGCTCGACGTGCAGGCCTACGGCATCGAGATCCGCGACGAGGGCGTGCTGGCGTGCGCGCAGAAGGGCGTGCATGTCATCCAGCAGAACCTGGAGGGCGGGCTGGCGCTGTTCGAGGACAAGAGCTTCGACACCGTGATCCTGTCGCAGACGCTGCAGACCATCCACAACACCGCGCAGGTGCTGCGCGACACGCTGCGCGTCGGCTGCGAATGCATCGTGTCGTTCCCGAACTTCGGCTACTGGCCGCACCGGCTGTCGGTGTTCCGCGGCCGCATGCCGGTGTCCGAGTCGCTGCCCTACCAGTGGTACGACACGCCGAACGTGCGCGTGCTGACCATCAGCGACTTCGAGGCGCTGGCGCCCAAGGTCGGGCTGCGCATCCTCGATCGCGTGGTGATGCACGAGGGCATCACGGTCAACTGGGGCGTCAACTGGCGCGGCAGCTTGGCGGTCTATCGGGTCTGCTCCGCCTGATCGGTTCGGCCCGATCGGTTCGGTCCGAGGATGGCCTCGAACGGAGTGGCCGGCACTTGACGTGCGGCCACTCGGGCGACTACCGTACGGAAATTCCGAACGATCGTTCGCTTTTTCGGCGAGGCCCCATGTCCGCGACATCCGAGCTGCATCCCTTCGACGACGCGATTGCGTTGACCCCCGCCGGCGAGCACCGCTTCGCCGGCCGCACCACCGAGTCGTACTGGAACATGATCGGGCCGTACGGCGGCATCACCGCGGCGACGCTGCTGCAGGCGGCGCTACAGCATCCGCAGCGGCTCGGCGATCCGATCGCGCTGACCGTCAATTTCGCCGGACCGATCGCCGAGGGCCCGTTCACGATCGAGGCGCGGCCCTCGCGCACCAACCGCTCGACGCAGCACTGGTCGCTGGAACTGGTACAGAACGGCGAGGTGGCGACTACCGCCAGCGCGGTGTTCGCGGTGCGGCGCGATACCTGGGGCTGCGGCGAGGCCATCTTTCCCGACGTGCCGCCGGCCGACGCCATCGCGCCGCTGCCGAGCGGCTTCGCGCCGGTGCGCTGGCTCAAGTCCTACGAGATGCGCCCCGTGCGCGGCGCCAAGCCTGCAACCGCCGAACCGGGCACCGAGCATCCCGACAGCCTGACGCAGTTCTGGCTGCGCGACCATCCGGCGCGCACGCCCGACTATGCGTCGATCGCTGCCTGGTGCGACAGCTTCTATCCGCGCATCTTCCTCAAGCGCGCCGGCTTCGTGCCGGCCGGCACGGTCTCGCTGACGACTTACTTCCACGCGGATGCCGCCACGCTGGGGGCGCTGGGCGATCGGCACGCGCTGGGCAGCGCGCGGGCGCAGGTGTTCCGGCAGGGCTTCTTCGACCAGAGCGCGCAGCTGTGGAGCCCGGACGGCGAGCTGCTGGCGAGCTCGCATCAGATCGTTTACTACAAGCAGTAGAGGCGCCTGCTGCCCTCTCCCCAGCCCTCTCCCGCAAGCGGGAGAGGGAGCCAACCGGTAGTCCGCTAAGGGATACCGCTTCGGACCGGCTCCTCTGCCGCGGTCGCTCGCATTCGGCTCCCCGCTCCCGCTCGCGGGAGAGGGGTGGGGGAGAGGGCAGCGGCGCCCGCTGACCCACTACCGCGTCAGCCCTCGCGAACGCCCTTGCCCTCTCCCCGGCCCTCTCCCGCAAGCGGGAGAGGGGGAACACCCGCAGCCTCGACGGACGCCGTGCGCGTCTGGCTTTCATAGCGCTCGACCGTGCCGCGCATCGCACGCAGCAGCAGCAGCCCCGGCAGCGCGACCAGCACCGTGCCGAGATAGAAGGGCGCCCACCCGTACGATTCGACCAGATAGCCCGAGGTCGGGCCGACATAGACGCGTCCGACCGAGGCCAGCGCCGACAGCAGCGCATACTGCGTCGCCGAAAACGAGCGGTTGCACAGCGCCATCAGCAGCGCGACGAACGCCGCGGTGCCCATGCCCCCGCACAGGTTCTCGACCGCGATGGTCGCGCCCATCGACCACAGATGGGCGGGCGTCACCGCCAGCAACCAGTAACCGAAGTTCGACACGGCCTGCAGCACGCCGAACAGCATCAGCGAGCGGTACAGGCCGAGCCTGACCATCAGCGTGCCGCCGAACAGCGCGCCGATGATGGTCGCGGCCAGGCCCAGCGTCTTGTTGACCAGCCCCACCTCGCCAGCGGAAAAGCCCACGCCGCGGATCAGGAAGGTCGTCGACAGGCTGCCGGCGAAGGCGTCGCCGAGCTTGTACAGCACGATCAGCCCCAGCAGCCACCAGGCGCCGGTGCGGCCGAAGAAGTCGCGCAGCGGGCCGACCACCGCCTCCTCCAGCGAGCGCGGCGCGCGCGGCGGCGATTCGGCGCGCGGCGCCCACGGCAGCGTCAGCAGGCCGACCGCCATCAGCGCCGCCATCAGCAGGTACATCTGCTGCCAGCCCAGCACGCGGTCGGCCAGCCACAGCGCCAGGCCGCCCGAGACCAGCATCGCCAGCCGGTAGCCCAGCACCTTGACCGCCGCGCCGGCGCCGCGCTCGGCGGGCCGCAGCACGTCGGTGCTGTAGGCGTCGAACACGATGTCCTGCGAGGCCGACAGGAAGGCCACCAGCGTGGCCAGCCCCGCCAGCAGCCACAGCGCCTCGCGCGGCGGGCAGAACGCCATGCCGGCGATGCCGAGCACCAGGCCGACCTGCGTCAGCAGCAGCCAGCCGCGCCGCCGGTCCAGCAACGGCGGCGTGTAGCGGTCCATCAGCGGCGCCCACAGGAACTTGAAGATGTAGGCCTGGCCGACCAGCGAGAAGAAGCCGATGGTCTTGATGTCCAGCCCTTCGACCGTCATCCAGGCCTGCAGCGTGCCCGAGGTCAGCGCCAGCGGCAGCCCCGAGGCAAAGCCCAGTGTCAGCATCGCGCCGATGCGGCGGTTGCGGAAAATATCGAGATAGTCTTGGAAGGTCATGAAGGCGGGAGCAGGGGCCGGGCGGAACAGGCGGTGGAAGTGCCTGGAGGGCCCTGGGTGGCGATCGGGCGCCGTGTATTATTGCATCAGCCTTCGTGATGTCTGTCGCATTCTCGTTGAAACGATGCCCCTTCCCTTGCGTCTGGCCATGTCCGCTCCCTCCGTTGCCGTTCCCCGCATTGCCGTTCCTTCCTCGCGTTCGCTCGGGCTCGCGGCGCCGCTGCGCCGGCTGACGCTGGCCATGCTCGGCGCCGTCGCGCTGCTGGGCGCGCCCGCCGCGCTGGCGCAGTCGGACGGCGTCAATGTGCAGCGCGGCGGTGGCGCGGTCAGCCAACTGGTGCCGGCCGAGGCGATCGAACAGCAGGCCGCGCAGGAATACGAGCAGATCAAGCAGGAGGCACGCGCCAAGGGCGCGCTGGCGCCGTCCAACGATCCGCGGCTGGCGCGCCTGCGCACGATCTCCGAACGCATCCTGCCGCAGGCCGGGCGCTGGAACGACCGCGCCCGTGGCTGGAAGTGGGAGGTCAACCTGATCAAGGCCAAGCAGGTCAATGCGTTCTGCATGCCCGGCGGCAAGATCGCGGTCTATACCGGCTTTCTGGACCAGATCAAGCCGACCGACGACGAGCTGGCGATGGTGATCGGCCACGAGATCGCCCACGCGCTGCAGGAGCATGCGCGCGAGCGCGCCGCCAAGGCCGAGATCACCAACCTCGGCGCCAACGTCATTTCGCAGCTGTTCGGCTTCGGCAACCTGGGCAATCTGGCGCTGGGCACCGGCGCGCATCTGCTGACGCTGAAGTTCTCGCGCTCGGACGAGACCGAGGCCGATCTGGTCGGCATGGATATCGCGGCGCGCGCGGGCTACGATCCGCGCGCCGCGGTGACGCTGTGGCAGAAGATGGGCAAGGTGTCGCAGTCGTCGGCGGCCGGCGCCAGCATGGACTTCCTGTCCACGCACCCGTCCGGCCAGTCGCGCATCGCCGAGCTGCAGCGGCATATGCCCGAGGTGCTGCCGCTGTACGCGCGGGCGATCGGCACCACCGTCGACCGGCTGCCGGCCTACCGGACCAATATGGGCGGCCTCGCCAACGCGCCGGTGGACCGCGGCGACGAGGACAAGCAGCAGCCGCTGAAGCGGTAGCACAGGCCTCGTTCCCGCGCAGGCGGTACCCAGCGTCTTGTGAAGTCACTGGGTCCCCGCATTCGCGGGGACGACAAGCTTGCCGACAAAAGCAAACGGCCCCTGATTCAGGGGCCGTTTGCTTCGGTCAGGCAGGAAAGCGTCAGGCGGTCAGCCCGGTCGCCTCGTCCGCGCCGATATGCACGTTCATGCATTGCACCGCGGCGCCGGCCGCGCCCTTGCCGAGGTTGTCCAGCCGCGCGATCAGCACGATGCGGTCCGCCGAGCCGAACACGAACAGGTCGACGCGGTTGGTGTCGTTGTTGGCCTGCACGTCGAAGAAGCCGTTGTCCAGATGCTCGTCGCTGGCCGCGGGCATCACGCGCACGAACTGCTCGCCCTCGTAGTGCTTGCGGTAGATCTCGGCGACTTGCTCCGGCGTGACCTTGCGCGCCAACCGATCCGGGAACACCGGCACCGTCACGGCCAGGCCCTTGTAGAACTTGCCGACGATCGGGCTGAAGATCGGCGCCTGCGCCAGGCCGGTCTGCACCCGCATCTCGGGCAGATGCTTGTGCTCCAGCCCCAGCGCGTAGGCGCGCGGGCTGTCGAGCTTCGGATTGCCGCCCGCCTCGAAGTCCGCAATCATCTTCTTGCCGCCGCCGCTGTAGCCGGTCAGCGAGAACGCGGTGACGGGGTAGTCGGGCTGCATCACGCCGGCATCGACCAGCGGACGCACGGCCAGCACGAAGGCGCTGGCGTGGCAGCCCGGCACCGCGATGCGCTTGCTGGCGCGGATCTTCTCGCGCTGGCCGCGCACCAGTTCGGGCAGGCCGTAGGCCCAGTTGTCGGCGGTGCGGAACGCCGTGCTGGCGTCGATCACGCAGGTGTCCGGATTGGTCACCAGCGACACCGCCTCGCGCGAGGCCACGTCCGGCAGGCACAGGAAGGCCACGTCGGCGGCGTTCAGGAAGCGTGCTCGCTCGGCCGGATCCTTGCGCTTGTCTTCCGCGATGCGCAGCAGTTCGACATCGGAACGGCCGGACAGATAATCGAGCAGCCGAAGGCCGGTGGTGCCTTCCTGGCCGTCGACGAACACTTTGAATGCCATGGTGGACTCGCTTGGGTATTACGGGTAAGAGGTGCATTGTAGCGAGGATGCCCCGGCATCGCAGCGGCAATCCGCCCCGGCGGCCGGGCGGCCCCGTTACAGCGGGAAGTCGTAGTCGATCGACAGCGGCGCGTGGTCGCTGAACTTCTCGTCCTTGTAGATCGAGCAGGCCTTTGCGGTGTCGGCGATCTTCGGCGTCGCCAGGTGGTAGTCGATGCGCCAGCCGACGTTCTTCGCGTAGGCCTGGCCGCGGTTGCTCCACCAGGTGTACTGCTCGGGCCGCGGGTCGAGCTTGCGGAACACGTCGACATAGCCGTGCACGTCGAACAGCTCGCCGATCCAGGCGCGCTCCTCGGGCAGGAAGCCGGAGTTCTTCAGATTGCCCTTCCAGTTCTTGATGTCGATTTCCTTGTGCGCGATGTTGACGTCGCCGCACAGCACGATCTCGCGCCCGCTGGCCTTGAGCTGCAGCAGATGGGGCAGGAAGGCCTCCATGAAACGGTACTTGGCCAGTTGCCGTTCCTCGGAGCTGGAGCCCGACGGCACGTAGACCGAGATCACCGCCAGATGCGGATACTGCACTTCAACGTAGCGCCCCTCGCTGTCGAACTCGGCATTGCCGAAGCCGGTGATCACGCGCTCGGGCTTGTGGCGCGTGTACAGGCCGACGCCGCTGTAGCCCTTCTTCTCGGCGTAGTGGAAGTAGCCGTGATAGCCGTGCGGGGCGAGGAAGGCCTCGGTCATGTCGGCGGCCTGCGCCTTGAGCTCCTGCACACAGACCATGTCGGCGTCCTGCTTGCCCATCCAGTCGAAGAAGCCTTTCTTGCTGGCGGAGCGGATGCCGTTGAGGTTGGCACTGATAATCCGTAACATCTCGGGAAATTTTTGGAACAGAGAGAAAAGATGACGCAGCAAACCACGCCGGCGGCGGACGACCTCAGCCAGACCTTCATCCGCTTCGCGCTGGACGCGGGCGTGCTGTCCTTCGGCGAGTTCGTCACCAAGGCGGGACGCAAGTCGCCGTATTTCTTCAACGCGGGGCTGTTCAACGAGGGCGCCACGCTGGGCCAGGTGGCGCAATTCTATGCGAAAACCCTGCTGGCCTCGGGTGTCGCATTCGACATGCTGTTCGGGCCGGCCTACAAGGGCATCACGCTGGCGTCCGCCACCGCGGTGGCGCTGGCCGGCATGGGCCGCAATGTCGGCTTCGCCTACAACCGCAAGGAAGCCAAGGACCACGGCGAGGGCGGTACGCTGGTCGGCGCAAAGCTGCAGGGCAAGGTGGTGATCGTCGACGACGTGATTTCGGCCGGCACCTCGGTGCGCGAATCGGTGCAGCTGATCCGTGCCGCCGGCGCGGAGCCGGCCGCGGTGCTGATCGCGCTGGACCGGATGGAGAGAAGCGGCACCGCGGAGCAGATCGGCGCCCATTCGGCGGTGCAGGACGTGCAGCGCGAATTCGGCGTGCCGGTGATCGCGATCGCCTCGCTGGCCGATCTGCTGGCATACCTGGACGCCGCGCAGGACCCGGCGCTGGGTGCGTCGCGCGACGCGGTGGCCGCCTACCGCCAGCGCTACGGCGTCTGATCAGTCGACCTTCAGCTGGTCCAGTCCCGGCGCCGACGGCGGATAGGCCGGCTTGAGCCGCGCGAAGGTCTCGCGCAGGATCTCCGCGATCATCAGATTGCGGTGCGTCTTCGAATCGGCGGGAATCACATGCCAGGGCGCGTCCGGCGTCGCCGTCGCGGCGATCGCGTCCTGGTAGGCGTCCATATAGGCGTCCCAGTGCCGGCGCTCGGCCAGGTCATTGGGATCGAACTTCCAGTGCTTGTGCGGATCGGCGAGCCGCGCCTCCAGGCGCGCCTTCTGCTCGTCCTTCGAAATATGCAGGAAGCACTTGACCAGCGTGGTGCCGGTCTCGGCCAGCAGGCTTTCGAAGTGGCGGATCTGCCGATAGCGGCGCTCGCACTCGGCCGCGTCGATCCAGCCATGCACGCGCGTGATCAGCACGTCCTCGTAGTGGCTGCGGTTGAACACCGCGATCTCGCCGGCGCGCGGCACCTGAGCGTGGATGCGCCACAGGTAGTCGCGCGCCTTCTCCTCCGCGGTCGGCGCCTTGAAGCCGACCACGCGCACGCCGAGCGGATCGAAGCTGCGGAACACGCCGCGCACGGTGCCGTCCTTGCCGCTGGTGTCCATCCCCTGCAGGATCACCAGCAGCTTGCGTGACTGCTCGGCGTAGAAGATGTCCTGCTGCTCGTCCAGATGCGTCGACAGCTCGGTCAGGCGAGCCCGGTCGCTGGTCTTGTCGCCGCTGGAGAAGGGCCTGGCGCCCGCGTCGAAGCGGTCCAGGCGAAATCCCTTGCCATTGGCGATGCGGTAGGGGTCGAGCGGGGTGTCTGGCATGGCGCGTCTCCGCGTGGGCGCCGGGCTTCCGGCAGGGTCGCTGGGGCGGGGCGCCGCTGGGGCATGCCCCCCAAGGTCGCTGAATCAGCCGCGCGGCTGCAGCGCGTCCAGATCGATCGAACCTTCGAACACCGTGGTGGCCGGGCCCGTCATCCGCACCGGCGTGCCGTCGCCATCCCAGGCGATGGTCAGGTCGCCGCCGTGCGTATGCACCTTGACCGGCGAATCGAGCAGGCCGCGCCGGATGCCGGCGACCACCGCCGCGCAGGCGCCGGTGCCGCAGGCCAGCGTCTCGCCGGAGCCGCGCTCGAACACGCGCAGCCGGATCGTGTTGCGGTCGACCACCTGCATGAAGCCGGCATTGACGCGCTTCGGGAAGGCCGCATGGTGCTCGATCACCGGGCCGTCCTCGCGCACCGGGAAGCGCTCGGTGTCATCGACCACCTGCACCGCGTGCGGATTGCCCATCGACACCGCGGAAATCCACACGGTGCGGCCATTGGTCTCGATGCCGTACAGCGTGTCGTCGCCCTCGGTCCGCGTCGGCAGCCCCTCTGGCAGGAACGGGATGCGCGCGGGCTCGAACTCGGGCGCGCCCATGTCGACCGTGACCTGGCCGTCGTCCTGCAGCGTCAGCGTGATGACGCCGTTCATCACCTCGACCCGCACCGAGCGCTTGTCGGTCAGGCCGTGGTCGGTGACGAAACGGACGAAGCAGCGCGCGCCGTTGCCGCAGTGCTCGACCTCGCCGCCGTCGGCATTGAAGATCCGGTAGCGGAAGTCGACGTCGGGGCGGGTCGGCTTCTCGACGATCAGGATCTGGTCCGCGCCCACGCCGAAATGGCGGCTGGCCAGCGCGCGCCACTGCTCGGTGCTCAGGTTCAGGGTCTGGTGGATGCCGTCCAGCACGACGAAGTCGTTGCCGGCGCCGTGCATCTTGGTGAACTGGATTTTCATGGCGGGGAGGGCGGGGCGGTCTTGGTTCGATGGATGGGCCGCGGCGGGCGGTTCAACAATGCCTGGGACCGGCGTACCGGTCCCTCATCAGCGTCAATATATCCCGGGCTCGCCGGGCGGGCGATTCTTGAACCGCTTGTGGACCCAGTAGTACTCGGGAATCCTCGGCCGGATGCAGTCCTCGAAGAACGCGTTCATGCGGCGCGTGTCCTCTGTCACGTTCTCGCCCGGATAGTTGTCCCACGCGGGGAGGATCCGCAGCACGTAGCCGCGATAGTCGGGCAGCTGCTCGGTATAGATCGGCACGACCTTGGCGCCGGTCAGCCGCGCCAGCCGCGACACCGAGGTCAGCGTCAGCGCCTGGGCGCCGAAGAAGGGCACGAATTCCGAGTCGCGCTCGCCGAAGTCCATGTCGGAGATCAACTGCAGCGCCTCGCCCTTCTTCAGGCAGCGGATGATGTCCCGCACGCTGTCGTTGCGCGCGATCATGTGCGCGCCGAAGCGGCCGCGCGCCTGCTTCAGGAAGCCGTCGAACAGCGCGTTCTTCTGCTTGGTGTACAGCGAGGCGCCGGAGCGGCCCACGTGGTCGCGCAGATAGATGGTCAGCCGGATCGCGCCGGCCTCGACGCCCGACAGGTGCAGCGTGACCAGGATGTGCGGCTCGCCGTCGAGCGCGACCAGGTTGGCCTGGTCGTCGATCTGCACCCAGCGGCGCATCTGCGCCTCGCTGCCGGTCCAGAAGATGCCGCGCTCGGCGAAGCTGCGGAACACCGAGCGGAACGACTGGCGCGACAGCTCGGCGATCTCGGCCTCGGACTTGTCGGGAAAGGCGAGCCGCAGGTTGGCGCGGACCACCTCGCGGCGGCCACTGGGGAACAGATACAGCAGGCTGCCCAGCCCCTCGCCGAAGCGTGCGACCAGGGGGTAGGGCAGCTTGCCGAGCACGGTCAGCAGACCGATGCCCAGCCAGGTGAAAAGACGGCTCATGGATGGGAAGTGGACGAAGTCGATTCCGTGGCGCCCGCGTCGGCGGCCTTGAGCGGTGCCGGCGGCGTGGTGGACGGCGCGGCGGACGGCGTGGGCAGCGATGGGGCTTCGGCATCGGCGGGCCACGCGGGCGGCAGTTCCGCGCCGGCCGGGTGCTTGTAGCGGTTGTAGCCCCACAGGTACTGGGTCGGCGCCAGCCGTACCAGTTCCTCGACCACGCCGTTGATCACGGCGGCGGCCGCGGCCGGATCTTCCGGCAGCGGCTCCTCGATGACACGCACAAAGGCGCGATAGCCGCTGCCGCGCGGCAGCCGTACCGAAGCGACGATCGCCAGCGGCGCGCCGCTCCATTGCTGCAGCCGCTGCACCAGCGTCATCGTGTAGGCCGGGCGGCCGAAGAACGGCGCCCACGTGCCCTCGCCGCCGATCGGCACCTGGTCGGGCAGGATGCCGATGGCTTCCTTGCGCTTGAGCGCCTTGACCAGCATCCGCACGCCGCGCGGATTGGCCGGCGCGCTGGTCATGTTCGGGCGGTTGCGCATGCGTTCGACCCAGTCGCGCAGCCAGGGCTGGTGCGGCGGCTTGAACAGCACCGTGACGGGCCGGCGCATCGCGTACGACTGCGGCAGCACCTCGAAGCAGCCCAGGTGCGGCGTCAGCACGATCACGCCGCGCCCCTGGTCCTGCAGCCGGT
Organism: Cupriavidus sp. UGS-1; assembly: GCF_021213615.1. Classification (NCBI taxonomy): domain Bacteria; kingdom Pseudomonadati; phylum Pseudomonadota; class Betaproteobacteria; order Burkholderiales; family Burkholderiaceae; genus Cupriavidus; species Cupriavidus sp. UGS-1. The sequence goes on along the minus strand of NZ_JAJQJF010000008.1, from coordinate 95,879 downwards.
CCAGCGTCGGCCAGACCACCTCGTTGAAGTCGACCAGCTTTGCCTTGATGGTGTGCCGGGTCCAGAAGTACGGCATTTCCAGGATCATGCGCCCCATCGAGCGAGCCGCCTCATCGATCATGTCGTCGGTGGCGTCCGGAAAGGCGTGGCGGAAATTCTCGGTCAGGCGGGTGCCATAGCGGCCGGGCATCCTGGCGGCCAGCAGGCCGAGCGCGCCACCGATGGCGTGCAACCAGGCCAGCGGCAGACGGGAGATCAGCCAGAACAGGAAAGTCATGGAAGTCGGTCACGCAGCCCGGGGCGGAAGCTCCGCACCGGCCGGGTGCTTGTAGCGGTTGTAGCCCCACAGGTATTGGGTCGGCGCCTCGGCCACCAGCGACTCCGCGGTGCGGTTCAGCAAGGCCGCGGCGTCGGCGGGGTTGTCCGGCAGCATGTCTTCCAGCACCCGCATATGGGCGACATAGGTCGCGCCGCGGGCGGTGCGCTCGGCGAAGACCATGGCGATCGGCGCGCCCGTCAGCTGCTGCAGACGCTGGACCAGCGTCATCGTGTACGCGGGTTTGCCGAAGAACGGCGCCCATACCCCATCGCCGCCGGTGGGTACCTGGTCGGGCAGGATGCCGATCGATTCGCCGCGCTTCAAGGCCTTGAGCAGCGTGCGCACGCCACGCGGCGTGGCAGGCGCCATCACCAGGTTCGGGCGGGTGCGCATGCGCTCGATCCAGTCGCGCAGCCAGGGCTGGTGCGGCGGCTTGTACAGCGCGGTCACCTTGCGGCGCATCGCGTAGGCCTGTGGCAGTACCTCGAAGCAGCCCAGATGCGGCACCAGCATGATCAGCCCGTTGCCCTTGCCGAGCAGCCGGTCCAGTTCCGGCCAGGTGTGCTCGGAAAACCGGGCGAGCCGCTTGCTCAGCGTCTTGCGGCCCCAGAAATACGGCATCTCCATCATCATCCGGCCGGTGGAGCGGGCGGCCTCGGCCAGCATCTCGTCGGTGGCGTCGGGATAGGCGTGGCGGAAGTTTTCGGTCAGCCGCCTGCCGTAGCGGCCGGGCAGGCGTGCGGCCAGCAGGCCGAGCGCGCCGCCAATGGCTTGCAGCCATGCCAGCGGCAAGCGCGCAATCAGCCAGAACAGGAAGGTCATGGAGTCCCAACAATGGCCGGCAGCAGGGCCGGCGAGTTCATTTTTCCGCGGATATTGTTTCCCCGGCAGTGGTTTCCCGGCGGCGGCCGATAACCCCGACAGCAGCGATGGCATCGGCATCCTGCCGCGGGGTGCGTGTGCCGCGCCGCGCAGGCGCGTATAATACCGCGCATCGCCGAGTTAACTGACAACTTGCGGGGCGATGCGGACCGAATCCCGATGGGAATCCGGCCCGGCTGAAATACCGCTAAAGCGTCGCCCTCCAGGTTTGAGCATGGTTGGCACGCAATAGCCAACGATAGCCAACAAGTTTCGAACAGCGCCATCCCGGCGCCGTAGCCAACCTGGAGAATAGTTCGTGGCAAACGACTTCCTGTTTACTTCGGAATCCGTCTCCGAAGGCCATCCCGACAAGGTCGCCGACCAGATTTCCGACGCCGTCCTGGATGCCATCCTGGCCCAGGACAAGTACGCGCGCGTCGCCGCGGAAACCCTGTGCAATACCGGGCTGGTGGTACTGGCCGGGGAAATCACCACCACGGCCAACGTCGACTATATCCAGGTCGCGCGCGAAACCATCAAGCGCATCGGCTACGACAACACCGACTACGGCATCGATTACAAGGGCTGCGCGGTGCTGGTCGCCTACGACAAGCAATCGCCCGATATTGCCCAGGGCGTCGACCGCGCCTCCGACGATTATCTGAACCAGGGCGCCGGCGACCAGGGCCTGATGTTCGGCTATGCCTGCGACGAGACCCCGGAACTGATGCCGTTCCCGATCTACTACTCGCACCGCCTGGTCGAGCGCCAGTCGCATCTGCGCCGCGACGGCCGCCTGCCCTGGCTGCGTCCGGATGCCAAGTCGCAGGTCACGGTGCGCTATGTCGACGGCCGTCCGCACAGCGTCGACACCGTGGTGCTGTCGACCCAGCACGCGCCAGACATCACGCAGGCGCAGATCCGCGAGGCGGTGATCGAGGAGATCATCAAGCCGGTGCTGCCGCCCGAGATGCTGAAGGACACCAAGTACCTGGTGAACCCGACCGGCCGCTTCGTCATCGGCGGCCCGCAGGGCGACTGCGGCCTGACCGGCCGCAAGATCATCGTCGACACCTATGGCGGCGCGGCGCCGCACGGCGGCGGCGCGTTCTCGGGCAAGGATCCGTCCAAGGTCGACCGCTCGGCGGCGTACGCGGCCCGCTATGTGGCCAAGAACGTGGTGGCCGCGGGCCTGGCGCGCCAGTGCCAGGTGCAGGTCAGCTACGCGATCGGCGTGGCGCGCCCGATCAACGTGACGGTCTACACCGAAGGCACCGGCAAGATCTCCGACGAGGCGATCGCCAAGCTGGTGATGGAGCACTTCGACCTGCGGCCCAAGGGCATCGTGCAGATGCTGGACCTGCTGCGCCCGATCTACGAAAAGACCGCCGCCTACGGCCACTTCGGCCGCGAGGAACCGGAATTCTCGTGGGAAGCCACCGACAAGGCCGCGGCGCTGCGTGCGGCAGCCGGGCTGTAATTCGCGGGCGCCGGGTCCATTCGGCCGGCGCGAGGGAGCCGGGGGCGTGAAAGACCACCCCCTCTCCCCAACCCTCTCCCCCTGAGGGGGAGAGCGAGAAAGACCTGCCATCTCCCCCGCGGGAAAGAGGGAGAAAGACCTGCCATCTCCCCCGCGGGAAAGAGGGAGAAAGACCTGCCATCTCCCCCGCGGGAGAGAGGGAGAAAGACCTGCCATCTCCGCCGCAGGAGAGAGGGAGAAAGACCTGCCCTCTTCGCCGCGGAAGAGAGGGAGAAAGACCTGCCCTCTTCGCCGCGGAAGAGACGGAGAAACACCTCCCCTCTTCGCCGCGGAAGAGAGGGAGAAACACCTCCCCTCTCCCGCTTGCGGGAGAGGGGCCGGGGGAGAGGGCAGCGGCGCGGACTGCCGCCACCGCCGCCTTCCCTCCCCACCTCCACTTACCCCACCTTCACTTCGATCCGCCGCGGCTGCGCTTCGGCCTGCTTCGGAATCCGCAGATTCAGCACGCCGTCCTTGAGCACCGCCGAGATCGCGCTGCTGTCCAGCTCGCGGCTCAGCGTGAACACGCGCTTGTAGCGCGCGATCTGGACCTCGGCATAGACCGGCTCCAGCCCTTCGGGCATCTCCTGGCGAATCTCGCCCTCGATGGTCAGGCTGTCGCGGTCGGCGCGCACCTGCAGCGTGTCGCGCGACACGCCCGGCAGGTCGGCCAGCAGCGTGATGCCGGTCGCATCCTCGGTCACGTCCACGCGCGGCAACAGCGTCGCGCTGGTGCCGGCATTGCCGTTGCCGTTGGTGTTCCCGCTGACGTTCACGTTCCGGTCCTGCTCGGTCCGGGTAACGGCTTGATCGTTCATGTCGAACCTCCTGCTCGGTGCAATCATCGGGTCAGTGATCGGGTCAGTTCACGGTGATCCGGCGCGGCTGGGCCGCTTCCTGGCGAGCGATCGAGATCCGCAGCAGCCCGTCGCGATAGGTCGCCTCGATCCTGGCGGTATCGACGTCCTCCGGCAGCGAAATCACGCGCCGGAAGCTGCCGTCGAAGCGCTCGCGCACATAGACGTTGGTGTCGTCGCGCAAGCTCGACGCGCCCGGGGCCGGCTGGCCCTGCTGGCCGGCTTGCGGATTGGCCTGCTGATTGGCCGACGGGTCGCTCTGCCCGGTTTGTTGCCCGGTGCCCTCGACCCGCGCACTGCGCCGCCCGGCGATGGTCAGCAGTCCGCGGTCGACGCTGACCTCGAGCGTGGACGGATCGATACCCGGCGCGAACGCATAGACCTCGACGCTGGACGGCGTCATGCCGATATTGACCGCGGGAAAGGCGCCGCGCGCCACCGCGCGGATGCTGCTCGGCGCCGAGAAGGCCTGCTGCAGTTCGCGCTGCAGCCGGTCGAACTCGGCAAACAGGCTGCCCGGAGAACTCAGCAACGATGCATACATGGCATTCCCTCCTTGCTCCTTGCTACTGCTGGCTGTCTGCATTCGGACCGGCGCGGCCGGTCCCCCGCGTGCCGGACCTTGCCGGCGCGCTTCGACACGAATGTAGTGTCGGACCGCGTCGCTTCAAGAGTCGCATGCGTGGCCGCGGGCGCGCGCGAAGCGTTCCGCGGCGCGGCGGTAGAATCGCGCCATCAGGCGTGGCACACGCCAGCATGCCGAGGAATCCCATGTCCGTTCAAACCGTTGTCCCTCCCGCCGCGCCTGCCAGCGGCGCCGCACCGTCCGCTGTGTCCGCCGCTGCCGGCGGGCTGGACCTGATCCGCCCGCAGCCCTATACCGACTGGGCGCCGCAGCTGCGCGCCGAAACGGCCGCCGGCCTGCGCCGCGAGCTCGAGCAGGGCGCCGTGCTGTATTTCCCCGATCTGCATTTCCGCTTCGAGCCGGGCGAGGAACGCTTCCTCGACAGCCGCTGGTCCGATGGCAAGTCCAAGAACATCAACCTGCGCGCCAACGACTCCGCGGTGCGCGGCGCCGTCGGCAGCCCGCAGGACCTCGCCGGCCTGTATGCGCTGATCCGGCGCTACGCGGAATACAGCGAGCGTCTGGTGCTGTCGCTGTTCCCCGAATACGGTCCGCATCTGGAGCGCGCCGGCACCTCGCTGCGGCCCAGCGAGATCGCCGGGCGTCCGGTCAGCTGGCGCAAGGACGACACCCGGCTGCACGTCGATTCGTTCCCGTCCAATCCGCTGCTCGGCAAGCGCCTGCTGCGCGTGTTCCACAACATCGATCCGCAGGCGCCGCGGGTGTGGCGCGTCGGCGAGCCGTTCGCCGATTTCGCCAAACGTTTCGTGCCGCGTACCAAGGGCATGTGGCCGGGACAGGCCTGGCTGATGAAGCAACTGCATATCACCAAGCGCGAGCGTTCGGAATACGACCACCGCATGCTGCAGCTGCACGACATGGCCAAGGCCGACCTCGACTACCAGGCCAGGGTGCCGCAGCAGGAATTCCACTTCCCGCCGGGTTCGACCTGGATCGTCTTCAGCGACCAGGTGCTGCACGCCGCGATGCGCGGGCGCGCGATGATGGAGCAGACCTATTACCTCGATCCGCGCGCGATCTCGGACCACACCCATTCGCCGGAAGCGGTGCTATCGCGGATGCTGGGCAAGCCGATGCTGAAGTCCTGATACGCGCTGCAAGGGCAGGGCGCGCGGGCGCGCGTCCTGCCTTGTTTCCACCCTGTTCCCCTCCTTTCGCCGGGCTTGTCCGGCCCCTCGCTTTCCCCCGCCGCCCCTCCACAAAGCGCCTACACTGGGCAGCATAGACCGCGTTCGCGCCCCGTCCGCCAGCCTTCGGTGGCGGCCCGACGCGCGAGCGAGCGGCGCGCCGACTTGCCATCGTGCGAGGGGACAAATGGACACCAGTTTCGATTACATCGTGATCGGGGGCGGCGCGGCGGCATGCGCGCTGGCCGGCAGGCTCGCCGACAGCGGCAGCGAATCGATCGCACTGATCGAGGCCGCCTGGCCCGACGATGACGCGCCGGACTGGGGCCCCTATCTGCGCGGCGCGCCATCCGACTACGACGGCTGGGCCGAGGCCGGTTGCGACGGCTGGTCCTGGGACGACGTACTGCCGTGCTTTCGCCGCGCCGAATGCAATACCCGCGTGATGGGGCGCGACGACGATCCCTGGCATGGCGGCAACGGCCCGCTGCATGTCGGCGATCCGCCGGCGCCTTCGCCGCTGGCCCGCTACTTCGTCGAGTCGGCCGCGCACGCCGGCCATCCCCGCAACGACGACTTCAACGGCCCCGAGCAGGAGGGTGTCGGCTGGTTCCAGAGCGCGCGCCATCGCGGCGAGCCGTGGAGCGCCGCGCGCGCCTATCTGCATCGCGGCGTCGGCGGCAATCTGCAGGTTCTGCACGGCATGCAGGCGCAGCGCATCGTCTTCGAAGGACGGCGTGCGGTCGGCGTGCAGGCGCTGCGCCATGGCAGGCAAATCGCGTTGCGCGCGCGGCGCGAGGTGGTGCTCGCAGCCGGCGCGATCGGCTCGCCGCAGTTGCTGATGGTTTCCGGCATCGGCCCCGCCGATCATCTGCAGGAGCACGGCATCGGCGTGGTGCAGCATCTGCCGGGCGTGGGGCTGAACCTGCAGCAACCGGTCGGCATGCTGCTGCACAAGCGCGGCCCGACGCCGCCGTCGCTGCGGCAATCGTTTGGACCGCGCTGGTTCGGCGTCCAATCGGCGATCGGCATGTCGGTCGGCAGGACGTTCGCCGCGGCATGGCACTGGTTGCGGCATGGCGCCGGACTGGGCGGGCGGCGCAGCACGCTGGCGCAGGCAGAGCCGATCAGCGCCGGCGCACTGCTGAAGAGCCAGCCCGAATTGCCGGAACCCGATCTGCAACTGCGCTTCGTCGTCGGTCCGGGTCATGCGCGCGGCGACGGCGGCGGGCACGGCCAGAGCTACGGATGCCGCGTGCTGCTGCTGCGTCCGCGCAGCCGCGGAAGGTTGCGGCTGGCCGGCAGCGATCCGCAGCGGCGCCCGCTGGTCGAGGCCGGGCTGCTTGGCGATCCGCAGGACGTGCGCGACCTGATCGCGGGCGTGGCGCTGGTGCGGCGCATTCTCGCCCAGCCCCCGCTGGCCGCGTTCGGCGGCAAGGCGCTGTATTGCGGCGGGGTGCGCGCCGATCCCGGTGACGAGGCGGCCATCGATGCGCTGGTCCGCGCCCATGCCGAGGCCGCGGAGCGGCCGGCCGGCACCTGCCGGATGGGCATCGATGCGCTGTCGGTGGTCGATCCGCAATTGCGCGTGCGCGGCGTCGAGGCGCTGCGCGTCGCCGATGCGTCGATCATGCCGACGCTGGCCGGCGGCGATGCCGATGCGCCGGCGATCATGATCGGCGAGCGCGCGCATGACCTGATACGGCACGGTCCGCGGGTGAGGCTGCGCGCGCTGGAGACCTTGCTGGCACGCGCCTGAGCGCCACGCTCGCCCCGCGGACGCCGGTTTTCCCCTGCTTTCGCCGCATTTTTTCCCATTTTCGGTACGCCGATACTCGCGCAGCAGCCTGTGCGGCGGCGAGCGGCCTTATGCTGTGAGCCCACCATGGAAAGGAGAGTCACCGTGCAAAGCACAGGGACCCCCAGGGCCGCCGCGGCCTGGCATGCCGGCCGGCCCCCCGCGGATGCGCGCCATCGTCAGCCGCCCGGCGCCGCCAACGCCAACGCTCCGCTGTCGTCCCATCGGATCGACTGGATCGAAACCGAGGGCGACAACGCCCGCGATCCTGGCGCCGACGGATTGCGGCGTGCCTGGATCGCCCTCGGGGCCTTGACGCGCCATCATCGCGCGCTGGCGACCGTGGTCATGGCGACGGCGATGTCGCTGCCGATCGGCCTGGCCGGCGCCGTTGTGCTGGTCCGCGGCGACCCGCAAGCGCTCCACCCTGGCGTGGCAATGATCATCGCAGCCACGGGCCTGTGGTGCGGCACCTGCTGCCTGTTCTATCTGGATCAATGTCGGCGCCTGCTGCGCGACGGCGAGTCCAACGAGTAGACCTGACCGCAATTGCCGCGATCAAACCGGCCAGGCCCGCTCGATCAGCTTGCCCAGCTGTGCCGCGCCGCCGTCGAGCGTGCCGAACACGCGCCCATGCTGCCGCTCGAGCCGGCTGGCGACGAAGCGCTCGGCGCTATCGGCATCGGCGTGCGCCAGCATCAGCGCCGCCTGCGCGGTCAGGACCAGACCCTGCGCGAAGCGGCGCGCGCAGGTTTCCAGTTCTTCCGGCGCGGCGCGCAGCATCGCCTGCAGCGAAGCAAGTTCGGCGCGCACCGCGGCATGCCCGCCGGCGCGCTGGCCGAGATCCTGCAGCAAGCGCAGCGCATCGTCGGGACTGCGCTGGATCGCGCGCAGCACGTCCAGGCACATGATGTTGCCGGACCCTTCCCAGATCGAATTGACCGGTGCCTCGCGGTAGAGCCGCGCCATCGGCCCTTCCTCGACGTAGCCGTTGCCGCCCCAGACCTCCATCGCCTCGCCGGTCGCCTCGATCGCGCGCTTGCAGATCCAGAACTTTGCGGCGGGCGTCACGATGCGCTTCCACGCGCCGGCCAGCGGATCGGTGGCTGCGTGTTCGAACGCATGGGCGAGCTCCATCATCAGCAGCGTCGCGGCCTCGCTCTCGAGCGCGAGATCGGCCAGCACATTGCGCATCAGCGGCTGGTCGGCGAGCCGCTTGCCGAACGCCGTGCGATGGCGCGCATGGTGGATCGACTGGACCAGCGCGGTCCGCAGCAGCGCGGCGCTGCCGATCACGCAATCGAGCCGGGTATTGGTGGCCATCTCGATGATGGTCGGAATGCCGCGCCCTTCCTCGCCGATCAGGATGCCGCTGGCGCCCCGGAATTCGACCTCGCTGCTGGCATTGGAGCGGTTGCCGAGCTTGTCCTTGAGCCGCTGGATCTGGATCGCGTTGCGGCTGCCGTCGTCGCGAAAGCGCGGCACGAAGAAGCAGGACAGCGGCCCGTCTTCGGCGCCCATGCGGGCGACTACCAGGTGCGCGTCGCACATCGGCGCGGAGAAAAACCACTTGTGTCCGGTCAGTGCGTACTCGGCGCCGCGGCCCTCGCCCCGCACCGGCCGCGCCACCGTGGTGTTGGCGCGCACGTCCGAGCCGCCCTGCTTCTCGGTCATGCCCATGCCGATCATCACCGCGCGCTTGTCGCGCCAGGGCAAGTCCTCGGGATCGTGCGCGGTGGCATAGAGCCGCGGGGCCAGCTCGCTGAACAGCGCGGCTTCCTTCTGCAGTACCGGGATGCTGGCGAAGGTCATCGTCGCCGGGCACAGCGAGCCCGATTCGAGCTGCGCCTGCAGGAAATAGCCGGCGGTGCGCGCGGCCCAGGCGCCGGGGCGCGGCTGCGCGAACGGCAACGCCTGCAGCTGGCGGCTGCGCAGCAGCGACAGCAGCGCATGCCAGCTCGGATCGAAGCGGACCTGGTCGATCCGTTCGCCGGTGCGGCTGTGGGTGTGCAGCTCGGGCGGATGGCGATTGGCCTGATCGGCCCAGGCCTGGACCTCGGGCTGGCCCAGCGTCGCGCCGAACTCGCGCAGCTCGCCGGCATGCCAGCCGCCGCCAAGGCGTTCGAGCGCGGCGCCGAGCGCGGTGTCGATCGCGAACAGGTTGTGGTGCGCCAGATCGGGGACCTGGTTGAAGACGCGGTGAGTGGCGGCGTCGCTGGTGCTCATGGTGTCTCCTGTGGCGGGCTTTCCCGGCTCTGTCCACGCCGTTGCCGTTGCGATTGCCGTTGCGATTGCCGCTGCAATCGCCGCCGGCGCGCTGTGCATGCGCGGACACGCTTTCTGCATGGTAGAGCACCGCCGGCGCTCGTGGCCGGCGCCGACGCAGGCGGCCCAGGCGTCACGCCGAAAGGCCGATCCGATACCGCAGTGCACCACAGTGCGAATGAAACAAGGCTGGCGCAGCCAGTTTCCTTGTGCTTAAATTGGCCCCGTTGGATGAAACAGGGGTGCCGTGCGGATTGGCCGCGCGGCTGAGAGAGTCCCTTCGAACCCGATCCGGTTAGTACCGGCGTGGGAAGTTTCACTGAAGACCCGCAGTTCCCGCCGGCGCGCATTCCAGCCGCGCCAGCATGGTCCCCGAGGGACATGCTCACAGGACTCCTGGTTTCGTCCATCCCCCAAAGAGAGAGGACGATATCCATGGCCCGCAACAACGCCGCCCCCGCCGCATCCTTCGAATCGCTCGCCAGCGATCTCGACCAGAAGTTCGCCTACCCCGCGTCGAACAAGACCTACCTGACCGGCAGCCGCCCGGACATCCGCGTGCCGATGCGTACCATCCTGCAGACCGCGACGCGCACCGAGCACGGCGAGATGCCGAACCCGCCGATTCCGGTCTACGACACCTCGGGCCCGTACAGCGACCCCGACGTGCGCATCGACCTGAAGGCCGGTCTGCCGCCGGTGCGGGCCAAATGGATCGAGGAACGCGGCGATACCGAGGTGCTGCCGGGCCTGTCGTCCGAGTACGGCCAGGCGCGCGCCAACGATCCGGCCACCGCGCACCTGCGTTTCGCGCAGCTGACCAATCCCCGCCGCGCCAAGGCTGGCGCCAATGTCTCGCAGATGCACTACGCGCGCCGCGGCATCGTGACGCCGGAGATGGAATACGTGGCGCTGCGCGAATCGCTGAACCTGCAGGCGCTGTACGACAAGCCCGAATACAAGGCGCTGCTGCGCCAGCATCCCGGCAATGCGCTGGGTGCCGGCCTGCCGCTGCGGCCGGAGGACATCACGCCCGAATTCGTGCGCCAGGAAGTGGCTGCGGGCCGCGCGATCATCCCCGCGAACATCAACCACACGGAGCTCGAGCCGATGATCATCGGCCGCAATTTCCGCGTGAAGATCAACGGCAACCTGGGCAATTCGGCGGTGACCTCGTCGCTGGCCGAGGAAGTCGAGAAGATGGTCTGGTCGATCCGCTGGGGTGCCGACACCATCATGGACCTGTCCACGGGCAAGCATATCCATGAGACGCGCGAATGGATCCTGCGCAATTCGCCGGTGCCGATCGGCACGGTGCCGATCTACCAGGCGCTGGACAAGACCGGCGGCATCGCCGAAGACCTGACCTGGGAGATGTTCCGCGACACGCTGATCGAGCAGGCCGAGCAGGGGGTCGACTACTTCACGATCCACGCCGGCGTGCTGCTGCGCTATGTGCCGCTGACCGCGGACCGCGTGACCGGCATCGTGTCGCGCGGCGGCTCGATCATGGCGAAATGGTGCCTGGCCCACCACAAGGAAAACTTCCTGTACACGCACTTCGACGAGATCTGCGAAATCATGAAGGCCTATGACGTGTCGTTCAGCCTCGGCGACGGCCTGCGTCCGGGCTGCATCGCCGACTCGAACGACGAAGCGCAGTTCGGCGAGCTGCGCACGCTGGGCGAGCTGACCGCCAAGGCGTGGAAGCACGACGTGCAGGTGATGATCGAAGGCCCGGGCCACGTGCCGCTGCAGCGCATCCAGGCCAATATGGACGAGGAACTGAAGCACTGCTACGAGGCCCCGTTCTATACGCTCGGACCGCTGGTCACCGACATCGCCCCCGGCTACGACCACATCACCAGCGGCATCGGCGCGGCCAATATCGGCTGGATGGGCACGGCGATGCTGTGCTACGTCACGCCGAAGGAGCACCTGGGCCTGCCGGACAAGGAAGACGTGCGCGAGGGCATCATCACCTACAAGATCGCCGCGCATGCCGCCGATCTGGCCAAGGGCTGGCCCGGCGCGCAGCTGCGCGACAACGCGCTGTCGAAGGCGCGCTTCGAGTTTCGCTGGGAGGACCAGTTCAACCTGGGCCTCGATCCGGAACGCGCGCGCTCCTTCCACGATGCGACGCTGCCCGCCGAGGGCGCCAAGATCGCGCACTTCTGCTCGATGTGCGGTCCGAAGTTCTGCTCGATGAAGATCACGCAGGACGTGCGCGACTACGCCGCCTCGCTGAAGTCCGACGAGGCCGCGCAAGCCGAACGCGGCATGCAGGAAAAGTCGATCGAGTTCGTCAGCAAGGGCGCCAAGATCTACTCGTAAACACCGGCGTGTCGTTCCCGCGAGCGCGGGAACCCAGCGGCTTTTCCCCGCCGCAACAGGCGAAGTCGCTGGGCCCCCGCCTTCGCGGGGGCGACGCAGTGGCTTGCTGGCGAATTCGATGTTCCCGGGCCGCCCGCGGCCGGGCTGGCACAATACACCCCATGAAACAGCAGTTTGACGTCGCCATTCTCGGCGCCGGCCTGGCCGGGCGCCTGGCCGCCTGGCGCCTGGTCCGGGCCGGGCTGCGCGTGGCCCTGGTGGAACGCGCCGGTCCCGACGGCGCGGGCGCGGCCGCCCATGTCGCCGCCGCGATGCTTGCGCCGCTGGCCGAATCGGCCATCAGCGAGCGCCGCATCGTCGAGCTCGGCATCGCCAGCGTGGACCTGTGGCGGGCATGGGTGGCCGAGCTCAATGCCGAACAGGCGGCCGAACAGGCGGACGGGCCCACCGCGGTCGAACCCGTCTTCTTCCAGCAGGACGGCACGCTGGTGGTCTGGCACGCCCACGACCGCGGCGAGATGCCGCTGTTCACCAGCCGCATCCGCGCCGTGTCGCCGCCCGAGCTGGTCGCCAAGCGTCTGCACCGGGTCGACGGTGCGGGCATCGCGGCGCTCGAGCCCGCGCTGGCCGGCCGCTTCCAGCAAGGGCTGCTGCTCGAGGGCGAGGGCCAGCTGGACAACCGCGGCACCCTGCGCGCGCTGCTGGCCTGCGCGGTCTCCGCCGGCGTGCATTGCGTCTGGGAAGCGGGCGAGATCGACGAGCGCGACCTGCCGCGGCTTGGCATCGACGCGCGCGTCGTGCTCGATTGCCGCGGCCTGGGCGCCCGTGCCGCGTGGCCCGCCGAGGGCGGCATCAGCGGCGGGGGCGGGATGCCGGGCCTGCGCGGGCTGCGCGGCGAGGTGGTGCGGGTATTCGCGCCCGAGGTTTCGCTGCACCGGCCTGTGCGGCTGCTGCATCCGCGTTACCCGATCTATATCGCGCCCAAGCCCAACCATCTGTACGTGATCGGCGCCACCGAACTGGAAAGCGAGGACGACTCGCCGATGAGCGTGCGCTCGGCGCTGGAGCTGCTGTCGGCCGCGTATTCGCTGCATCCGGCCTTCGGCGAGGCGCGCGTGCTCGAGCTGAACGTGCAGCGCCGGCCCACGCGTCCCGATCATCTGCCCGCGGTGCGGGTCGACGAAGAGTCGCGCGTGGTGCGCCTGAACGGCCTGTACCGGCATGGGTTCCTGATCGCGCCGGCGGTGGTCGAGGCGGCCTGCGAAGTCGTGTGCGCGCTCGCCGACGGCGATCCCGCCGCGCATGCGGTGCCCGCGTCGGCGCGCTGGCCGGGCATGATCGCGCCCGTGCATGGCCAGGCGGTGCTGCATTGATGCGGCATCGAGACAACCGTGCGCTGCTGAACCCCATGCAATCGCGCCCCACCGTCGATCCTCGATCGCCGGACGGCGCGGTTCATCTCAACCGACGACCTACGCGCTGAACATGGAAATCCTGCTCAATGGCAAGCCGCTGGCGCTGAATGCGCCCGCCACGCTGGCCGACGCGGTGGCCGCGGCGCAGATCCCGCCACCGTTCGCCGCCGCGCTCAACGGCCGCTTCGTGCCGCGCGGCGCGCATGCGGATACGCCGCTGTCCGCCGGCGACCGCATCGATCTCGTGCAACCCGTTACCGGAGGCTGATCCCATGACCTTCCCGACCCAGGATGCCGTGCGCGATCCCTTCGTGCTCTACGGCGAATCGTTTTCCTCGCGCCTGCTGCTCGGCACGGCGCGCTATCCGTCTCCGGCGACGCTGCAATCCGCGGTCGAGGCCTCGAAGCCGGCCATGCTGACGGTGGCGCTGCGCCGCCAGGGCGCGGTCGGCGATGGCGAGGGCGGCCACGCCTTCTGGCAGATGCTCAAGTCGATGCAGGTGCCGGTGCTGCCCAATACCGCTGGCTGCATGGCGGCGCAGGAGGCGATCACCACGGCGATGATGGCCCGCGAGGTGTTCGAGACCGACTGGATCAAGCTGGAGCTGGTCGGCGACGACTACACGCTGCAGCCCGACACGCTGAACCTGCCGGCGGTGGCCGAGACGCTGATCAAGGAAGGCTTCAAGGTGCTGCCGTATTGCACCGAGGATCTGGTGCTGTGCCGCCGCCTGCTTGACGCCGGCTGCCAGGCGCTGATGCCGTGGGCCGCGCCGATCGGCACCGGCAAGGGCGCGGTCAATCCGCATGCGATGCGCGTGCTGCGCGATCGCCTGCCCGACACCCCGCTGATCGTCGACGCGGGCCTGGGCCTGCCGTCGCATGCGGCGCAGGTGCTCGAGTGGGGCTACGACGGCGTGCTGCTGAACACCGCGGTGGCGCAGGCCGCCTATCCGATCGAGATGGCCCGTGCCTTTGCGCGTGCGGTCGAAGCGGGACGCCTCGCCTATCTGGCCGGACCGATGCCCGAGCGCGAGATCGCGCAGGCCAGCACGCCGGTGGTCGGCATGCCGTTCTGGCACGCACAGGAGCACGCATGACGCGCCAACCGACGCCGATGCCGGTCGATGCGGCGCTGCAATCCGCACTGGTCGCGCGCCATGGCGAAACCTTCGGCGTGGCCGACCGCGACTGGCGCGCCTTGCGGCTGCAAGACACGCTGACTGCCGATTCCGCCGAGACGCTGGGCCAGACGGACCTGTTGCTGGCCGACGGCGAGGTCGATGCGGCGACGCTCGAACGCGTCGCCGCACGCGGCGCGATGCTGATCCAGACCGAGCGCGAGGGCGGGCAGTGGATCGACACGGTGCGCTCGCCGATGGGGACCTGGGTGTTCGCCACGCCGGCCGACGCCAGCGACGATGCCGCGCAGCCGCCGGCCTTCGTCGCGACGCTGCTGGCCACGCTGGCGCTGCATTTCCCGGCGCACGACGCGCTGTGCCTGGCACGCGCCTGGCAGCCCGGCACGCTGGACTGGCCGGCCGAGTTCGCACGGTTCCCGCGCGTTCGGCACGCCGCGCTGGTCGCGCCGGAGCAGTCCGCCGAACCGTTCGTGCCATGCCCGGCGCGCCTGGGCCTCTACGCCGTAGTGCCGACCGCCGACTGGATCGAACGGCTGGTACCGCTCGGCGTGCCGACCGTGCAGCTGCGCTTCAAGTCCGACGACGCGGCCGCGGTACGCGAGCAGATCGCGCGCTCGGCGGTGGCCGCGCGCGGCAGCCGCAGCCGACTGTTCATCAACGACCATTGGCGCGCCGCGCTGGACTACCACGCCGCGCACGGCAACGACAGCGCGGCCAGCGGCATCTATGGCATCCACCTGGGCCAGGAAGACCTGGATGAGGCGGACCTCGACGCACTGCGCGCCTCCGGCCTGCGGCTCGGCGTTTCCACCCACGGCTACGCCGAGATGCTGCGCGTCGCGCCGCTGCGTCCCAGCTACCTGGCGCTCGGCGCCATCTTCCCGACCACCACCAAGGTGATGCCCACGCAGCCGCAAGGGCTCGGACGCTTTTACGCCTACGCGCGCCTGATGCGCGAGCAGGTCCCGGCACTGGTCGGCATCGGCGGCGTCGACGCGGGCAATCTGCCGCAGGTTCTCGAGGCCGGCGTCGGCAGCGCCGCCGTGGTCCGCGCGATCACCGAGGCGGCCGACGTGCCGGCGGCGGTGGCGCGGCTGATGGCGGCGTTCGGGCAGGCTGATTGAAGCGCCGGGCGGCACCATGCTGCCCGGCACGCTCATAGGGTAGTGCTTCGTGCACCGCGCTTTGATTAGATTTTGCGGCAGAAATAAATCAAGGCGCTATTTGTTCTGCCCACGCTAATCGATTCTGCCGCAAGTGTTTGGATCTAGTGCTATTCTTCAACGATGGTTGAAGTTTCGCGCTACCAGATAATCAAACGCCTGCAGACCGGTCTGCACCGGGGGGCGCCGTTCAGCCTTGCGACATTGCGGGAATTTGGCGTGTCGCCACAACTCGCCGCGCGCTATGCCGATGGCGGCTGGCTGGTTCGCCTTGCCCAAGGCGTCTATGCCTTCCCGAACGATGACTTCGGCATCGATGGCTCGCTACGTTTCCTGCAGCGGCAAGTGCCCGGCTTCCACGTAGGCGGCAAGACGGCTCTGGCCTGGCAAGGCATGCGACACAACCTGGGGTCCCGCGAAGCCATCGTCGTTTGGGGCGATGCCCGCTTTTCGCTTCCGGAGTGGTTCACCGCGCGACATCCTGCTCGCTATGCGCACGCGCGCCTGTTCGATTGGCCGGATCGCGCATTGGCCGATCGAACGCTGATGACTCCGCCCGGCATGTCGAACGGCGTCAGCGTGTCGGCTCCCGAACGTGCCGCACTTGAGATGCTTTACGAGGTGGGTGTTAAGCAAAGCCTTGAGGAGGCGCGTAACGTTTTCGACGTCTTACGCTCCCCTCGCAAGGACCTGCTGGGACAATTGCTATCGTGCTGTACCAGCGTCAAGGCCGTTCGCCTCTTTTTGACGTGGGCCCGAGAGACCGAACTGGTCGACGTCGATGCCCTGCTGGCCCAGTATCCGGTGCGCTCAGGCAGCAACAAGCGATGGATCAGCCGTCTCGACGACGGTACGTTGCTCAGCCTGAAGCCCCATGGATAACGCCTACGCCAATACTGTCCGTCTCCTGCTTGCCATTGCTCCCACGGTTTTCGCCAGCGACCTGTTCGCCATGAAGGGGGGCACCGCCATCAATCTGTTCGTCCGCGATATGCCTCGCCTCTCCGTGGACATCGACGTGGTCTACCTTCCGCGCGACGTGCTGAGAGAGGACGCGATGCTTGCCATCCATCGCGAACTGACTGCTATCGCGCAACGCGCGGCAGCGCTTGGCTTGCGCACGAGGATGATCGGCGCACGCGATCAGCGCGAAACCAAGCTCATCGTCGACAACGACATCAGCCAGGTGAAGGTCGAGGTCAACCTGGTATTTCGTGGCACTGTGCTGCCGGTCGAGCGACGGACGTTGAGCAAAAGGTCCGCTGATCTTTTCGGTGTCGAGTTTGACGTGCCGATTCTCGCCACCGATGAGCTCTACGCCGGCAAACTGGTCGCTGCGCTTGACAGGCAGCATCCCCGCGATCTCTTCGACGTATGGCGACTGTACGAATCGGGCGGGATCACGGACGGCATGGTGGAGTGCTTCGTGACCTATGTCGCCGGCCACAATCGGCCCATTCATGAGGTGCTGTTCGGCAACGACAAGGAAATCAGTGGCGAGTATCACCGCGCCTTTGTCGGCATGACGGAGGTCGACTGCTCCCTGAAGACACTGATCGATACCCGGATACGGCTGAAGGAAGAACTGCCAAGGCGGCTCAGCGAGCGGCACAAGCAGTTCCTGACGGGGCTATCCCGAGCCACGCCGGACTGGTCGCTGCTCCAATGCAGGCATGTCGCGGAACTGCCGGCATTGCGATGGAAAGTCGGCAATCTGGAAACGTTTCGCCAGCGGCGCCCCGCGGAGTTTGCAAGGCAAGTGGAACTGCTCGAAGCGGCGTTCGTCGCGCAAGGGCATTGAATTGTCGGGGCGCCACGGCAAGGGTCACCGTGGCCCGCTATCGATTCGCTCCATCACCCGTCCCCCGCGCCAGCAACGTGTACAAATGCGAGCGCGAAATCCCCAGCGCCTGCGCGGCGCGTTTCTTGTTGCCGCCATGGTCGGCGATGGCCTTCAGTGCGGCTTCGTAGGCGAGTTCCCGCAGGCCGGATGAGCGGGAGGCTGGCGTGATCGCAACGGGTGGCGGTGTCCCGCTGCGCGGGTCGTCTTCCAGCTCGTGTTCGGCATAGCTTCGTGCCAGCGGGTACGGTGTCGCGTCGGCGGCGAGGGCCGCTGCCGCGGAGTCGTCGCCGCGGGCGAAGTCGGCCACGCGCAGGCGGCCGCCGTCGCAGAACACCAGCGCTTCCTCGATCTTCTGCCGTAGCTGGCGGATATTGCCGGGCCACGGCCGTTCGGCCAGATGGCGGGGGACCGCGCTGTCGATGGCGGGCACCGGCACGTTGTTGCGCTGGCAGAAGGCCTGCACGAAGTGGTGCAGCAGCGCGGGGATGTCCTCGCGGCGCTGGCGCAGCGCGGGGATGCGCAGCACCACGCCGCTCAGTCGGTAGTAGAGATCCAGCCGAAAGCGGCCGGCGTCGATCAGCGCCTGGATGTCGCGGTTGGTCGCCGCCACCAGCCGGAAGTCGATGCGGCGCGCCTGCCGGCTGCCGATGCGCTCGACCAGATGGTCCTCGAGCACCCGCAGCAGCTTGACCTGCATCTCCATCGGAATGTCGGCGACTTCGTCGAGAAACAGCGTGCCGCCTGCCGCCTGTTCCAGCTTGCCGGCCTGGCCCTGGCGGCGGCTGCCGGTGAAGGCGCCGGCGGCGTGGCCGAACAGTTCCGACTCGATCAGCGTGGCCGGCAACGCCGCCAGGTTCAGGCTGACCAGCGGCTTGCCGTCGCGCGTGTCGCCGCCGTCGCGCTGGCTGGCCTCGTGGATCGCGCGTGCGACAAGCTCCTTGCCAGTGCCGCTTTCGCCCAGGATCAGCACCGGCACGTCGAGCCGCGCGACCGTTTCGATCTCGCGCCGCAGCCGCTGCATCGGCGCGCTGTCGCCGATCAGCCGGCCGGGGCCGCCGCGCAGGTCGTCCAGCGCGCGCCGGTAGTGCGCGACCTGCGAGCGCAATTCGCTGACCTCCTTGTGCATCCGCGCGATCGCTTCGGGTTCCTTGAACAGGACCTGCCCGATCGCGCCGACCACCTCGCCGTGCTGGACGATCGGGATGCGGTTGACCACGCGCGTGACGCCGTTCATTCGCTGCAGCTGCCCGATCTCGGCCTTGCCGGTGGCCGCGACCTGCGGCAACCGCGAATTCGGAATCACGCGCTCGGCGGGCTGGCCGATGCCCTCGCCGGTGCGCAGCCCCAGGAAGCGCTCGTGCACCGGGCTGATATAGCGCATGCGGCCGTCGCGGTCCGCCACGGTGATTGCCTGGTACGGGTTGGTGATGAAGTGTTCGAGGATGGCGCCGGCAAACGGCACGGCGCCAAGGAAATCGAACAGCGCGGTGGCGCTGCCCGGACGGTGCAGCAGCACCAGCGTCGTGGTGCCGTCGTCCAGCGCCAGCGCGATATGGCGCGTTGCCTCGGCGCCGGGCGCGGCTACCTCGAACAGATACGGACGAGTGCCGGCAACTTCATCGGTGGAGGGGCGGCCGGCCCGGGCGGTGTCGGAATCGGTGGCCTGTGCCAGCGCGGCCAGCGCGGCCAGCGCGGCGCCGGCCAGTGTGTCGTCGCGCGCGATGCCGGTTGCCGCGGCGACCCGCCCGTCGCGGTCGATCACCAGCGCGCCCAAGGCGTCCGGAACGGGAGCCGATGTCCCGATAGGTGTCTTCAATGACGACAAGAACTGTCTCCGTGGCGGACACCGCGGTGTCCTGATATGTCGTTATCGCGGACACCGTAACAGCCGCCGCTCTCGTCCGCAAGGTTTTTTGCAAGCAGATCAACGACTTGCAGCGGTGGCGCCGCCTGGCACGGTTGCTGCGCTTGTGTTGTCCACAGCAACGAGCAACAGGAGACAACGCGTGTCGTGGCAACCCGAAATCGATGAACTGGCCTACCGCCGGCAACTGGCGGCCCAATTGGGCGGGCCGGACAAGGTCCAGCGGCACAAGGACGCCGGCAAGCTGACGGTACGCGAGCGCATCGATGCGCTGGCCGACCCCGGCTCCTTCCATGAGGTCGGCAGCCTGACCGGCAGCGGCCAGTACGACAGCAACGGCCGGCTGGTCGGCTTCACGCCGGCCAATCTGGTGATGGGACGCGCCCGCGTCGACGGCCGCCCCGTCGTGCTGGTCGGCGACGACTTCACCGTGCGCGGCGGCGCCAACGATGGGGCGGTCGGTGACAAGCTGGTCCACGCCGAGAAGATGGCGCGCGACCTGCGGCTGCCAATGGTGCGGCTGGTCGACGGTACCGGTGGCGGCGGGTCGGTGCGCAATATCGAGACCAAGGGCCATACGCTGATTCCGACCATGAAGGTGTGGCAGCACGTGGTCGAGAACATGTCGCTGGTGCCGGTCGTGTCGCTGGCGCTGGGCTCGGTGGCCGGCATGGGCGCGGCGCGGGTCGCGGCCAGCCACTACTCGCTGATGGTCAAGGAGACCTCGCAGCTGTTCAACGCCGGTCCGCCGGTGGTCGCGCGCATCGGCCAGCATCTGACCAAGAACGAGCTCGGCGGCAGCCATATCCACACGCGCAACGGCGTGGTCGACGACGAGGTCGCCAGCGAAGAAGAAGCGTTCGCGCGCGCCCGCCAGTTCCTGTCGTATCTGCCGACCTCGGTGTTCGAGTTGCCGCCGCGCGCCGAGCCGGCCGACGATCCGGCGCGCCGCGACGAATGGCTGCTGTCGGCGATTCCGCGCGATGGCCGCGCGGTCTACAAGATCCGCCCGATCGTGCAGACGCTGGTCGACTCCGGCTCCTTCTTCGAGATCGGCCGGCATTGGGGCCGCGCCATCGTCACGGGGCTGGCGCGCGTCGACGGCTGGCCGGTCGCGGTGGTGGCCAGCGACCCGTACTACTACGGCGGCGGTTGGGACAGCGCCACCGCGGAGAAATTCACGCGCTTCGTCGACATGGCCGAGGCCTTCCATCTGCCTGTGATCAATCTCGTCGACATCGCCGGCTTCCAGATCGGACTCGAGGCCGAGAAGGCCGGGACCATGCGCTACGGCGTGCGTGCGCTGTCGGCGGTCTATCAGGCCACGGTGCCGTGGTGCTCGGTGATCCTGCGGCGCGCCTACGGCGTCGCCGCCGCGGCGCACCAGCATATGGGCCGCTTCAACTTCCGCTATGCCTGGCCGTCGGGCAACTGGGGCTCGCTGCCGATCGAGGGCGGGCTCGAGGTCGCCTACAAGGCCGAGATCGAGGGCGCCGACGATCCGGTGCAGAAGCGCGCCGAGATCGAGCAGCGCGTGCGCAGCCTGACCTCGCCGTTCCGCAGCGCGGAGGCCTTCGTCATCGAGGACATCATCGATCCGCGCGATACGCGGGCGCTGCTGTGCGAGTTCGCCAACCTGGCCGCGCCGCTGCGCGAGGCCGGCGTGCGCAAGTTCGGCATCCGGCCATGAGGCGGGGCTGTGGCACGCCGGCGGCAACGACAACGCCGCGCACAAAGACAACGACAACAACGACAGCCAACATCAAGGAGACCATCATGAATCGAACCCACCGGCCCATGCGCCGAACCACGCTGGCGCTGACCGTCCTCGGTGCCATGGCCGCCGTGTCGGCCATCATGCCGAGCACCGCCGCCGCGCAGGAGAACTGGCCGTCCAAGCCGGTCACCATCATCGTGCCGTTCCCGGCCGGCGGCATGACCGACGTGCTGGCGCGCCGCATCGCCAAGGACATCGCCGTCGACCTGAAGCAGCCTGTCGTGGTGGAGAACCGCGCCGGCGCCAGCGGGCAGATCGGCACCGAGATGGTCGCGCGCGCCAAGCCCGACGGCTACACGCTGCTGGTCTCGGCGACGCACCACGTGATCAACCCCGCGGTGCGCGGCACGCTGCCGTACGACGCGGCGAAGGACTTCACGCCGATCGCGCTGCTCGCGACCACGCCCAACGTGCTGGTTGTCAACAACAACATCCCCGCCTCGACGTTGCCCGAATTCCTGGCCTACGCGAAGAAGCAGAAGGAGGGGCTGTCGTTCGGCTCGTCGAGCATCGGCGGCGCGACGCACATGTCGGGCGAGCTGCTGAAGCTGATGACCAAGGCGCCGATGGTCCATATCCCGTACAAGGGTGCGACGCCCGCGATGGCGGACCTGCTCGGCGGGCAGATCCCGGCGCTGTTCCACGATGCGATGACGATGGCGCCGTACGTCAAGGACGGCAAGGTCAAGGCGATCGGCATGACCTCGGCCAGGCGCAGCGATGCGCTGCCGAATGTGCCGACCATCGCCGAGCAGGGCGTGGCGGGCTACGAGGCCACCACCTGGATCGGCTTCTACGGGCCGGCCAATCTGCCCAAGCCGATCGTCGACCGGCTCAACCGCGAGGCGGTCAAGAGCATGAACGCGCCGGATTCGAAGGCCAGCCTCGCGCAATCCGCGACCACGCCGGGCACGATGTCGGCCGAGCAGTTCGGCGGCTTCGTGCAGGCCGAGCTGGCCAAGTGGAAGCGCGTGGCGAGCGAAGCCAAGGTCAAGGTGGAATGACGCGATGACCGATCTCCATGCCAATCCGATCGCGTCGGCGGACGACGGCCGCGCGCTGCTGTCGCTGCTGTCGCCGCGCTCGGTCGCCGTGCTCGGCGCCTCCGACAGCACGATCAAGGCCGGCGGCCGGCCGATCGACTACATGCGGCGGCACGGCTTTGCCGGCGCGATCTATCCGGTCAATCCGAATCGGGCGACGATCCAGGGGGTGACCGCCTATCCGTCGCTGGACGCGCTGCCGGCCGCGCCGGATCTCGTCGTCATCAGCGTGCCCGGTTCGGAAGTCGAGTCGGCCATCGACCAGTGCCTGGCGATCGGCGCGCGCGGCGCGGTGATCTATTCTTCGGGCTTTGCCGAACTGGGCGAGGATGGCGCGGCGCAGCAGCGGCGGCTGGTCGAGCGTGCGCGTGCCGGCGGCCTGCGGCTGTTCGGCCCGAACACGCAGGGCCTGGCGAATTTCGCCAGCGGCGCGATCGCGCACTTCTCGACGATGATCAATGAGGAGGCGGGCCAGGACGGGCCCGTCGCCATCGTCAGCCAGAGCGGCGCCGGCTCGGCCATTGTCTATGGCGGACTGCGCCGCAACGGCATCGGCGTGCGCTATATGGTCGCCACCGGCAACGAGGCCGACGTCAGCGCCGCCGAAGTCGTGCGCGCGGTGCTGCACGACGAGCAGGTGCGCGTGGTGCTGCTCTATATCGAGTCGCTGCGCGACCCGCAGGTGCTGGCGCAGGCCGCGCGGCTGGCGCACGAGCGCGATGTGCCGATTCTGGCCGTCAAGGCCGGCCGCACGCGCGCCGGCCAGCTGACGGCGAGCTCGCACACCGGCGCGCTGGCGGGCGAGGACGCGCTCGCCGATGCCTTCCTGCGCCGGCATGGCATCGTCCGCGTGGCGGACTTTCGCGAGCTGGCCGAGTACTGCCAGGTCTTCGCCGGCGGCCAGCGGCCGCGCGGCGACGGCGTGGTGGCGATCAGCAATTCGGGTGCGACCTGCGTGCTCGCGGCCGATGCCGCCGAGGACGAGGGCCTGCGCCTGGTCGAGTTCGACGCCGCCGGCACCGAGGCGCTGCGCGCCGTGCTACCCGGCTACGTCAGCGCGCGCAATCCGATCGACATGACGACCGCGCTGCTGGGCCAGCCGCAGATCTTCGGCCGCACGCTCGACGCTGTGGCCGAGCGCGGCGCCGCCGACATGATCCACGTCGGCTTTCCGATCGGCGGCGAGGGCTACGATTTCGACGACTTCTCCCAGCAGACCGGCCGCTTCGCCTCGGCCAGCGGCGTGCCGGTCGTGGTCAGCGCCAATCAGCAATGGGTGGCGCAGGCCTTCCGCCGGCATGGCGTGCCGGTGTTCGACAGCGAGCGCGCGGCGATGCGCGCGCTGGGGCTGCTGTCGCGCTATGTGCGGGGGCGTGCCGCGGCGCTGGCGGCGGCGCTGGCGGCACCGCCGGCGGCACCGGCGGTGTCCGGTTCAGCGAGCCAGCCCACCGCATCGTCAACCACCACGCTCGATGAAGTGCAAAGCCTGGCGCAACTGGCCGCGGCCGGCCTGCCGGCGGTCGCCCATCGGCTGTGCCGCGACCGCGAGCAGGTTCGGCACGCCGTGGCCGAGCTGGGTTTGCCGGTGGTCGCCAAGGGCGTGTCGGCGTCGATCACGCACAAGTCCGAGTACGGGCTGGTGCGCCTGGGCCTGGACAGCGAAGCGCGCGCGCTGGCCGCCTTCGACGAGCTCGATGCGAGGCTCGCCGCGCTGGCCGCCGAGCAGGGCGTCGAGCATGGCGGCGTGCTGATCGCGCGCCAGCACAAGGGAGCGTTCGAACTCGCGGTCGGCGCGCATCGCGATCCGGTCTACGGGCCGGTGGTGATGATCGGGCAGGGCGGCG
This sequence comes from Cupriavidus sp. UGS-1, assembly GCF_021213615.1. Taxonomy (NCBI): domain Bacteria; kingdom Pseudomonadati; phylum Pseudomonadota; class Betaproteobacteria; order Burkholderiales; family Burkholderiaceae; genus Cupriavidus; species Cupriavidus sp. UGS-1. The sequence goes on along the minus strand of NZ_JAJQJF010000008.1, from coordinate 72,059 downwards.
TGCTGGTCGAGGCGCTGGACGACGTGCAGTTCCTGCCCGCGCCGTTCTCGGCCGCGCAGGCGCGCGAGGCCATCGACCGCCTGCATGTTGCCCGCGCGTTTGGCGCGGTGCGCGGCATGCCCGCAGTCGATGTCGATCGGCTCGCGGCAATGCTGGTGGCGCTGGGCGACTGGTTCGCCGGCAGCGACGCCGGACGCGCTTGCGCGTCGGTCGATGCCAATCCGGTGATCGTGCCGCGTGGCGACGCCGCCCCGGTCATCGTGGATGCCGTGGTGGTCCGCAACGTCGCCAGCGAGGAGACCGATCGATGACGCCAAAATTGCAGGTCCGTCCGTTGCGCCGCGTGCTGGTCGCCAACCGCGGCGCGGTGGCCGCCCGTATCCTGCGCGCGCTGAACGCGCAGGGCATCGAGTCGATCGCGGTCTATTCCGACGCCGATGCCGAATTGCCCTATCTGCAGCAGGCTACGGTGCGCGTGCGGCTGGGCGAGGCCGCGCCGCTGCAGAGCTATCTGAACCAGGACGCGCTGCTGCAGATCGCGCGCGAGCATGCGGCCGACGGCGTCCATCCGGGCTACGGCTTCCTGTCGGAGAACGCCGGCTTTGCCGAGCGCGTCGAGGCGGCGGGACTGTGTTTCATCGGCCCGTCGTCGCGCTGGATCCGCAGGCTCGGCCACAAGACCGAGGCGCGCGCGCTGATGGCGACCCATGGCATGCCGATGACGCCCAGCAGCGCCGTGCTGCCCGACGATCCGGAGGTCGTCGCCAGGGCGGCGGCGCGCATCGGCTATCCGGTGCTGATCAAGCCGGCCGGCGGCGGCGGTGGCATCGGCATGCTGCCGGCCCACGACGACAGCGAGCTGGCCGCGGCGTGGCAGCGCGCCCGCTCGGTCGCGCAGCGCAGCTTCGGCCAGGCCGAGCTGTATCTGGAAAAGCTGATCGAGCGGCCGCGCCATATCGAATTCCAGGTGCTGGCCGACCGCTACGGCGGCGTGCGGGTGCTGGGCGAGCGCGATTGCTCGGTGCAGCGGCGCCATCAGAAGGTCATCGAGGAGGCGCGCGCGCCGAACGTGCCGGCCGACGAGATCGACGCGATGGCCAGGCGCCTGGCGACGCTGCTGGCGGCGCTGGGCTACGACGTGATCGGCACCGTCGAGATGCTGTACACGCCGGCGACCGGCTTCGTCTTTCTCGAGCTCAATACGCGCCTGCAGGTCGAGCACGCGGTCACCGAGCAGGTCACCGGCATCGATATCGTCGCGGCGCAGCTGCGGCTGGCCCGCGGCGAGCCGATCGAGGCGGTGCTGCCGACGCCGGTTCGCTCGCGCGGCCATGCGATCGAGGCGCGCGTCTATGCCGAGGATCCGGTGCGGTTCCTGCCGTCGCCCGGTCCGCTGACCGTGTATCGGCCGCCGGCGGGCGAGGGCGTGCGGGTGGAGACCGGCTATGCGCAGGGCGGCCGTGTCACCTCCTACTACGACCCGATGCTCGCCAAGGTGATCGCCACCGGCGCCGATCGCGCCCAGGCGATCGCGCGGCTGCGCGCGGCGCTGGACGCCTTCGCCATCGAGGGCGTCAAGACCAATCTCCCCTTTATCCAGCGGGTGCTGGACGACGACGATTTCGTCGCCGGCCGCATCGATACCGGCCTCGCGCAGCGCGTGCTGGCAGGCGGTGCGAAGTCCGCCGCCGCGGCGCAGGCGGCCGCATCCACCTGACATCCTGATCCCGGAGTCCCCCATGAAGCAAATCGAAGCGGCCGTCGCCGGCCATGTCTGCGCCGTCGACGTGCAAGTTGGCGCTACCATTGCGGCCGGCGATGCCGTGATGACCATCGAGTCGATGAAGATGGAAATCCCGCTCGAGTCCGAGCAGGCCGGCGTCGTCAAGGCCATCCTGGTGCAACCCGGCGATGCGGTCGCCGAGGGCCAGGTCGTGATCGAACTCGAGTAAGGAAGTGGTTTTGGAAAGCAGTACGCAAATCGTCCCGCAGATCGTCCCTGAGATCGTTCCGGCCGCGCCGGGCACGGCCGAGAAGCCCTATTTCGGCATTGACGTCCCGCTGATGCGGCATCTGGGCCTGCAGCCGGTCCATATCGAGGAGGGGCTGTGCCAGACGCGGCTGCCCGCGCATCCGGCCCTGGTCAACAGCCGTGGCGACGTGCATGGCGGCACGCTGATGGCGGTGCTGGACTTCACGCTGAGCGGCGCCGCGCGCTCGCATGCGCCGCTGGAGACCGGCGTGATCACGATCGACATGTCGACCCACTTCCTGGCCGCCGCGCGCGGCGAGTTGACCTTCGAAGCCCGCTGCATGCGGCGCGGCGCGCGCATCGCGTTCTGCGACGGCGAGGTCAAGGATGCCGCCGGCAACGTCGTGTGCGTGGCGCGGGCGGCGTTCAAGCTGGTGCCGTTGGCGGCCGGGGGGAATTGAGGGCAGAGGTCGGCCGCATTGGCTGGCCGGGCGCCCTTTGCCCTCTCCCCCACCCCTCTCGCGCAAGCCGGAGAGGGGAGTGAGGTTTCCGTGAGGGCGTCGACCTTGCTGACGCTATCGTCGGTGATCTCCCTCCGACCGCCCGCGGGAGAAGGGATGAGGTTTTCGAGAGGGCGTCGGCCTTGCTGACGTTATCGCCGGTTTGCTCCCCTCGCCCGCTTGCGGGAGAGGGGCCGGGGGAGAGGGCAATCCAGCGTCCGCAAAACCGCCATCACCCCAACACCCGCGGCGCGAAGCCGTGGTTCAGCGGGCCGTTGCCGGCCCCGAGTCGCAGGTCCGCGCCCGCCGCGATGGCCTTGGCGACAAAGTCCAGCGCGGTGCCGACCGCCTGCTCCAGCGCGTCGCCGCGCGCCAGTTGCGAGGCGATTGCGGCGGCCAGCGTGCAGCCGGTGCCGTGCAGGTTGCGGGTATCGATGCGCGGATGGCTGAACACGCGCACGCTGCCGTCGGCGCTCATCAGCAGGTCGTCCAGGCTGTCCTGGCCGGCTTCGGCCAGATGCCCGCCCTTGAGCAGCACCGCCTGGCAGCCCAGTTCGATCAGTTCCCGCGCGGCGCGCTCCATGTCGGCGCGGCGCGTGACCGGCCGGCCCAGCAGATAGGACGCTTCCGGCAGATTCGGCGTGACCAGCAGCGCGCGCGGGAACAGCAGCCGCACCATCGCCTGCGCGGTGGCGTCGTCCGACAGCGTCGCGCCGGACGTGGCCACCATCACCGGATCGACCACCAGCTTGCGCACGCCGTGGCGGTCCACCGCGGCGGCCACCGCCTCGACGATCGCCGCCGTACCGAGCATGCCGGTCTTGGCGGCGTCGATGCCGATATCGCCGGCCACCGCATCGATCTGCGCCGTCACCATCTCGGCAGGGATCGCATGCACGCCGGTCACGCCGAGCGTGTTCTGCGCGGTGATCGCGGTGATCGCGCTCATGCCGTAGCAGCCAAGCGCGGCGAAGGTCTTCAGGTCGGCCTGGATGCCGGCGCCGCCGCCGGAGTCGGAACCGGCGATGGTCAGGGTACGCGGGGGAAAGGCGGTCATAACGAGTCGAAAGGCGAGGCCCGGGACGGCCGGCGGAGGAGCGCCGGCCCAGTCCGGACCTGGCAGAAAAGAATTCGGAGAGCGGCACACCGTCGCCGCGCAGGGCAGGTACAATACCGCCACTCCGAGGAGCGTTGCAACGGACGGCGCGCGGGCCCAACCCCGCATTCTGCCATCCGCCAGGCTCGGAATGTCTTCAACGGCGCTCGCTGAACCGTGGTCCGCACGGTGGCGAGTCGACCTATCCGCACGCTGCACCCATCCCTGGGCACGCAGCCGTCCCGGATCCCGTCCCCCCTCCCGTCACCGGCGTCCCACTCTTCGACGGAGTGAAACATGAACGCTGTGACCGATCTCAAGAACGATTTCGTGGTGGCCGACATCGGCCTGGCCGGCTGGGGCCGCAAGGAAATCGCCATCGCGGAAACCGAAATGCCGGGCCTGATGGCGATCCGCGAGGAATTCGCCGCCAGCCAACCGCTCAAGGGTGCCCGCATCGCCGGCTCCCTGCACATGACGATCCAGACCGCGGTGCTGATCGAGACGCTGAAGGCGCTCGGCGCCGACGTGCGCTGGGCCTCGTGCAACATCTTCTCGACCCAGGACCACGCCGCCGCCGCGATCGCCGCCTCGGGCACGCCGGTGTTCGCCTTCAAGGGCGAGTCGCTGAAGGAATACTGGGACTTTACCCATCGCATCTTCGACTGGGCCGACGGCGGCACGCCGAACATGATCCTGGACGACGGCGGCGATGCCACGCTGCTGCTGCACCTGGGCGCGCGCGCCGAGCGCGATCCGACGGTGATCGCCAACCCCGGCAGCGAGGAAGAGACCTTCCTGTTCGCCGCGATCAAGGAAAAGCTGGCCAAGGATCCGGGCTGGTACAGCCGCAACCTCGAAGCGATCCGCGGCGTCACCGAAGAAACCACCACCGGCGTGCACCGCCTGTACCAGATGGCGCAGAAGGGCGAACTGCGCTTCCCGGCGATCAACGTCAACGACTCGGTCACCAAGAGCAAGTTCGACAACCTGTACGGCTGCCGCGAATCGCTGGTCGACGGCATCAAGCGCGCCACCGACGTGATGATCGCCGGCAAGGTCGCGGTGGTGTGCGGCTACGGCGATGTGGGCAAGGGCAGCGCGCAGGCGCTGCGCGCGCTGTCGGCGCAGGTGTGGGTCACCGAGGTCGACCCGATCTGCGCGCTGCAGGCGGCGATGGAAGGCTATCGCGTGGTGACGATGGAATATGCGGCCGACAAGGCGGACATCTTCGTGACCTGCACCGGCAATTACCATGTGATCACGCACGACCACATGGCGAAGATGAAGGACCAGGCGATCGTCTGCAACATCGGCCACTTCGACAACGAGATCGATATCGCCTCGCTGGAGAAGTACCAGTGGGACGAGATCAAGCCGCAGGTGGACCACGTGATCTTCCCCGACGGCAAGAAGCTGATCATCCTGGCCAAGGGCCGCCTGGTGAACCTCGGCTGCGCGACCGGCCACCCGTCGTACGTGATGAGCAGCTCGTTCGCCAACCAGACGCTGGCGCAGATCGAGCTGTGGCAGCAGCGCGATAGCGGCAAGTACCCGGTCGGCGTCTACACGCTGCCCAAGCACCTGGACGAGAAGGTCGCGCGCCTGCAGCTCAAGAAGCTCAACGCGCAGCTGACCGAGCTGACCGACCAGCAGGCCGCGTATATCGGCGTGTCGAAGGAAGGCCCGTACAAGGCGGATCACTACCGGTATTGATTGCAGAACCATTGCCCGGATGGTGCTCCCCTCTCCCGCTTGCGGGAGAGGGGTTGGGGGAGAGGGAACGAGCGGTGGTCATGCCGCCGTCGCAAGCCACTGCGAATGCCCTTGCCCTCTCCCCAACCCTCTCCCGCAAGCGGGAGAGGGAGTACGCCAAAGGCAATCGGCGCGTTTTCGCTTTGCCTTTTTCCACCGACAAGGAGTTGCCATGAGATTGCTGGCGGTATGGATCATCAACGCGCTGACGCTGTTCGCGATCAGCGCGGTGGTCGACGGCATCGAAGTGCGGGGCTTTGGCTCGGCGATGATCGCGGCGGCGGTGCTGGCCATCATCAATACGCTGATCCGGCCAATCCTGGTGCTGCTGACCCTGCCGGTCACGCTGCTGACGCTGGGCCTGTTCATCTTCGTGATCAACGCGCTGCTGTTCCTGTTCGTCGGCAATCTGCTGTCGGGCTTCACCGTGTCGGGCTTCTGGACCGCGCTGCTCGGTTCGCTGCTGTACAGCGTGATTTCGACCCTGCTGGCCGGCCTGCTGCTGCGCGACCGCGAAGCAGCCTGACGCCGGGCGCTCCCTTCCCCGCGCCGCCTCGGCGGCGGCGCCACCCATCATGCAAGACCGCTACTACAGCTTCGAGTTTTTCCCGCCCAAGACGCCCGAGGGCCGGGAAAAGCTGCGCAATACCCGCGCACAGCTGGCCCCGCTCGGGCCCAAATACATCTCGGTGACGTTCGGCGCCGGCGGCACCACGCAGCAGGGCTCGCTCGACGCCGTGCTGGAAATCCAGCGCGACGGCATCGACGCCGCCCCGCACCTGTCCTGCGTCGGCTCGACGCGCGAGGGTATCCGCGAGATCCTGCGCACCTACCGCGACAACGGCATCCGCCATATCGTCGCGCTGCGCGGCGACATGCCGTCGGGCATGGGGGAGATCGGCGAATTCCGCTACGCCAACGAGCTGGTGGAGTTCATCCGCGCCGAGACCGGCGACTGGTTCCAGATCGAGGTGGCCGCCTATCCCGAGTATCACCCGCAGGCACGCTCGCCGCGGCACGACCTCGAGAACTTCGTGCGCAAGGTCAAGGCCGGCGCCGACTCGGCGATCACGCAGTACTTCTTCAACGCCGACGCGTACTTCCGCTTCGTCGACGACGTGCGCGCGCTCGGCGTGGACGTGCCGATCGTGCCGGGCATCATGCCGATCACCAACTACTCGCAGCTGATGCGCTTCTCGGAGATGTGCGGCGCCGAGGTGCCCCGCTGGGTCGCCAAGCGTCTGGAGAGCTTTGGCGACGACCGCGAGGCGATCCGCGCCTTCGGCCTGGACGTGGTCACCGCGCTGTGCGAGCGGCTGCTGGCCGGCGGCGTGCCGGGCCTGCATTTCTACACGCTGAACGCGGCCGGCGCGACCAAGGCGATCTGGCAGCGGCTGAAGCTGTAAGGCGGTAAGGCTGCAGGGCTGCAAGGCGGCCCGCCGCAATGGTGGCGATGCGGTGCCCGGTGCCGATGGCATACTGTGCCGCATGGTTACCGCCACGTTCCGCTTCTACGAGGAGCTGAACGATTTCCTCCCCCCGGCGATGCGCGGACGGGACTGGTCCTGTCCGTGCGCCCGCGCGGCCACGGTCAAGCACATGATCGAGGCGCTCGGGGTGCCGCACACCGAGGTCGAACTCATCCTGGTGAACGGACAGTCGTGCGGCTTCGACCGCGTGCTGGCCGACGGCGACCGTGTCTCGGTCTACCCCACCTTCGAGGCGCTGGACGTCACGCCGCTGCTGCGGGTACGGCCGGCGCCGCTGCGGGTCACCCGTTTCGTCGCCGACGCCCACCTCGGCGGGCTCGCGGCGCTGCTGCGCCTGACCGGCTACGACACCCTCTACGACAACCACTTCGACGATCGCGAGATCGAGGCGATCGCGGCGCGCGAGGGCCGCATCGTGCTGACGCGCGACCGCGAGCTGCTCAAGCGCAGCAGCATCACGCATGGCTGCTATGTGCGCGCGCTCAAGCCCCAGGCGCAGTTGCGCGAGATCTTCGGCAGGCTGGACCTGCGCCGGCAGGCGCGGCCGTTCTCGCTGTGCCTGAGCTGCAATGTGCCGCTGCGCGCCGCCTCGAGCGACGAAGTGGCCGGCCGCGTGCCGCCCGCGGTGCTCGAGCGGCACGAGCGCTTCTCCACCTGCGAGGCCTGCCGGCGGGTGTTCTGGGAGGGGTCGCACTGGCGCCGGATGCGGGCGCTGGTCGATTCGCTGATGCTGCCGGAAGGGACGGCCGACGCGCCCGACGCGGCGGCCGACTGCTGACGACGTCCCGATTGCCGCCATGTCGTTCCCGCGAAGGCGGGAACCCAGCGTCTTCAGCAGTCGCCGGGTCCGCGCATGCGCGGGGATGACGCAGGCGTCAGAACCGCCCGGCCTCGGTCACCATCCAGTCCATCGGGATATCGTGCGCGGCCGGCGCCAGCGCGATCCGGCAGTCTTCGTAGCCGATGCCGATCGCCACCGGCTTGCCCGGCAGCGCCGCCAGCGTGCGGTCGTAGAAGCCGCCGCCGTAGCCGAGGCGGAACTTCTGCGCACTGAAACCGACACAGGGAATCAGCAGCGCGTCGGGCGTCACCGCGGCGGTGCCGTCGGGCACCGGGATGCCGTAGCGGCCCTCGCGCATCGGTGTGTCGGGCGTCCAGCGATGGAAGTCCAGCGGCACGCCGGGCCGGCTGACGGCCGGCAGCGCGGCGTCGCGCCCCGGTGCGGCCGCGAGCCAGCGCGCCACCAGGCCGCGCGCGTCGAATTCCTGCTGGATCGGCCAGTAGAACCCCAAGCAACGCACCGGCAACCAGTCGAGCAGCGCGGCCAGCTCGGCCTCGATGCGCGCGTCCAGCCGCTGCCGCTGCGGCAGGCTGGCGCGGCGCGCCAGCAGAGCAGCCCGCAGCGCCCGGCGTTCGGTCCCCGGATCAGCGGCGGGATCGCCGGACGGCGAGGACGGTTGCGCGGACGAGGGCGAGGGATCGAGCGGACCGGTCGGTGCGTTGGCCATGAGCGGGAGAAATACGTGCCGAAGCGGGGCGTTAGTCCCGGATCGGCCGGTGAGAAGTGCGTGTGATAATGTCCGCGGACTATTGGTTTTCAAGCGGTTCGGCAGCCACATCCAGCGCCGGCCGGGCCGCCACAACAAGGAAAGACAGGATGCGCAACGGAGTATATCGGCAGCGTGCGGGACAGTTCGCATTGACCGCGATCGCCACCGCCTTGAGCTTGACGCTGCTGGCAACACCGGCCGCCGCGCAGAAGCGCACGGTATCGTCGAACGGACAGGGCGCCGCATCGACGATGATCCCGGGCAATCCGGACGACGCCTTCCGGGCGCTGCGCGAAGCCGCCCGCAAGAACGACGTGGCGCGCGCCTATGCGATCTCGGCCACGCTGGTCGACTACCCGGTGCCCTCCTACGTCGAATACTTCCGCATCAAGCCGCAGCTGTTCGATGCCAGCGGCCTGGCGCGCATCGACGCGCCCGACGACGAGGTGCGCGCCTTCCTGCAGCGCTACCAGGGCGAGGCGATCGCCGACCGCATGCGCAACGACTGGCTGCTGGTGCTCGGCAAGCGGCGCGACTGGGCCAACTTCGACGCGCAGTATCCGCAGTTCGTGCTGAAGGACGATACCCAGGTCGAGTGCTATGCGTTGCTGTCGCGCGCGCTGAAGGGGCAGAACGTCGCCGCCGAGGCGCGCGCGCTGCTGACCGAGCCGAAGAACTATGGCGAGGGCTGCGTCGACCTGATCGGCTATCTGTACCAGAGCCGCCAGATCACGCGCGCGGACGTCGCCTTCCAGGCCCGCACCGCGCTGGAGCAGAACTACACCACGCTGGCCGGACGCATCGCCGCCACCGTGCCGGACGCCCCCGTCGACGGCGATACGCTGGCCATGGTGGTCAAGATGGCGCGCAGCGATCCGGCGCAGGCCGCCGCCTACCTGACCGCCAGCTCCGGCAGCCTGTCGCGCGACGAGCAGGGCGCGGGCTGGGGCGTGGTCGGCCAGTTCGCCGCCAAGAAGCTGCTGCCCGATGCGGCCGGCTACTTCCGCCGCCAGGTCGAACTGGGCGGCAACCAGTGGCTGTCGACCGAGACGCAGGAGTGGCGCGTGCGCGCGGCGCTGCGCCAGGGCGACTGGAAGCTGGTGCGGCTGGCGATCGAATCGATGCGCCCCGAATTGCGCACCAAGGATCCGGCCTGGACCTACTGGCTCGGCCGCGCGCTGGCCGAAGCGGGCCGCAACGACGAGGCCCGCCAGCAGTACCAGTCGATCGCCAGCGGCTTCAATTTCTACGGGCAGCTCGCCAGCGAGGAACTGGGCCAGCGCATCACGCTGCCGGCGCGTACCCAGGTCAGCGATGCCGAGGCGATGGCGATGCGCACGCGCCCCGGCTTCCAGCGCGCCAAGGCGTTCTACGACATGGACCTGCGCTTCGAGGGCAACCGCGAATGGAACTGGGAGCTGCGCGGCATGAGCGACCGCGAGCTGCTGGCCGCGGCGGAGTACGCGCGCCGCATCTCGCTGCTGGACCGCACCGTCAACACGGCCGACCGCACCCAGGCGCAGCATGACTTCTCGTTGCGCTTCCTGATGCCGTTCCGCGACATCATGCAGCGCGCGACCGACCAGGCGGGCCTCGACATGGCGTGGGCCTACGGCATCATCCGGCAGGAGTCGCGCTTCATCATGAACGCGCGCTCGTCCGCCGGCGCGCACGGCCTGATGCAGGTGATGCCGGCCACCGCGAAGTACGTGGCCCGCAAGATCGGCATGACGGACTTCACGCCGTCGATGATGAGCGATCCGAACGTCAACATCCTGCTCGGCACCAGCTACATGAGCATGGTGCTGACCGACCTGGACAGCTCGCAGACGCTGGCGTCGGCCGCGTACAACGCCGGCCCGGGCCGGCCCAAGAGCTGGCGCACCAGCCTGTCGCGGCCGGTCGAGGGGGCGATCTTCGCCGAGACCATTCCGTTCACGGAGACGCGAACCTACGTCAAGAATGTGCTCTCCAACGCCACGTACTATGCTGCATTGATGCACGGACATCCGCAGTCGCTGAAGGCGCGGCTGGGCACGGTGGTGCCGTCGCAGGTCACCACCACCAGCCTGCCCTGACGGGGCCGTGACGGCGCCCCGCGGGTGCGCCGACGGGGTGCCCCGGGGCGAGATGTCCGCCGCTGCTTGACGCAGCATCGAACGCGCAGCATCGAACGCTGGGTCGAAACCCGCCGCGGCAGCCGTGCCGCGGCCACCGTGCCACGGAGGACATCATGCTGACGAGCAATGTGCTGGTGATCGGCGGTTCGGGCTTTATCGGCAGTCATCTGGTCGCGCGCCTGTCGGGCGTGGCAAACCGCAGCAACGCGCCGCTCGAACACGCGACGGTGGTCATCCCGCCGATGGATCCCGAGCGGATCGTGGTGGCCACGCGCAACGAGGACAATGCGCGCGATCTGCTGGCGCTGCCGCGGGTCGAGATCGCGGTGCTCGATGTCGCCGACGAGGCGGCGCTCGACAGCGCGATCGGATCGCTCGGCATCGAGGGCATCGCCGTCAATCTGGTCGGCGTGCTGCACGGCGGGCGCGGCGACCCTTACGGGGCGGGGTTTGCCGCCGCCCATGTCGAACTGCCACGCCGCCTGATCGAATCGATGCGGCGCACCGGCGTTCGCCGGCTGCTGCATATGAGCGCGCTCGGCGCCGACAGCGCGGGCCCGTCGATGTATCTGCGCAGCAAGGGCGACGGCGAGCGCGCGGTGCGCGAGAGCGGGCTGGACTGGACGATCTTCCGCCCCTCGGTGGTGTTCGGCCCCGACGATCATTTCCTCAACCTGTTCGCCAGCATGCAGCGGCTCGCGCCCGTGGTACCGCTGGCCTGCGCGCAGGCGCGGTTTCAGCCGGTGTTCGTGCAGGACGTCGCGCAGGCGATGGTCAATGCGATGGCGACCCCGGCCACGATCGGCCGCTGCTACGAACTCGGCGGCCCGCAGGTCTATACGCTGGAGGAACTGGTGCGCTTTGCCGGCGAGGCCTCCGGCCATCCGCGCCCGGTACTGCCGCTGCCCGACGCGCTGGCACGCCTGCAGGCGGCCGTGCTCGAACATATGCCGGGCGGCCCGGTGATGTCGCGCGACAACCTCGATTCGATGCGGCTGGACAATGTGCTGAGTGGCCCGATGGCGCCGGAGCTCGGCGTGCATCCGACCAGCCTGGAGGCGGTGATGACCGAGGCGCTGTCCGGTGGCAGGGAGACGCGGCTGGAGGCGCTGCGCTCGAGCGTGCATCGGCGGTGAAGGTGGGGTGGGAGCTGCCCTCTCCCCGGCCCTCTCCCGCAAGCTGGAGAGGGAGAAAACCGGCAGGCGGCTCCCACTGCCGCTTGCGGGAGAGGAAGAAAACCGGCAGGCGGTTCCCACTAACGCTTGCGCGAGAGGAAGAGAAACCAACAGAGGATTTCTCACCCCCCTTGCGGGAGAGGGCAGCGGACCCGATGCGCTCGTATGTGACCCAGATTGACACTCCTTGCGAGCCCAATTCGTTTGGCCCGGCCCCGAGCCGCTGGCTACAATGTTCGGCCTGAAGCGCAGAGTGGTCAGCCATACCGCTTTCCTGTCTTTCCGGTCTTTCCCGCATGCCACCGATCGCGCTCGCCTCGCTCTCTCCCTCTCCAAGGACTCCCAAATGAAGCTCGTCATCGGCAACAAGAACTATTCCTCCTGGTCGTTGCGTCCCTGGCTGGTGATGGCGCACGCCGGCATTCCATTCGAGGAAGTGCCAGTGCGCCTGTTCACGCCGAGCTTCGCCGAGGAGATCGGCCGCTATGCGCCGGCCAACAAGGTGCCGGCGCTGATCGACGGCGATATCGTGGTCTGGGACTCGCTGGCGGTCGTCGAATACCTGGCCGAGCGATTCCCCGACAAGCAGCTGTGGCCGCAGGACCCGGCCGCGCGGGCCTTCGCGCGCTCGATCTGCGCCGAGATGCACGCCGGCTTCGGCAATCTGCGCAGCCAGCTGCCGATGAACCTGAGCGCGATGCTGCCCGGCATGGGCTGGAACGTCGCGGTGCAGCGCGATATCGACCGCATCGTGCAGCTGTGGCAGCAGGCGCGCGAGCGCTTCGGCAACGGCGGCCCGTTCCTGTTCGGCGCGTTCTCGATCGCCGATGCCTACTTTGCGCCGGTGGTCTGTCGCTTCGCGACCTATGGCATCCACCTGCCCGAGCACGCCAAGGCCTATGCCGATCTGGTGCTGGAACTGCCGGCGCTGCAGCGCTGGATCGCGGCGGCCCGCGAGGAGCGCGATTTCCTCGCGCCGGACGAGCCGTATCGCGCCGCGCCGGACCGCGACGACGCGATCGTGATCCAGCACTGAAGCGTCGGACCGAGGAAGCAGCTCCATGCAGATCTATGCCGTCGGCGGCGCCATCCGCGACCAGTTGCTGGGCACCCCCAGCCAGGACCGCGACTACGTGGTCGTCGGCGCGACGCCGGCGCAGATGGAAGCGGCCGGCTTCAAGCCGGTCGGCAAGGACTTCCCGGTCTTCCTGCATCCGCGCACCCGCGAGGAATACGCGCTGGCGCGCACCGAGCGCAAGACCGCCGCCGGCTACAAGGGCTTCGCCTTCTATTGCTCGCCCGATGTCACGCTGGAGGACGACCTGATCCGGCGCGACCTGACCATCAACGCGATGGCGCAGGCGGTGGACGAGCAGGGCAGCCTGGTCGGCCCCGTGATCGACCCGCACGGCGGCCAGCGCGATCTGGCCGCTCGGGTATTCCGCCACGTGTCGCCGGCCTTCGCCGAGGACCCGGTGCGCATCCTGCGCCTGGCGCGCTTTGCCGCGCGCCTGCCCGAATTCACCGTCGCGCCGGAGACGCTGGCGCTGATGCGGTCGATGGTGGACAGCGGCGAGGTCGACGCGCTGGTGGCCGAGCGCGTCTGGCAGGAGTTGGCGCGCGGGCTGATGGAGGCGCGGCCGTCGCGGATGTTCGAGGTGCTGCGCGAGTGCGGTGCGCTGGCGCGGCTGATGCCGGAGCTGGACAGACTGTGGGGCGTGCCGCAGCGGGCCGAGTATCACCCCGAGGTCGATACCGGCGTCCACGTGATGATGGTGATCGATACCGCTGCCGCGATGCGGGCACCGCTGACGGTGCGCTTCGCGGCGCTGGTCCATGACCTGGGCAAGGGCACCACGCCCGTCGACGTGCTGCCGCGCCATATCGGCCACGAGCAGCGCAGCGTGGCGCTGCTCGAAGCGGTCTGCAAGCGGCTGCGCGTGCCGACCGATTGCCGCGATCTCGCCGTGCTGGTCGCGCGTGAGCACGGCAATATCCATCGTTCCACCGAATTCGGCGCCGCCGCGGTGACGCGGCTGCTCGAGCGCTGCGACGCGCTGCGCAAGCCCGAGCGCTTTGCCGAGGCGCTGCAGGCCTGCGAGGCCGACGCGCGCGGCCGGCTCGGCTTCGAGCAGCGCGACTATCCGCAGCCGGCCCGCCTGCTGGCCGCGCGCGAAGCCGCCGCCAGCGTCGATGCCGGGGCCATCGCGCGGGACTGCGCGGGACAAGTCGAACTGATCCGCGAGCGCGTGCACCAGGCGCGGGTCGCCGCGGTGGCACGCGCGCTGGGGCAGCCGGGCGAGTAGCGCGGCGGGCGACGAGACAAGTCACCGCGGCAAGTCACCGCTGCAAGCCACCGACACAAATCGATAGCGACGGTCAGGAGCGGACAACAGAATGGCGCCTCGCTCGAATGCGGGGCGCCTGCCGGCCTGTCACTGCGTTCGAGCGGCTAGTCGCCGACGCCTGCACCGACGCGCATCGTCTCTTCCTCGCCATGGTGCCGATCCGGCACGGCAGCCCAGCGTCGGCGTTGTCCTGTCCAAAGGTCCAACGCCATGCCCGATCCCATCGCTCCGTATCTCCCCGCCTGTCCGATGCCGCCGGCATCGAACGATTCCACCGCCGCGATCCCGTACGTCCCAATCGAAGCCGAAAACAAGGCCGACACCAACCTCGACACCAACCTCGACACCAACCCCGACACCAACCCCGATACCGATATCGAACCCGACACGGGTTGGCATCGGCTGCCCGCCGAGCTGGTCGTCCATATCGGAGGTTTCCTGCCATGGCAGGCGCTCGACGCGCTGGGTCGAACCCATCACCGGTCGCGCCAGGCGCTCGCCGCTTGCATCGTTCACTCGCGCATCGGCTGGCGCATTGCCTGCGTTTCGAGCCTGTCGCTGCTCGGGCGCACGGTAGGCGAGTTGCGCAGCCCCCAGCTGTCCGGCCTGCAACGCGCTCGGGCGCTTGGCGCGCTCGCGGGCCGCCTGCCGAGCCTGGATGGCGGCATGGTCTGCGCGGCACGAGATGTCCTGCTGGACGAGATTGCGCGGCTGCCGCGCCCGCTGCGGGCAGAGCCGCTTGTCGGCGTGATGCATGGGCTCGCGCGCTGCTCGCCATCGCCGGTGCACAAGGGCGGTGCCTGGCCGCTGCTGATAGCGGCGCATGCCGTGGCGCCCGCGCGGCGCGGCGAGGCGCTGATTGCGTGCCTGCGCATTCCGTCGTTGACGCGAAACGCCATGCCCAACGTCACGCATTGGATCGACGAGGCGCTGTCCCTGCCGGCGCCGGACCGTGGCGCCTTGCTGGCAATGGTCGTGCGGCTTTTCCCGCTCGGCAGTGCGACGCGCACGGACGCGCGCTTGCAGCGGTTCTTGCGCGCCTGCCAGGCGCTGCGGATGCCCAACGGAGAGCCGGCGGCGGGCGAGCAGGCCGTCGTGCTGATTGCGTTGGCCGATGCGCTGGACCAGCATTTGGCGCGGCAGGCCGGGGAAGACGAGGCCGCGCACGTCTTGTGGTGCGACCTGCTGGCCGCGGCGCAGGCGTTGCGGCCCGACTGCGCACTCGACGTGATGGCGGCACTGGCCGGGCCGGGCGCCTTGAGGGGCGGCGCAGGTGGCCCGCTGCGCTGGGCCATGCTGTGGCAGGCGGGCCGGCGTTTCGGCGCGGACCCTGCGCAATACGCCCGCTGGCTGGCGGCGCTGTCCCTGCATCACGGCTCGGTACAGCTCGAGGGAACATGGCAGTGCCTGTTCGATGCGGCCATCACGTTGCCGCCACGCGAAACCGGGCCGGTGGTCGCCATGCTGGCGCACGGCGTCGCGGCCGCCCCCGATGAGGCGGATCGCCATGCCCGCTGGCTCGCGCTGTACCAGATGACCCTCGCAATACCGCTGCCCGAAGCGCGCACCGCCTCGTTGGTGGAACTGGCCGAGGCCTTGCTGACGGAGGATGCGGCGATCCAGGACGAGCGCTGGCGGCTATTGGTCGACGCCATGCCTGCGCTGCCGACAGCCGCGCAGGTCAGGGCGCTGCTTGCCTGCATCGATTTCGGCACCGCCGAACCGTTCTGGGAGCCGTGCCGCCGCATCATCCTGCGTTTGCCGATGGGGCAGCGCGGCGCGGCGCTGTCGCAGCTGGCCGACCGCATCGTCCGGCTGCAGGCGGAAGCGCATCGGGTACAGGCATGGCGGGATATCGCCGATTCCGTGAACGACTTGCCGCCGGAGCACCGGCAGGCGCCGTGGCAGATGCTGTTGCGGCGGATCAATCGGGTGTTCGAGCGCGATCCGGTCGGACACGAACGCGCGCGCGACACGCTCGCCGATCTGCTGGCCGGACAGCCGGCCATCGCGCGGCAGCAATGCCTGCTGAGCGCGACCTGGCGAGCCGATCACAGGCGCTGCGAATGGATCGTGGCGCAGGCACGCGACCTGCCCCCGGCGCTGCAGGCCGAGGTGCTGGCGAGGGTAGCGCGGGCGGCACGGCTTGCCGGCACGGGCCATCGCGTTGAATGGGGCACCGATCAACGCATCGCGGTGTGGGTCGATCTGGTCGGCGCGGTCAAGGAGTTGCCGACCCACTATCGCGGCGCGCCGCTGCAGCAACTGGCGCAACTGCTTGCCAAGTTGCCACCGGACATGCGGCGCACGGCCCGCCGGTATTTCGTCGCGCTGCTGCGCGGCGTACCGCCCGCCGACATGCCGGCCGGCTTCGCCGCGGCCGATCCCTTTGCGGAATCCGCGATGGTACGCCGTGCATTGAAGCGGCCGCGGTACCCGCTCGCCATGCAGGCCGTCGCGCCGAAGCGCGCGCGGATCGACGAGACCTGGCCTTGAACTGTTTCACGGAGCCACCATGCCGCTGCAAATCGATACCCGATGCATGACCAACCCGGCGTTCGTGCCGGCCGGGGAAACCGGGGAGGCAGGGGCGGCCGCACAAGCCGGACATCCCCGCGCCACGTGGCACGATCTGACGACCGATCTGCTGTGGCATATCGCCGGCTATCTCGACGATCGGCCGCTTTGCGCGATCGCGCGCACGGACCACCGCAGCCGCGCGACGCTGGCGTCGGTGGTGCGCCTGGCCCGGATCGGCTGGCGCATTGCGCGCGCGTCGAGCCTGTCGACGCTGCGCGACGCGTTGCGGGAGATCGATGCGGCCGGGGTGCCGGCAACCACGCGTGGCGATCGTCTGGCGGCGCTGGCGCAGCGGCTGCCGATGCTGCATCTCGACATGGGTCCTGAAGCGTGCGATGTCCTGCTCCAGGCCATCGCCGCGCTGCCGCCCGGCGCACGTCAGACGGCGCTGTGCGAATGGCTGCGCGGCTTCGGCTGGGTGCATGGCAGAAGCGAGCGGGCGCGCGATCCATGGCTGCAAGCCCGATTGCTGCGCCTGGTGTTCGAACTGCCCGGCCGGCAGCAGGCCGCGGCATTCCAGGCATTCTTTGACAACATGCCTTGGCTGGCCCCCTCGCTGCTTGCCGAGCTGCCCGCGCGCCTGCTGTGGGCACTCGCCTTGCCTGAGGCGGATCGTGGTCCCCTGGTCGTGGCCATGCTGCAGTCCGTTCGCACGGTCGAACACGCGCGGCAGTTCGATCTGCTCGGCGTGTTGCAGTCGGTGTACGCGCAATTGGTGCGGCCGGATGGGCAGCCGGCGGTTCCTGAGCGCACCGCGTTGCTGTGCGCGGCGGCGGGCGAGGTCGGCGCGGTCCGGCAACTGCCGGATGACGAGGCCAGGACCGTGGAGTTGCGACGGTGGCTGATCGGCACGGCGCAATCGCTGCCCGGCGACAGCTTGTTGCCGGTGCTGATTCGGGTGGCCGCGTGGCCGACGGTGTCCCTGTCGCTCCATGCCGATGGCGACGGGCCGCAACGGCTGTGGGCCATCGGTGTGCGAGCGTGCGGCGATGCACTCGCATTGGGGCGGTGGCTCGCGGCGATGCACCGTCATCCGGTGCAGGACCTGTCGGAGGTGTGGGCCACGGTATGGGCGGACGCGATGACAATGGCGCCACCTCGGCGTGCCGATGCGATCGCGTCCCTCGCGGCGTCACTGACGGTGATGCCAGGCTATCCGCAGCGGGTCAACTCGTGGCTGACGCTGTTTCAGCATACCGTCGAGGCATTGCCGCTGGCGTATCGTGCCGCTCCGTTGCAGGCGCTGGTGACAGCCTTGCCCGAACTGGGCCTGATGATCTGGGACCCGCGGGGCGATATGGTGGTCGATGCCGCGGCTTGCCTTCCTCCGGCGCAGCAGGTGGCGGTGCTGCACGAATGCTGTGCCGATTCCGGCGCGCTGCTCGAGCGCCATTGGGACCGTTATCTCGAACAGATCAGGCAGCTGCCTGCCGCGGCGCTGGCGGTCGAACTGGAGCGGATGGCCTGGCAGCTACGCAGAATGCGTCCCGCCCTGGCGGCATCGGCATGGCCCGAGCTCGTCGCGCTGCTGCACCGCGTACCGGCCGAACAGCGCTTGCGGCCATGGCTGGCGCTTTGGCGGGTGGTCGGCGTTACGTTCGGCCAGGCGAACCGGGCGGCGGCATGCGAGGGCTTGCTGCAGGCACTGACGCGGCAGCCGCCGGCCGCGCAGGAGCAATGGCTGGTGGCCGCCGCGGCGATCGACCATCCGGACGCGGCGTTGCTGCTGCTCGAGCGGGTGGCCGGCCTGCCGGCCGCGCGCCGCGCCAGCGTGCTGACGGTACTGGCGCGCGGCTCCGTGATGATCCGCTCCCGGGCGGAATGCATGGCGATATGGCATGCGCTGCTCGACGCGGTGGGTGGCCTGCCGCCGGCCTACCGCGGCTCGCCGCTGCACGCGCTGGCCGATCTGCGGCGCCGGCTGGCGTGGGGATATGGCGAGCCCTCGTTGGAGCCTCTGCTCGCGTTGTGCGACGGCGTGCCGGCAATGGACCTGCCCGCGGATCTTGTCTCACCGGATCTCCCGCCGGACTTCTCGCCTGACCTCCCGCTATAGCAGCCGGCCAACCACCAGCGCGATCAGCGACAGCAATACCGTCGACGCGAACGGCAGCACCCACTCGCGGCCGAACAGGCGGAAGCGCACGTCGCCCGGCAGGCGGCCCAGCCCGATCTTTTGCAGCCACGGCAGCGCGGACGACAGGATGATCACGGAAAGGAAGATGGTCAGTGTCCAGCGCAGCATGGGGGCCTTCCGTGGCTACAGGGTGTGGCTGCGGTCGCCCGCGGCAAAGCCGATCGGCACGCTGTCGCCCAGACCGCGCGTCAGCGCGATGGCCTTGAACAGCTCGCCCATTTCGGCTTCGGACAGCAGCTTCTGCACCGCGTTGGCGGCCGGCAGGAAGCTGCGCGCATCGTTCGGGTCCAGCGACATCAGCAGTTCCGTGATGCCGGCGTTCATCAGCAGGCGCGCCTGCGAGGCAAAGCCCGCGACCTCGAGCCCGGCGTCGACCGCGGCCTGCGCGATGCCGCTGAAGTTGACGTGGGCAGTGATGTCCTGCAGCCCCGGATAGAGAAACGGATCGGGATGGGCGTGATGGCGGTAGTGGCACATCAGCGTGCCGCCGGTGCGCTGCGGATGGTAGTACTCGCTGGCCGGGAAGCCGTAGTCGATCAGCAGCGCCGCGCCGCGCGTCAGCATCGCGCCGAGCGAGCGGACGAAGCCCTCGCCCTCGGCATGGGTCTCGGTGACGACGTCGTGGTCGCCGGGAATCGCCGCGACGGCGGCGGGCACGTCGGCCGCGCCCAGCGGCCGGTCGGCGAAGCGGAAGGGCGCATCGTTACCATGCTCGCCGCCATCGTTGCGCGCGACCCCGCGCTCATGCCAGACACCGCCCACCCGCGCGTAGAGCCGCACCGGCATCGCATCGAGGACCTCGTTGCCGATCGCTACGCCCTCGAAGCGCGCCGGCAGCGCGTCGAGCCACTGCACGCGGGCGGCCAGATGCGGGGCGCGCGCGGCCAGCGTGGCCTGCTGGCGGGCGCGCAGTTCGCCGGACAGCTCGACGATCCAGTAGCGCGAGGGCAGTTGGCCTTCGTCTTCGAGCGCCAGCAGCAGATCCGCCGCCAGCCGGCCGGTGCCGGCGCCGAATTCCATCACCTCGTCCAGGCCGAGTTGGAGCCATTGGGCCAGCTGGCGCGCCAGCGTGCGGGCGAAGAACGGGGTCAGCTCGGGGGCGGTGATGAAGTCGCTGCCGTCGCGCACGTCGCGGCCGAACTTGGCCGCACCGCCGCTGTAGTACCCGAGCCCGGGCGTGTAGAGCGCCATCGCCATATAGCGGTCGAAGCCCAGCCAGCCTTGCGCGGCGTCGATCGCCTCGCCGATGCGCGTGGCCAATGCCGTGGAGGCGTCGAGCGCGTCCGCGGAGGGAAGGGGTAAACTACCGGTTTTCTGCATCCCGCGATTGTAGCAATGCCAGATTTCACTTCTTCCGGCGCCGCGCCCGCTTCGTCCGCGGCTTCGTCGACGCAGGCGGCCGTGCCCGGCAATGGCCGCGGCATTGCGCTGGTGACCGGCGGCGCCCGCCGCATCGGCCGCGCCATTGCGCTGGAGCTGGCGGCGCGAGGCTGGGATATCGCCGTGCACTGCCATCGCTCGCGCGACGAGGCCGAAGAGGTCGCCGGCCAGATCCGCGCGCTGGGCCGCCGCGCCGCGGTGCTGCAGGCGGACCTCGCCGACGAGGCCGCGACTGGCGGGCTGATCGCCGCCTGCACCGCCGCCATCGGCACGCCGACCTGCCTGGTCAACAACGCCTCGCTGTTCCAGTACGACGTCGCCACCAGCTTCTCCTACGGCTCGCTCGACACGCATATGCGTACCAATGTCGCCGCGCCGCTGCTGCTGTCGCGCGAGTTGCACCGGGCGCTGCCGGACGATGCGCGCGGCGTCGTGATCAATCTGCTGGACCAGAAGCTCGACAACCTGAACCCGGACTTCCTGTCGTACACGCTGTCCAAGGCCGCGCTGCAGACCGCAACGATGCAGCTGGCCCAGGCGCTGGCGCCGCGGCTGCGTGTGGTCGGCGTGGCGCCGGGCATCACGCTGGTGTCCGGCGACCAGTCCGGCGGCGGCTTCAAGCGCGCGCACCGGATGACGCCGCTGGGCCAGTCGTCGACGCCCGACGATATCGCCCAGGCGGTGGCCTATCTCGCCGAGGCGCGCGCGGTCACCGGCACGACGCTATATGTGGACGGCGGCCAGCACCTGATGCCGCTGGCGCGCGACGTGATGTTCCTGACCGAATGACTTCCCCGGAGCCGGCGCCGCCTGTACCATCGGCGGCCTTTGCCGGTTCCCGGCTTTCTCCTCTCTGCCCTTTCTCTCCCACGCCGCCATGTCCGCCGCTCTTTCCCATCCCAGCCTGCAAGACTGCCGCCGCATGTTCCTGCGCAACTACGAAGTGCAGATCAACATCGGCGTGCACGAGTTCGAGAAGAAGGGCGAACAGCGCGTGCTGATCAATATCGACCTGTACGTGCCGCTGGCGGAAAGCACGCCGCACGACGACAAGCTGCACGAGGTCGTCGACTACGACTTCATGCGCAATACCGTTGCCGAACGCATGGCGCTGGGCCATGTCCATCTGCAGGAAACGCTGTGCGACGACGTCGCCCGCGCGATGCTGCGCCACCCCAAGGTGCGCGCGGTGCGCGTATCGACCGAGAAGCCGGACGTGTACCCGGACTGCGATTCGGTCGGCGTCGAGGTGTTTCATATCAAGTCGGAATAGCGCCTGACGACGTGGCCAGATGGCCGGTACCGAAACCAGGGAGGTTGTCCTATTGCTCTCCGGCGTGCTTCCCATATCATTTGCCGAGAAGTCCCACTCTTAGCAGATTGGTGAGCCATGCGACCCTCGAAGGCATTTCAAGCGCATCGCGCTGCGATCCGAAACATCATCGAGCGCCATCACGGCTCCAACCCCCGGGTGTTCGGCAGCGTGCTGCATGGATCCGATACGGCGGCCAGCGATCTCGATATCCTGATCGATCCTACGCCGGAGACAAGCTTGCTCGATATCGGGGCCATGCGGCTCGAGTTGCGCCGCCTGCTGGGCGTTCCGGTAGACGTCGTGACGCCCAACGCCTTGCCGGACCAGTTTCGGGATGAGGTCGTCAATGAAGCGGTCCCCGTATGAGCCGAGACCGTCGCAGGCTGATTGAATATCTCGGCCATATGCTCGACGCGGTCAAGCAGGTGGATTTGTATGTGGCGTGCATGGACGAGTCGGAGTTTCTGCGCAATCGCCTGGTGCAGGACGCCGTCATCCGGAACATCGAAATCGTTGGCGAAGCGTGCCGCAACATTGATCGTCATTACCCGGAATATGTCCGGGCGAATCCGGATGTCCCTTTCGCCGCGGCATACGAAATGCGAAACGTGCTTGCCCACGGCTATTTCAAGGTAGATCTTCAAGCGGTATGGCTGACGGTGAAACGCGATCTCCCCGCGATTGCTGCGCAGATCACTCCGTTGCTCGCGGCGCTTCGCCTGCAAGACGGGAAGGAACCGACCGCCTAGTCCTGTCCGGCAGCGCCAAAGGCGCGCCGCTTCCGGCTGCAGCCCCTTCCCCTGATACCCGCTAGAATGGCGTTCTTTGCCGTAAGGCCGGCCCCCCCACAGTGCCGGCAATAGCCCTCCCGCCATGACCGAAACCACCCATTCCAAGAACTTCTACCGCCTCGAGACCTATCTGCAATCGCAGACGGGCCGCGCGATCGGCGACTTCAAGATGATCGAGGACGGCGATACGGTGCTGGTCTGCCTGTCGGGCGGCAAGGACTCGTACACGATGCTGTCGGTGCTGATGGCGCTGCAGAAGCGGGCACCGATCGACTTCAAGCTGATCGCGATGAACCTCGATCAGAAGCAGCCGGGCTTCCCCGAGGACGTGCTGCCGCGCTACCTCGATGGCATCGGCGTGCAGTACGTGATCGTCGAGGCCGACACCTATTCGATCGTCAAGGAGAAGGTGCCCGAGGGCAAGACCACCTGCTCGCTGTGTTCGCGGCTGCGCCGGGGCGTGATCTACCGGACCGCGAAGGAACTGGGCGCCAACAAGATCGCGCTGGGCCACCACCGCGACGACATCGTCCAGACCTTTTTCCTGAACATGTTCTTCGGCGGCAAGATGAAGGCGATGCCGCCGAAGCTGGCCACCGACGACGGCCAGCACATCGTGATCCGCCCGCTGGCCTATTGCTCGGAGAAGGACATCGCCGCCTATGCGCGCGCGATGGAATTCCCGATCATCCCGTGCAACCTGTGCGGCTCGCAGGAGAACCTGCAGCGCAAGAAGGTCAAGGAGATGCTGCTCGAGTGGGAACGGCAGAACCCGGGCCGCATCGACAACATCTTCTCGGCGCTGAAAAACGTGGTGCCGTCGCATCTTGCCGATACCGAGCTGTTCGACTTCAACGGCCTGGCGACCGGCCTGGCCAAGGTCGACGAGGCCTCGCTGTTCGGCGACTCGACATTCTCGCAGCAGCCGCTGGTGTTCGCCGGCGGCAGCGCCGAGAACCGGATGGAATTCGTCCGCTTCGAGAGGCCGGGGGGGCGGGACACGAAGCCCGAAGGCGCGGCGGCGGGGACCGCCACTGCGGCGGCCGCGTCGGCGGCCGAATAAGGCATCGGCGCCCTGGCGCCGGTTCATTCAGCGCTCCTCCGGCTCTTCTCCCGCCCGCCTTCCGCGCTCTTCGGCTTTTCCTTGCCCGCCGTCTCAGTTCGCGGCGCGCGACGGCGCGATGGCCGGTTGCCGCGGCTCTTCGCGCATCAGCGACCGCGTATCCTCGATCCACTTCTGGAAGCGCTCGACCGCGTGGCGCTTCTGCTCCGGCGTCGTCATGTTGGCGATCCGCGCCGCCACCGTCAGTCCGGCCTCGGTATTGGCCTCGTAGCTGACGCGGCGTTCGCGCGTCGGCGGCGCCTGCCACTGGTCGCCGAAGCGCTGCAGCAGCGCGATCACGCGCGCCTTGGGCGGATGTTCGGCCTGAACCTGCCGAACCAGCGCCAGCCAGGCCTGTTGGCGCTTGACCCGTTCGCCGAAGCGCGACTCGGCGTTGTCGACCACCGGGCGAAGCGCGGCACGGATCGCTTCCTGCTGCTCGCGCGAGAAGCGGCCGTAGATCAGCGTAGCCCACTCCATCACCTTGTCGTAGCGCGCCTCGAGCCGGTCTTCGGGGCTGCCGCGCAGGAATTTCTTGCGGTACTTTTCGTTGCCGTCGGCGAACTTGCGTTCCATCCGCTTGATCTGGTCCGGCGTCAGCGTCAACAGCAGATCGGCGACATCCGGAATCGCATGGTCGAAGGCGACGCGCGCCATGCGCTGCGTGTCGTCGCGCACGCGCTCCAGCTGCGCCTCGGTGACCGGCCCCTGGACCTCGCTCTTGGCGCGCTGCAGCAAGGCGGCGATCTCCGGCAACTGCTCGCGCCGGTGCCAGGCGAAGAAACGGGCGATCGCGTCGCGCGTCTGCGGTTCCTGGTCGTCGGAGACGTCGACATAGTTGTCGATCCACCAGTAGGCGAGGTGGTCGCCCTGCTGGTAGCCGAGCTTCATCGCATTGCAGGCGGTCAGCAACACCAGCATCCCCGCCGCGATCAGTTCGCGCCACCGCACATTGTGAATTTGCGCAACAGCCGTCAAGCGGCGGATACCCCCCATGCTAGAATCGCCGGACGCGCCGACGGCAGCTCGCCGTCGCCCGCCAGGCAAGGTCTGGCAACGGTTTGCGGGCGATGGCGGGGTGCCGGCGACGGCCTCCGCATCCGCCCGTCCAGGACGAAACGCAGCCGATAAACGGCCAGGCGTCTGCCAGTTGCGCCAATGCCCGGCTGTCACGTCGGGGCTGGTCGCGCGTCTTTCCGATCCGGATCTCAATTCGGGCGCACTCACTTAGGAACCTCCTCGTGAACATCGTCATTCTCGCCGCCGGCATGGGCAAACGGATGCATTCCGATTTGCCGAAGGTGCTGCATCCGCTGGCCGGCCGGCCTCTGCTTGCTCATGTGATCGATACCGCGCGTACGCTGTCGCCGACGCGGCTGGTGGTGGTCGTGGGCCATGGCGCCGAGCGGGTCCAGGCCGCGGTCGCCGCCCCCGATGTCGCCTTCGCGCTGCAGGCTCAGCAACTGGGCACCGGCCACGCGGTGATGCAGGCGCTGCCGCTGCTCGATCCGGCCCAGCCGACGCTGGTGCTGTACGGCGACGTGCCGCTGACCCGGGCCGATACGCTGGCCCGTTTGGTGGAAGCCGCCGGCAAGGACCGTTTCGGCATCCTGACGGTCGAGATGGACGATCCGACCGGCTACGGCCGCATCGTTCGGGACGCCGCCGGCAGCATCGCCCGCATCGTCGAGCAGAAGGACGCCAGCGAGGCCGAACGCGCGATCCGCGAAATCAACACCGGCATCGTGGTCTGCCCGACCGCGAAGCTGACCGAGTGGCTGTCCACGCTGCGCAACGATAACGCGCAAGGTGAGTACTACCTCACCGATACCGTCGAGCGCGCCGTCGCCGATGGCGTCGAGGTCGTGTCCGCCCAGCCCGGCGCGCTGTGGGAGACGCTGGGCGTCAACAGCAAGGTGCAACTGGCCGAACTCGAGCGCCTGCATCAGCGCAATCAGGCGATGCGGCTGCTGGAAGCCGGCGTGACCGTGCTCGACCCGGCCCGGATCGATATCCGGGGCGAACTGACATGTGGCCGAGACGTCACGATCGACGTGGGGTGCGTGTTCGAAGGACAAGTTCACCTGGAAGACGGCGTGCAGATCGGTCCTCACTGTGTGATCCGCGATAGCCGCATCGGTTCCGGGGCACGGGTGCTGGCGTTCTGCTATCTGGAGCAGGCGCAGGTCGGCGCCGACGGCCGGATCGGGCCCTATGCCCGTCTGCGCCCAGGCACCGAACTGGGCGAGGACGTCCATATCGGCAACTTCGTCGAGGTCAAGAACAGCCAGATCGCCGCGCACAGCAAGGCCAACCATCTGGCCTACGTCGGCGACGCCACGGTCGGCTCGCGCGTCAACATCGGCGCCGGCACGATCACCTGCAACTACGACGGCGTCAACAAGCACCGCACGGTCATCGAGGACGACGTCTTCATCGGCTCGGACTCGCAGCTGGTCGCGCCGGTCACGGTGCGGCGCGGCGCCACGCTGGGCGCCGGCACCACGCTGACCAAGGAAGCGCCGGCCGACCAGCTGACGCTGTCGCGGGCCAAGCAGATGACCGTCCCCGGCTGGCAGCGGCCGGTCAAGCAGCCCAGGCAGGGCACGAAGTAAGATAGGCGCACCGCGCTGGCCGGCGCGCCAGGCCGGGGGCGGGCGGCATAAGCGCCCAGCCATCCGGGACATCGAACAAAGCATCAACGCAGGCGGTCACGAGCCGCGGCACCCAGGGAGAGCAACATGTGTGGCATCGTCGGCGCGGTCTCGACGCGCAATATCGTTCCGGTTCTGATCGAAGGCCTGCGCCGCCTGGAATACCGCGGCTATGACTCCTGCGGCGTGGCGGTGGTCCGCGAAGACACGCTCGAGCGCGCCCGCACTGTGTCGCGGGTGGCGGACCTGGACGAGCAGACGCGCGGCTCCGGCCTGTCCGGCACGATCGGCGTTGCCCACACGCGCTGGGCCACGCACGGCAAGCCCGACACCATCAACGCGCACCCGCACTTCTCGGGCGAGACCATCGCGCTGGTGCACAACGGCATCATCGAGAACTACGAGCCGCTGCGCGACGAACTGCGCGCCGCTGGCTACGGCTTCGATTCGCAGACCGATACCGAAGTGGTCGCGCATCTGGTGCACCAGGCCTACACCTATCCGAGCAGCGCCACGCGCGGCGACCTGTTCGCCTCAGTGCGCGCGATCACCAAGCGCCTGCACGGCGCCTACGCCATTGCCGTGGTCGCCAAGGACCAGCCGGACGTCGTGGTCGGCGCGCGCGCCGGCTCGCCGCTGGTCGCGGCGCTGGGCGAAGGCGAGGCCTTCCTCGCCTCGGACGCACTGGCCGTCGCCGGTACCGCCAACCGCGTGATCTACCTGGAAGAGGGCGACGTGGTCGAGGTGCGGCGCGACGCGATCACGATCCACGACCTCGACGACGAGCCGGTCGAGCGCGAGGTGCGCGTGGTCGAAGCCCATGCGGCGGCCGTCGATCTGGGCCCGTACCGGCATTTCATGCAGAAGGAAATCTTCGAGCAGCCGCGCGCGCTGGCCGACACGCTCGAAGGCATCGAAAGCATCGAACCGAGCCAGTTCGGCGAACGCGCCGCGCAGGTGTTCGCCAATATCGACAGCGTGCTGATCCTGGCCTGCGGCACTAGCTACTACTCGGGCTGCACCGCCAAGTACTGGCTCGAGGCGATCGCCCGCATCCCGACCCAGGTCGAGGTCGCCAGCGAATACCGCTACCGCGAAACGGTGCCGAACCCACGCCAGCTGGTGGTCGTGATCTCGCAATCGGGCGAGACCGCCGACACGCTGGCCGCGCTGCGCCATGCCAAGGGACTGGGCCACGAGCACACGCTGTGCATCTGCAACGTCGCCAGCAGCGCGATGGTCCGCGAAACCGAGCTGCGTTTCATCACCCGCGCCGGCACCGAGATCGGCGTCGCCTCGACCAAGGCCTTCACCACGCAGCTGGCTGCGCTGTACATGCTGACGCTGGCGCTGGCCAAGCTGCGCGGCACGCTGTCGGAGGAAAGCCAGGGCAGGGCGCTGGCGAACCTGCGCCACCTGCCCGCCGCGCTGCACGGCGTGCTGGCGCTGGAGCCGCAGATCATCGCCTGGTCCGAAGACTTCGCCCGCCGCGAAAACGCACTGTTCCTCGGCCGCGGCCTGCACTACCCGATCGCGCTGGAAGGCGCGCTGAAGCTGAAGGAAATCTCGTATATCCACGCCGAGGCCTATCCGGCCGGCGAGCTCAAGCACGGGCCGCTCGCGCTGGTGACCGAGGCCATGCCGGTGGTCACGGTGGCGCCGAACGACGCGCTGCTGGAGAAGCTGAAGTCGAACATCCAGGAAGTGCGCGCCCGCGGCGGCCGGCTCTACGTGTTCGCCGACGCGGACACGCACATCACGTCGACCGACGGCATCCAGGTGATCCGCCTGCCCGAGCACTACGGCGACCTGTCGCCCATCCTGCATGTCGTGCCGCTGCAATTGCTGGCGTATCACACGGCCTGCGCGCGCGGCACCGACGTCGACAAGCCGCGCAATCTGGCGAAGTCGGTGACGGTGGAGTAAGCGGATCGCCCGCCTAGTCTACGAAAGTGGTGAATTCGGTTAGTTAGTCCGGCGCCGCCAATAGTTAGTCAGGCTTGAAGACGGTAGGCGCCGCCAACTGGCAGCGCGCCCCGTTACTCGACTTTGATGCAGCAGTCATTGCTGCAAAGGCCAAGTTGGGGGCGCGAAGGCGCTAAATTTCAAGAGAGAGGTGGGCACTCTGGTTCCGACAACAGCGATACGTGTCGCTTGGGGTTGAGCCAAGCTCGACCTGGAGATAGCAGAACAGCTCAAATTCCCGGCTTGGTACGCGAGAATGCCAAGCGACATCGAAATGGCTTGGTCAGCAGCTGACGCCCTCGCGAACTCTAGCGCCCGTCGAGTCCAAGATTAAGACGATACATGGCCGGGAAGGCTTGTGCACTAGATTGAGCGCGCTTATTTCGCGTTGTTTTGGTTCAATCGCGGGCAGCCGTGCAATAGATATGAGGCACCTTGAAGATGCGGCGTTTTGCACGGCGTGGGGCTTTATCGATTGGAGTGCTTAACGTGTTACAGCCTGCACCACAATAGCCTCGTTGGCAGCTATGAGAGCTTGCGTCGCGATCAAAACGACTAGCAGCCCTACTAGTGTCGCAATCACTGACCGCCCTCGTGATGCCTGGATATTAGATCGTAGGCCTCGGTACACGTGATAGGCCATCCAAAAATAGCCGAGGAGCACAATAAAGTTGCCCCAGTGATTCGCGTTCGAGGCAAAGCTGGGATCCAGCACGGACTGCACGCGTATCCGGGCCCAAGACAGTGTGAGGAAGGCGGTCGGCAACAGTACCGCTGTCGCGCATAGCGCGTTCGCAAGATGTGTGAGAAACGGTGTTGAGCGCTCCGCCATCTTAGATGGGATTGCGAAGGCGCCCGCCATGACAATCAGATGCACCACATTAAAGAATAGCGAGCCGGCAGCATAAGCTGTGGGGTTTTTGATTTCGTTCACTGATGTGATAACGAAATACTGGAAAAGCGCAAGGACGAGCGCTAACCAAGCCAATAGCGAAGCGGCCTCTTTCAGTCGTTGATCCGGATCGCGGGAGCGCTCCGAATAATAATGGTGCGGCTGGCCAACAAACTGAATGCATGCTGGAGCTATCCGCACAGTGGTATAGATTGCAGCGCGCAGCTGCTGCAGCATCTCTTTGATCTTATCCACGTTATTCATTTTTTCTGACTTGAAGAACTCTGACGCTCGGCTATGCCTACAAGGATACCCGTTTCAAGACCTGGCCCGCAGGCATGGTTCCGCTGCCTCCCGCCGTTTGCCGCGATCGAAAGCCCTCTGCTGACTTGCTTCAACGGCGACAGTGCGCTGCTCCGGGCGTCTAGGAGTCGGTAAAGCAGAATGCCGCGTAGAGCAACAGGTTTATAGCCAGGACCTCTACCATACGTTTGGAAAATCACTCCATTGGCTGGAGCCCGCATGTGTGTAGCAGTGGTTCTGCTACTCTGGGACGCACTTTGCTTGACGTCATAAATCCCTATGGCCCGGCTTTCGTGGTCAACGGCAAGCGGTGACAGAGGCCAGTGACGTGGAGAGGGGCAGCGGTCGATTTGCAAAGGAAGTCCCGTAATTGGTGGCAAGGCAAGCTGCTGGCTGTTAGTACGGCCTAGTCAATCGCCGCGCGAGTGAGGAGTGCAATTTGCTAACCACTGGATGATGATCGCGGGCAGAACTCGGCTGCATCTGAAGTTGTGGCGCTAGGGATCATGAATGCCTTGCAATAACCCACGCACATCAAGGCGGGTCCGCCTTTGCAGTTCGACGCCATCCCTTCTTGGACTAGACGGACCGGAGGAGCGGACCGATCGGCCAACGATTGCCCCCAACGTTTTTCTGCCTTTCAATCTGCCCGCTTCGGAAACCTCAGACCAAAGCGCGTCTTGCCCTGCTGAGACCGCACCGCGATATCCCCGCCATGCGCCAGCATGATGGCCTTGGTGATCGACAGCCCCAACCCCACGCTGTCCGATTCGGGCCTGGTGCGCGATTTATCCCCGCGAGAGAAGCGGTCGAAGATCGAAGGCAGCAGGGCGGGGTCGATCTCGGTGCCATCGTTTTCCACCGCGACCTCGACGTGTTCGCCGGCGTCGGCCACCGCGACGACGATGCGGCCGCCGGGCGGCGTATAGCGCAGCGCGTTGGAAATCAGATTGCTCAGCGCCCGCCGCAGCATCAGCCGGTCGCCCTGGATGCGGCCGTCGCCTTGCAGGTCCAGCCGCACCGCCTTGTCCTCGGCCAGCGCCTCGTAGAAGTCGAACAGCGCGCGCACCTCGTCGGCGATGCGGATCGCCTCGGTATTCGGCAGGTCGAGCCCGTGTTCCATCTTGGCCAGATACAGCATGTCCGACACCATGCGGGCGAGGCGCTGCAGTTCCTCGGCGTTCGACGCCAGGATGTCGCGGTAATTGCCGGCATCGCGCGGCTGCGACAGCGCGACCTGGGTCTGCGTCATCAGATTGGTGATCGGCGTGCGCAGCTCGTGCGCCAGGTCCGAGGAGAACTCGGACAGGCGGCGGAAATCGTCCTGCAGCCGAGCCAGCATCGCGTTCAGGTTGGCCGCCAGATCGGCCATCTCGACCGGCACCGCTTCGACCGGCATCCGTTCGGACAGCTTGCTGCCCGTCACGGTCTGCGCGCGCGAGGCCATGGTGCGCAGCGGCGACAGGCCGCGGCGCGCGGCCCACCAGCCGAGCACGCCGCTGGCCAGCGCGGCAAGCGCGATATAGAACACCAGCGACTGGCGGAATGCGTGAATGAAGTGATCGTGGATCTCGGTGTCCATGCCGACCAGCATGCGCAGCGGTTCGCCCGTGCCGGATTCGCGCAGGGTGCGGACCATGCCGCGATAGAGCTGGCCGTTCTGCCGCCATTCGAGCGCATCGCCGTCCGCACCGGGCCGCATCGCCGCATCCAGCGCCGCACGGAAATCGAAGCCGGGGCTCGCAAACAGCGGCGCGCTTCGATCGCCCTGCACATGGATCAGCAGGCCGCCGTGGTGCTTCTGCGCGTCGGCCAGCCGCGCGGCGATGCCGTCGGATGGGCCCGTCGTCACGATCCGCTCGACCATCCGCAGATTGTCCCCGAGCAGCGCGTAGTCCTGATCGGCAAAGTGCCGGTCCATCGCCGAGAAGATCAGCCACCCGAGACCCAACAGCACGCAGGCGGAGGTCAGCGAGAACAGCGCGGTCAGCCGGGCCGTCAGCGAGAGGCGCGGCATCAGTCGGCGTCCTCCGGATTTTCGAGCACGTAGCCCATGCCGCGCACGGTCTGGATCAGCTTGATGTCGAAGTCGTCGTCGATCTTGGCGCGCAGGCGGCGGATCGCGACGTCGATCACGTTGCTGTCGCTGTCGAAGTTCATGTCCCAGACCTGCGAGGCGATCAGCGAGCGCGGCAGCACCTCGCCGCGCCGGCGCGCCAGCAGCTCCAGCAGCGAGAATTCCTTGTTGGTCAGCACGATGCGCCGCCCGGCACGGGTGGCGCGGCGGCGGGCCAGGTCGAGTACCAGGTCGGCGATCTGGATGCGGTCCATCGCCACCTGCGTGGCGCCGCGGCGCAGCAGCGTGCGGACGCGGGCCAGCAGTTCGGCGAAGGCAAACGGTTTGACCAGATAGTCGTCGGCGCCGAGCTCCAGCCCCTTGACGCGATCGGCGACGCTGTCGCGTGCCGTCAGGAACAGCACCGGCACGCGGTTGCCGGCGGCGCGCAGCGTCTGCACGATGCGCCAGCCGTCGACGTCGGGCAGCATCACGTCGAGCACGATCAGATCGTACGGTTCGGTCATGGCCAGATGCTGGCCGTCCAGGCCGGTGGCGGCCAGGTCCACCACGAACCCCGCCTCGGTCAGGCCCTGCCGCAGGTATTCCCCGGTCTTGGCCTCGTCTTCGACTACCAGCAATTTCATCGGCGCTTTCCTGCTGTCCCGCTTCCCGCTTTCCCGCTTCCCGCTTTCCCGCTTCCCGGTCGCTTCCGCTTTTGCTCCGGCCCGCCATCGGCGTCCGGCGCGACTGTCGCGATAGTGTAGGGCCACGCTCACAACATGACGCCAACCTTACCGGAATGTAATGTCGGGGTAATTGGGCGGTTACTGCCGTGTCCTTATGCTGGCGACGCGATAGATCACGATAGACAACGATAGAAAACGAGGACCGCTTCCATGCCACGCATTGCCCCGACCACCCTGGCCCTGCCGCCCCATCTGTCCCGCCGGCGTTTCGTGCAGGGACTGGTGGCGGGGGGCGTGCTCGGTGCACTGTCCGGCGTGTCCGGCGCAGGCTGGGCCCAGCAAGCGGACCGCCCGCGGCGCGCGGGCAGCGGCAGCGCGCCGGTGCTCTCCGGCACCGAGTTCGACCTGGTCATCGAGGAGGCGGTGGTCAACTTCACCGGCAAGCCGGCCATCGCCCACACGATCAACGGCATGCTGCCGGGGCCGACGCTGCGCTGGCGCAAGGGCGATACGGTGACCATTCGCGTCACCAACCGGCTGCGCGAGCCGACCTCGATCCACTGGCACGGCATCATCCTGCCGTTCGAGATGGACGGCGTGCCCGGCATCAGCTTTCCCGGCATCGCCCCGGGCGAGAGTTTCACCTACCGCTTCAAGGTCGTGCAGAGCGGGAGCTACTGGTACCACTCGCACTCGGGCTTCCAGGAGATGACCGGCGTCTACGGCGGCCTGATCATCGACGGCGACGACGACCCGATCCGGGCGGACCGCGACCATACCGTGCTGCTGTCCGACTGGACCGACGAGGACGGCATGCGCGTGCTGTCCAAGCTGAAGACGCAGAGCGACTACTACAATTACAACCAGCCCACCGTCGTCGACTTCTTCCGCGATATCGCCAACGACGGCGTCAAGGCCGCTGTCGACAAGCGCCGCATGTGGAACCAGATGCGGATGAGCCCGACCGATCTGGCCGACCTGTCCGCGCATACGCTGACCTATCTGACCAACGGCGTGACCCCGGCCGGCAACTGGACCGGCCTGTTCAAGCCGGGCGACAAGGTCCGCCTGCGCTTCATCAATGGCAGCGGCAATTCCTTCTATGACGTGCGCATTCCCGGGCTGAAGCTCAGGGTCGTGCAGGTCGACGGCCAGAACATCGAGCCGGTGACGGTCGACGAATTCCGCTTCGGCCCCGGAGAGACCTGCGATGTCATCGTCGAGCCGCGCGACGAGGCCTACACGATCTTCTCGCAGTCGATGGACCGCACCGGCTACGCGCGCGGCACGCTGGCGACGCGCGAAGGGCTGCAGGCCGCCGTGCCCGCGCTGGACAAGGCCGAATGGCTGACCATGACCGACATGATGGGCGACATGGGGGCGATGGCCCACGGAAGCCATGGCGGCGCTCACGATCACGGTGCCATGCACGGCGCGCACGCGATGCATGGCATGCATGGCACGCAACATGGCGGCATGGCGATGGACCACAGCCAGCATGCGATGGCCGCGATGCCGGTCGACGGTTCGCTGAAGGTTCCCAGCAAGACCGCCCGTCATGCGCGCACCGAATACGGCCCGAGCACCGATATGCGGGTCGACATGGCGCGCACCAATCTGGACGACCCCGGCATCGGCCTGCGCAACAACGGACGCCGCGTGCTGACGCTGGCCGACATGCGCACGGTCGGCGGTCCGATGGACCCGCGCGGCGCGGGCCGCGAGGTCGAGCTGCACCTGACCGGCAATATGGAGCGCTACACCTGGTCGTTCGATGGGCTGGAGTTCGGCAAGTCGACGCCGGTGTATTTCCGCCACGGCGAGCGGCTTCGCGTGATCTTGCACAACGACACGATGATGACCCACCCGATGCATCTGCACGGCATGTGGAGCGAACTGGAGGCGCCGGACGGCTCGTTCCAGGCGCGGCGGCACACGATTCCGGTGCAGCCGGCCC
Source organism: Cupriavidus sp. UGS-1 (assembly GCF_021213615.1). Classification (NCBI taxonomy): domain Bacteria; kingdom Pseudomonadati; phylum Pseudomonadota; class Betaproteobacteria; order Burkholderiales; family Burkholderiaceae; genus Cupriavidus; species Cupriavidus sp. UGS-1. The sequence continues at coordinate 38,232 of NZ_JAJQJF010000008.1, read as the reverse complement.
AGCGCATCAGCTTCCTTGTCACGGCCGATGCGCTCGGACGCTGGGCGTGGCATTGCCATCTGATGATGCATATGGACGCCGGCATGTTCCGCGAAGTGCTGGTGGCCTGACGGGCCCGAGCTTTCATCCGAATTCCAAGACGCACGGAGCCCGAGCCATGCCTTCGAAAACACTTGCAGCCTTCCTGCTCGCGTCCGCCGGCGCCAGCGCCGCATTGGCACAGCAGCCGCACCAGCACGATCACGGTGATCATCACCAGCACCAGCACCAGCACCAGCACCAGCACCAGCAGCAGCATCAGCAGCAGCACGGGCGCAACGACCACCACGGGCATCACCATCAACCGGCCGCGGCACAGCCTGCGGCCGGCAAGCCCGCCGAAGCCGCTGCCGCGCCCGCCGACAAGCCGGGCCCGGACCATGGCGCGATGCACCACATGGACCACGGCACTGCGCAATCGATGGACCACGGCGTCCACGGCAACGGACAAGCCATGCCGCCCGCCAGCGCCCCGCAACCGGCGATGGACCACGGCGACATGAAGATGCAGGGCGGCAGCGCTCCGCCCGACGCGCGCGATCCGCACGCCTACTCCGGCGGCCATCGTCTCGGCGTCGGGCAGTACGCGCTCGGTCCCCATCGCCAACTGCATATGGCGGACGAGCACCTGTTCGGCTCGGTGCTGGTGGACCGCCTCGAATGGGCCCGCGGCAGCGACACCGACGCCGCCGCGTACGAGGCACAGGCGTGGTTCGGCAATACCTACGACCGGCTGGTGATCAAGGCCGAGGGCGAGGTCGAACGCGGCAGGGTCCACGAGGCCCGCACCGAACTGCTGTGGGGCCACGCGATCGCGAGCTACTGGGACACCCAGCTCGGTATCCGCAACGACGCCGGCCACGGCCGTCCCGCGCGCAACTGGCTCGCGTTCGGCGTACAGGGGCTGGCGCCCTACTGGTTCGAGGTCGACGCCACCGGCTACCTCGGCACCGAAGGGCGGACGGCGCTGCGGCTGTCCGCCGAGTACGAGTTGCTGATCACGCAGCGCCTGATCCTGCAGCCGCGCATCGAGGCCAATGTCTACGGCAAGAACGACCGCGAGGTCGGCGTCGGCAGCGGCCTGTCCAACGGCGCGGTTGGCGTGCGGCTACGCTATGAGTTCAGCCGCCAGTTCGCGCCGTATATCGGCGTCGAGCGCTACCAGACGTTCGGCAATACGGCGGACATGGTCCGCGCGTCCGGCGGCCGCAGCGGCGAGACGCGCTTTGTCGCCGGCGTGCGCGTGTGGTTCTGAGCCGGGTTTTCGTGATTGCCAGACTTTCTGGAGGGCTGCCATGCGCGCTATCCGCAAGACCATCCAACTGCTGTCGCTCGGTGCGGCCCTGCTGATCGGCCAGACCGCGTTCGCGCATCCGAAGCTGTTGTCCTCGACGCCGGCCGATCACGCGCAGGTGTCGGCGCCGGAGCGGATCGAGCTGCGGTTCTCGGAAGCTCTGGTCAAGCAGTTTTCCGGCGCCAATCTGCTGATGATAGGCATGCCGGGCATGGGCGACCATGGTCCGATGAAGATCGCGGCGACCGTGGCGCCGGGCGACGACCCCAGGACGCTGGTTGTCACGCCCGCAAAGCCGCTGTCGCCGGGCAGCTACCGTCTGGAATGGCGTGCCGTCGCGTCCGACACGCACCCGGTCAGCGGCAGGATCTCGTTCCAGGTGAAGTGAGCCGATGCCGCCGGACTGGCCGACCGTCCTGCTGCGGTTTGCGCTGTACCTGGACCTGATGCTGGTGTTCGGGCTGCCGTTTTTTGTCGTGCACGGGCTGCGCGGAGACGAGCGGCAATCGCGCTTCGCCACATCGGTGCGGTACGCGGCAGTCGGTGGCGCGATCGCGGGCCTGCTTCTGTCCGTCGGCAATTTGCTGCTGATGGCCAAGGCGCTGTCGGGCGTCGCGCAATACGCACTGCTGGACCGGGAAACCGTCGGCATGGTGCTGACCGCGACCGACTTCGGCTTGGCCTGGAGCGTGCGGATGGCGGCGCTGCTCGCCGTGTTGCTTGCCTTTTCCATCCGTCGCCTGCCACACGCGCTTCGTCTCGGCAGTGCAACCGTCGCGGCGGCCGTGGCGCTCGCCACGCTGGCGTGGTCCGGCCACGGCGCCATGGACGAGGGAGTCCGCCGCTACGTGCATCTGGGCGCCGACATCGCGCATCTGCTTGCGGCAGGTACCTGGGTCGGCGCGCTGCTCGCCTTCGTCTGCATGGCCGCCGGTGTGCGCCGCGCCACCACGGCCGAGGTGGCGATGCTCGCTCGCGCCGCCAGCGAGTTTGCACGCGTCGGCACGCTGGTCGTCGCCACGCTGGTGCTGACCGGCGCCATCAACTACTGGCTGATCGTCGGCCCGTCGCTGGCCGGCATCGCCTCCACCGGTTACGGTCAGCTGCTGCTGGCGAAGCTCGCGCTGTTCGGCGCGATGCTGGGGCTTGCCGCGTTCAACCGCTATCGCTTCAGCCCGCGCCTGGCAGCGGCGCTGGCTTCAGGCGAAGCGCGCTCGGCGGCAGCGGCGCTGCGCCGCAGCCTGTGGCTGGAGACCGGCTGCGCCACGGCCATCCTGGCGCTGGTGGCTTGGCTCGGCACGCTGTCGCCGGAGGCGCTGCAAGGGGGGTAGCCGCGGTGGGCCAAGGCTCGTTTGCAGCATTGACAATACCTCGTGCAGATTCTGCGACACCGACTGCCTTAGCGACTGCCTTGCCGAAGCGCATGACGCCTGCGCTGCGGACGATAGGTCTCCTCACGTCGGTATCACGCCCAATCTGTCCGCTGGCACGCTCGATGCATCCATTCGGGTCCGGACGTCATGTCCGCACATCCGGAGACCATCATGACTCAGCAACAGCAAGGCCAAGGCCAAAAGAGCGGCAGCAAGCAGCAGCAACAACAGCAACAAAGCAAGGGCGGCCAGCAGCAGCAAGGCGGCCAACAGCGCGAGCGCAAGCAGCAGCAACAGAAGTAAGGCAGTGCGGGAGTATGCGGCGGCGAATGCCCGGAGGGATTCGCCGCTGTTTTTTTTTGCGTTACAAGAAGACGGCTGGCCGTGAGCTTTACGCCCCCAGTTGCTCGGCCAGGAATCCCTTCATCGCCGCCCATGAGCGCCTGTCGGCCCTCGGGTCATAAACGATCCCCCGTTCCGGGAAGTTCGCGCCGGCGAAGGTGAAGGCATGGCGGGCGTGCCCATAGGCGTGCAACTGCCAGTCCGCCCCTGCGTCGGTCAGTTCCCTGGCGATGGCCAGCACATCGGCCGGCGGCGCGACGGGGTCCTCCCACCCGTGCAACAGCAGCACGCTTGCGGAAATCGGCCCTTGCCGGTCGACCCGTGGCGGCTGTAGCACGCCATGAATGCTGATCGCGGCGACCAGATTCGGCGGCGCCGCGCGCGCCAGGTCGAGCGCGCACAGGCCGCCGAAGCAGTAGCCGACCGCGGCGATGCGGGCCGGATCGACGCCGGGGAGCGCCATGGCGGCATCGAGCCCCGCCAGCAGCCGTTGCCTCAGCAGGGCACGGTTGGCGAGCATCGGATTCATCAGACGCGAGTTGTCGCCCATCGGGTCGCCGCGGACCCCCTTGCCGTAGACGTCGGCGGCGAAGCAGACGTAGCCCAATGCGGCCAGCCGGTCCGCGCTGCACTTGATGGGATCGCTCAGGCCGCTCCACTCGTGGGCCAGCAGCACGCACGGCGCGGAAGGCCCGAGGCGCGTGGGCCGGGCCACGTAACCCTCCAAGGTCGTCTCGCCGTCGGTGTAGTCGACCAGCGATCGTTCCAGCGCAATTTCATCAACGTCCATCCGTACCTCCTGTCGTGTGCCACCGGCAGGATGCCGCCGCGCGGACGCGCCGTATTGAACGTTTGGGACGCCGGACGCCGCGCCGTCAGAGGTAGAAGGCCGGGCCGTCAGTCGATTGCGCGCCGAAGTGTTCGGCAAGCGGCGATGGTCCGGCGCGGGCGTAGCCGCCTGGGGTCTGGGCCAGCCGTCGCCGCCAGTTGCGGATCTGGTGGGCTTGGTCGCTGTAGCCGGACAGCGCGTCCCCATCGCCGCGTTGCACGGCCTGGATGCTCGACTGCAGCCGCTCCAGGTCCATGAGCTGCTTGGGGCCGAGGCCGAGATGCCGCTCGAACCATCGGTGCAGTTGGCGGCGATCGACGGCGGTCAGCCGGGCGATGTCCTGCACCTGCCGGCCTTGCCGCAACAGCGCGTGGGCTGCCGCGAGGGTTGGCAGTTCCATTGGCGCCCGGATGGCATCGAGGCGCCGCAGCAGCCAGTCGTCCAGTTGGCGGGCGATCCGGCCCGGCGACCACGCCGCGCTGAGGTCTGCCTCGAGCGCGCAGGCCGCCCCGTCGCCCAGATAGCCCGCGAGGTCCATCAGGCGATCCTTGCAGTCCGCGCCAATGCCGGGAAACAGCCGCGCCAATCCCACGGCGCCGAGCATCGCCATGACGAAATACGTGTCCGACCACGAGCGCCAACGGCGGCTGGCCGACTGGAAACCCAGCAGCGAGACCTTGGGCACGGTGGGGCCGCCCTCCATCGCATTGGGACGGCCGAAGTTGACCGACAGCACCGCGCCCGGGTAAGGGCAGGTCACGATCGGCTGCCCTTCATACATGCCCTCCAGATCCTGGACGAACCAGTAGCCGTTGACGTAGGGCGCCAACGCGGGGCAAGGGGCGATCACCTGGAACATGGCGGACTCCTCCGGGCTCATCCGGGGCAGTGGGGAAGCGTCGAACGCTGTCAGGCGCAAGACGCGACGCTCAACATACCAGAAGCCGGTTCTGGCACGCCGCCCGTGTTCGCCGATCGCATCGGCGCGGAAGGCGGGGAGCGCTATCGCACGGCGACGCTGGTGCCCTGCAGATACGGCAGGATCACGGCCTTCCAGCGCGCATAGCCTGCGCCGTTCAGATGCACGCCGTCATAGGTGTACGCGCGGTCCAGGTTGCCGTCGCGGTCCGCCAGCGCGCGGCCGACGTCGATCCACTCGACGCGATCGTCCCTGGCCGCCAGTCCGGCCAGCAGCGCGTTGAGCTGCGCGACACGGCCATTGTCGCGGCCGGTGTCGCGGATCTCGCGGTTGACCGGCAGCGTGCTCTGCAGATAGATCCGCGTGCCGGGCGACACGCGCTTGACCGTGTCGACGATCTGCCGATAGCGGTCGAACACCTCGCGTTCGTCGAAGGCGCCCAGGTCGTTGATGCCGGCCATCAGGAACAGCTTGGACGGCCGCGTACCGGCGACGGATTCGATGCGGTCGAGAATCCGCGCGGTCGAATCGCCGCCGATGCCGCGATTGACCACATCGCCGTGACCGAGAAACTCCGACCATTCCCCGGCTTCGGTGATCGAGTCGCCGACGAACACGATCTTGCCGGCGGGCAGCGTGGCATCGAGCGAGCGCAGATGCTGCAGCCGCCCCGCGCTGTAGCCCGAGCCATCGTCGCGGTGCTTGAGCTTGAAGGCGAGATAGCTGATGCCGCCAAGGCGGTGGATCGCCATCACGGTGGCGCTGACGAATGCGAGGTTCAGCAGCAGCGACGCCACCAACAGCAGTCTGATCGGACGCATGGCCGACTCTCCCGGGTAGGCGGAGGTTGGGCGGCCGATCTCCCTTCGATGCCGGGCGGCCGCGGCCAGGGAAAGCTCCGCGAGCCGATCTTCGGACGGTCGGGCTGCTGCGTCAGTGCGACAGCAAACGCTTCTCATTTCAAAGGCAAGTTAGGGTTGGCGAGCACGAACGCGCCGGAGCGCACAACCATATACATCTAATTCATATAGATGAGTTGGTTGACCTTTATGTTTTGAGCACCTATGATCCGATGCACGCACCAACCCACAGAGGAGACACAACGATGATTCACGTCGTATTGCACGACGCCAAGGACACGGTGGCCGTGGCCGTGGTGGAAGGGATCGAGGCGGGCACCGAGCTGAACGCCTGGATCATGGATGAGGACCGCACCATCACGGTGACCGCGCGCCAGCCGATCCCGATCGGCCACAAGGTCGCGCTGCGCGACATGGCGCCGAACGACACGGTCTACAAGTACGGCGTCGACATCGGCAAGGTGGTCGCGCCGATCAAGGCCGGCGAGCACGCCCACGTGCACAACATCAAGACCAAGCGCTGGTAAGGCATCGCCGCGCGGCGATCCGCGCGGGACAGTGCATCGATCCCCCGCGCAGCCATTCACGCCCGACCAGGCGATTCAGTCATCCGAGAACCGAATACCAAGCCATGTCCATCATCGACCAAAACACCACCTTCTGGGGCTACCGCCGCGACAACGGCCGCGTCGGCGTGCGCAACCACGTGATCATCCTGCCGCTGGACGACCTGTCCAACGCGGCCGCCGAGGCCGTCGCGCATGCGATCAAGGGCACGATGGCGATCCCCCATCCCTATGGCCGCCTGCAGTTCGGCCCGGACCTGGAGCTGCATTTCCGCACGCTGATCGGCGCCGGCAGCAATCCCAATGTCGCCGCCGTGGTGGTGATCGGCATCGAGGACGGCTGGACCAAGCGCGTGGTCGACGGCATCGCGAAGACCGGCAAGCCGGTGGTCGGCTTCGGCATCGAGGGCCACGGCGACCACGAGACCATCAAGCGTGCATCGAAGGCCGCCAAGGAGTTCGTGCAGTACGCCACGGCGCTGCATCGCGTCGAATGCCCGATCGCCGACCTGTGGGTGTCGACCAAGTGCGGCGAGTCGGATACCACGTCCGGCTGCGGCGCCAACCCGACCGTCGGCAATGCCTTCGACAAGCTGCATCCCCTTGGCACCACGCTGGTGTTCGGCGAGACCTCCGAGCTGACCGGCGGCGAGCATATCGTCGCGGCACGCTGCGCCAACGACGAGGTCCGCCATCAGTTCATGGCGATGTTCGAGCGCTACCAGGGCATGATCGACCGCTGGAAGACCACCGATCTGTCGGAGTCGCAGCCGACCAAGGGCAATATCGCCGGCGGCCTGACGACGATCGAGGAGAAGGCGCTGGGCAACATCCAGAAGATCGGCAAGAAGTGCACCGTCGACGGCGTGCTCGACAAGGCCGAGGAGCCGACGCATCCGGGCCTGTGGTTCATGGATTCGTCGTCGGCCGCGGCCGAGATGGTGACGCTGTGCGCGGCCTCCGGCTTCGTCGTGCATTTCTTCCCGACCGGGCAGGGCAACGTGATCGGCAACCCGATCGTGCCGGTGATCAAGCTGTGTGCGAATCCGCGCACCGTGCGGCTGATGAGCGAGCACATGGACGTCGATTGCTCCGGGCTGCTGCAGCGTGAACTGAATCTGGACCAGACCGGCGACAAGCTGCTCGAGTGCATGCTGGCCACCGCCAACGGCCGCTGGACCGCGGCCGAGGCGCTGGGCCACCGCGAGTTCGTGCTGACCCGCATCCACGAGTCGGCCTGATGAAGCGGATCTGCATCAGCGAGTTCATGGACCCGGACGCGGTGGCCGCGCTGACGCCCGGGTTCGAACTGCGCTACGAGCCCGACTGGGTCGACCGCCGCGCCGAACTGCTGGCGGCGCTGCCTTCGGCCGACGCGCTGATCGTGCGCAACCGCACGCAGGTCGATGCGGCGCTGCTCGACAGCGCGCCGCGCCTGCGCGTGGTGGGGCGGCTCGGCGTCGGTCTGGACAATATCGACGTCGAATCGTGCAAGGCGCGCGGCATCCGCGTGATTCCGGCCACCGGCGCCAATGCGCGCTCGGTCGCCGAGTACGTCGTCACCACGGCGGCGATGCTGCTGCGCGGCGCCTATCAGAGCAGCGGCGAGGTGGTGCAGGGCAAGTGGCCGCGCGCGCGCTTGTCGGAGGGCCGCGAGACGCTGGGCAAGACGCTGGGCCTGATCGGCTTCGGCGACATCGGCCGGCAGACCGCCGCGCTGGCGCAGGCCTTCGGTATGCGCGTGGTCGCGCACGATCCGATGCTGCGCGACGACGATCCGGTCTGGCAACGCAGCGGCGTCGCGCCGCGCGGTCTCGATGCGCTGCTCGCCGAGGCCGATGCGGTCAGCCTGCACGTGCCGCTGGTGCCGGCGACCCGGCATCTGCTCGATGCGCGTCGCCTCGCCGCGATGCGCCCGGGCGCGGTGCTGATCAATACCGCGCGCGGCGGCGTGGTCGACGAGTCCGCGTTGGCGGCGGCGCTGCGCCAGGGGCATCTGGCCGGCGCCGCGCTCGACGTGTTCGAGCGCGAGCCGCTGCCGGCGGGCTCGCCGCTGGACGGTGTGCCCAATCTGGTGCTGACGCCGCATATCGGCGGCGTCACGCGCGAGGCCAATGCGCGCGTGTCGATGCGGATCGCGCAGCAGGTGCGGCAGGCGCTGGACGAGGTATCGACATGAGCGCCCCCAACATCAAGGCCGTCGATGCCGCACGCCTGACGCGGCTGGCCGAGGCCGCGCTGCGCCGCGCCGGTGCCAGCGCGCTGCAGGCCCAGGCCACCGCGGCGGCGCTGGTGCGCGCCGATGCGGCGGGCCTCGCCTCGCATGGCGTGTCGCGGGTGCCGATGTATGTCGCGCACCTGCGGCGCGATCGCGTCGATGGCGCGGCGGTGCCCGTGCTGCAGACGCGCAACGACGAAAGGCGTGCCGCGCTGTTGGTCGACGCCCGCTGCGGCTTCGCCTTCCCGGCCTGCGCGATGGCGATCGAGCAGGCGATCGTGCGCGCGCGCGAGCTCGGCGTCAGCGTGGCCGCGGTCACCAACAGCCATCACTTCGGCGCCGCCGCCTCGCATCTGGAGCCCGTCGCCGCCGCCGGCATGATCGGCATCGCGCTGGGCAACTCGCCGGCCGCGATGCCGGCCTGGGGCGGGCGCAAGCCGCTGTTCGGCACCAATCCGATCGCCGCGGTGTTTCCGCGCCGCGGCGCGGCGCCGGTGGTGATCGATCTGTCGCTGTCGGAGGTCGCGCGCGGCAAGATCATGGTCGCCGCCAAGGCAGGCCAGCCGATTCCGCTGGGCTGGGCGCTCGACGAAGCCGGCGAGCCGACCACCGACGCGGCGGCCGCGCTGCGCGGCTCGATGCTGCCCGCGGGCGGCGTCAAGGGCGCGATGCTGGCGCTGCTGGTCGAGCTGCTGGTGGTGTCGCTGGCCGGCGCGCAGTTCGGCGCGGAGGCCGATTCCTTCTTCGAAGACGCCGGCGGGCGGCCGCGCATCGGCCAGGTCTTCCTGGTGCTGGATCCGGCCGCGTTCAGCGGCGAGCAGGTTTATCACGATCGCGTCGAGGCGCTGCTGGCGGCGATGTTGGCCGACCCGGGAACGCGCCTGCCGGGCGCGCGCCGCGAGGCATCGCAACAACGCGCCAGCCGCGAGGGCATTGCCGTGCCTGCCGCGCTGCTGGCCGAACTGGAGGCGCTGGCCGGGGAGGGTAGTCCGGCCTAGCAAGCGTCAGCTGGGGCCGGCCTCCGCGCCGGCCCCCCAATACGCCGAGGTCCGCAAAGTACGGATGGCGGCAAACAAAGGAGACAAACCATGCATCGCCCGTTGATTCGCACCATGCTGCGGCATGTGGCCGCGTTGTCCGTTGCCTTGTCCGCCGTTACCGCCGTCACCGCGGCCGCCCCCGCGGCGGCCCAGGGGCCCGCCGACTATCCGAGCAAGCCGATCCGCTACGTGGTGCCGTTTGCGCCCGGCGGCCTGACCGACATCATGGCGCGCATGGTCGGCCATCAGCTGTCGGAGGAGTGGGGCAAGCCGATCGTCATCGACAACAAGCCGGGCGGCAATGCCAATATCGGCGCCGACCAGGTGGCCAAGGCGCCGGCCGACGGCTACACCTGGCTGGCCGTCACGCTGACGCACGCGTCCAACGTCACGCTGTTTCCGAAGCTGCCGTTCAACATGCAGAAAGACCTGGTGCCGGTGGCGCGGATCGCCTCGTCGCCGATGACCGTGGTGGTGCCCGCCAACTCGCCGATCCAGTCGATGAAGGACCTGGTCGAGGCGGCCCGCAAGGGCAAGCTCAATGCCGGTTCCAGCGGCAACGGCACGCCGCCGCACCTGACGCTTGCCCTGTTCGAGAGCCTGACCGGCACCAAATTGACGCACGTGCCGTACAAGGGTGGTGCGCCGTCGATGACCGACCTGATCGGCGGGCAGATCGACGTGGTGTTCTCCAACTTCCCCGAGTCGCTGGCCTACGTCAAGGGCGGCAAGCTGCGCGCGCTGGCGGTGACCACGCGCGAACGCCATCCGCTGCTGCCGGATGTGCCCACCGTCGGCGAAATGGGCTTCCCCGACCTGCTGGTCGAGAACTGGACCGGGCTGATGATGCCGGCCGGCACGCCGAAGCCGGTGATCGACAAGGTCGGCACCGCGGTGGCGAAGATGGTCGAGGTCAAGTCGGTGCGTGACCGCATCGTGGCGGCGGGCTTCTCGCCCGCTCCACAGGCGAGCGCGCCCTTTACCGACTACTTCCAGGGCGAGGTCGCGCGCTGGGCGAGGCTGATCGACCAGAAGGGCATCCGCGCCGAGTAGATCGCAGCGCGCGGGGCGGGGCGCGAAGCCCAGGGTTCGAGACGATCTTCGACACGGCGGGCGCGGGCGGCGGCAGTCATCCATGTTATATAGACGTTCCGTTCCGACGCCGGGCAGCCGGCGGCGGTCCGGAACCGGCATCGTGCCAATCCATCCGTCAGGGAGATCGTTGAAGGTGGGCGCAGAATTCGAAGCAGGCGCGGCAATCGGCGGCGTGCTGTACAAGGACGTCAAGCGGGCGATCCTGGCGGCGCTGGCCGCCGGCGAGTGGAAGCCGGGCGAGGCGATTCCGGCCGAACGCAAGCTGGTGGAGCGCTTCGGCGTGTCGATCGGCACGCTGCGCAAGGCGATCGACGAACTGGTGGCGGAGAACATCATGATCCGCCATCAGGGGCGCGGCACCTTCGTCGCGACCCACCGCCAGGAGGATCATTTCTTCCGCTTCTTCCGCGTGGTGCGCGAGGACGGCCATCGCGCGTTTCCCAGCGTGCGGCTGGCCAGATTCCGGCGCGGCAAGGCCAGCAAGGAAGAGGCGCTGGCGCTCGGCATCGCGCCGGGCGAGCGGGTCTTCCATTTCATCAACGTGCTGTCGCTGGACGGCAGGCCGGTGATGACCGATGCGATCACGGTGCCCGAGGCGCTATTCGACGGGCTGACCGAGACGATGCTGCGCGAGCGGCCCAACACGCTGTACAACTTCTATCAGGACGCCTTCGGCATCAACGTGATCCGCACCGAGGAGCGCCTGCGCGCGGTGCTGGCCGACGAGGACGACCATCGGCTGCTGCCGGTGCCGGTGGGCGGCCCGCTGCTGCAGATCACGCGGATCGCCTCGTCCTATCACGACCGGCGCGTCGAGCGCCGCGTTTCGCGGCTCGACACCACCGCGCACGAGTTCGCGATCTCGCAGCCGTAACTCCGTCGCCGCTCGCGTCGTCATTCCCGCGCATGCGGGAACCCAGCGACTTTGAATGCCACTGGGTCCCCGCGTTCGCGGGGACGACGACATCCCTTCGTATCAGCTTGCCCGCCGTTTCCCCGCCTTCTTCGTCGCGCATTCGATGCAGCGGCCGCGCAGCGTCAGCTCGTGCTGCTCGACGACGAAGCCCGGCGGCGTGATCTCTTCCAGGTGCCCGGGGCACCCTTCCAGCGGAAACACGCGGTCGCAGCTCAGGCACTGGAAGTAGTGCTTGTGCACGACCGCGTCAGGTTCGTCCGCGACCTCGTAGCGGTCCGCCTGTCCCGGCAGCGGCACCGCCACCAGGCCACCTTCCTGCAGCATGGCGCGGATATTGCGGTAGACCGTCGCGAGTCCAAGCGTCGGCACCGTGCGCTGCGCGGCGGCCAGGATCTCGGCAGGGCTCAGCGGCCGGGCGGCCTCGCGCAGCGCGCCCAGCACGGCCTCGCGTTGACGGGTCATGCGTTCCATGGCTAGAATGATAATGAAAATTCGTTCTCAATAAGGCGCGCCGTCGCTCGGCAGCGTCGCCGCAGCCCGTATTGTCGCCGCTATTGTCGTTGCCTGCGGCTTCCATTGCCGGCCCGCACACGCGGTACGGCATGACGGTGGCGGTGATCGCCTGTCTTCGCTCACTCTTCGTCCACATGTCCACGCCGATTTCATCGCCCGCGCGGGTACCCGCGCGCCGCGCTGCGCGACCCTTGCGCGCGGTTCATCCGCTGTCGCCGCTTGCCGCCGCGCTGTTCGCCGCTGCCGCGCTCGCCGAACCCACCGAGGCCGCGGAGCGGGAGGAGGCCGTGCTGCCCGAGGTCGCGGTGGTGACGTCCGGCGCCGCATCGTACAACCCGGATGAAGCCAGCGGCGCGACGCGCACCGACACGCCGCTGCGCGAAGTCCCGCAGGCGGTGCGCGTGGTGCCGCGCGCGATGATCGACGATATCGGCGCGACCCGGCTCGAGCAGACCTTCGACTATGTCAGCGGCATCGCGCGCCAGGACAGCTTCGGCGGCCTGTGGGACAACTTCGCGGTGCGCGGCTTCGCCGGCAACGAAAACACCGGCACCGGCTACCTGGTCAACGGCTTCGTCGCCAACCGCGGCTTCACCGCGCCGCGCGACGTCGCCACCATCGAGCGCGTCGAGGTGCTCAAGGGCCCCACCTCGTCGCTGTACGGCAGCGGCGAGCCGGGCGGCACGCTGAACCTGGTCACGAAGCAGCCGCAGTTCAAGCCGGCGCAGAACTACGAGCTGGAAGTCGGCAATCGCGACCGTTATCGTGTCGCCGCGGATGTCACCGGGCCGCTGGGCGAGAACGTCGCCGGCCGCCTGATCGCGGTGGGCGACCATCAGGGCAGCCAGCGTGCCTTCGTCGACAGCCAGCGCTATCTGCTGGCGCCCTCGCTGACGTGGACGCTCGGCGCCGATACGGTGGTCCAGTACGCCGGCGAATGGCAGCGCTTCTCGACGCCGCTGGACCGCGGCATCGTCGCGGTCGACGGCCGACTCGATGCGATGGGCCGCAAGACGTTCCTCGGCGAGCCGGCCGACGGCGATATCCGCCTGGACAGCCAGTCGCACCAGCTCGGCGTCGAGCATCAGTTCTCCCCCGCGTGGAAGGGCCGGCTGTCGCTGGCCTATCGCGGGGGCTCGCTGGAAGGATATTCGACCGAGCCCTTCGCGCTGGCCGCCGACGACCGCACGCTGCGGCGCCAGCGGCGATACCGCGACTACCAGTCCGACGATACCGCGCTGCAGGCTGACCTGACCGGCCGCTTCGACACCGGCGCGCTGTCGCACACGCTGCTGGTGGGCCTGGACGCCTATCGCTTCAGCAGCAGCCAGGTGCAGCTGCGCGGCAATCCGACCGCCGCGACGCCATATCCGATCGACATCTACGAGCCGGTCTACGGATCGACGCCGCCGCCGTTGTTGCCGAACACCGATACGCACGAGCGGCAGACCAATCTCGGCCTGTACGCGCAGGACCAGATCGCCTTTGGCGAGCGCTGGCGCCTGCTCGGCGGGCTGCGCGTCGACTCGTATCGGCAGACGCTGGACAACCGCCTGCGCGGCACGCGCGTCGAGCAGGACCAGACCGCGGTGTCGCCGCGGCTGGGCCTCGCCTATCTGGCCAGCAACAACGTGACGCTGTTCGCCAATGCCAGCCGCTCCTTCCGTCCCAACCCGGGCAGCAACGCCGCCGGCGAGCCCTTCACGCCCGAGCGCGGCCGCGCGGTGGAGGCGGGCCTGAAGTTCGAGACCGACGATCGCCGCCTCGGCGCGACGCTGAGCGCGTTCACGATCCACAAGCGCAATGTGCTGACCGCCGATCCGGCCGATCCCTCGTTCTCGACCACCGCAGGCGAGGCGCGCAGCCGCGGCCTCGAACTCGATGTGGCGGGCCGCCTCGGCCAGCATTGGCGCGTGTCGGGCAGCGTCGCGCTGACCGATGCCGAGATCACCGCCGATACCCGGCTGCCGGCCGGCACGCCGCTGCGCAATATTCCGCGCACCAGCGCGAGCGCGCTGGCGGTCTACGAGGATGCGGCGCCGGTCGGGCAACGCTATGGGCTCGGCGCCGGCGTGCGCTACGTCGGCAAGCGCTCGGGGGACGCAGCCGACAGCTTCACGCTGCCGTCGTACACGCTGGTCGATCTGCTCGCCTACTGGCAGCTCAGCAAGCAGGCCCGGCTGACGCTGAACGTGCACAACCTGTTCGACCGGGACTACTACGCCAGTTCCTACAGCGCGCTGTGGATCGCGCCGGGAGCGGGGCGCACGGTGCGGCTCGGGCTGCGGCTCAGCTATTGACGCGATGAAACGGTCCGCTGCCATGTCCCCGCCTGCATCGATGCCAGCCGGTTCACCGGATTCGCCGCGTTCGCCACGCCGCCGGCGCCTGCTGGGAGCCGGCGTCGCCGCGCTGCTGTCGCCGACGCTGGCGCAAGGCAAGGGGACGGACACGGACGCGGACAAGAGAGCCGCAGCCGACCGCACCGTGCGCGTGATCGGCCCGTGGGAGCTGTCGAGCCTGGATCCGCTGCGCGGCGGCTATCTGTTCGCGCGCATGCACGTCGCCGAGACGCTGGTCGACTATGACGCCCAGGCCCGGCCCGTCGCCGGACTGGCGTCGCGCTGGCAGGTGTCCGGCGACGGGCTGGTTTGGCGCTTTGCGTTGCGCCAGGGCGCGCGCTTTCATGACGGCTCGCCGGTGCGCGCGGCCGACGTCGTGCAGGCGCTGCGGCGCGCGCTGCATCCGGCCGGCGTGCTCGGCCAGGCGCCGATCGCCGCGATTGATGTCGCGACCGATGCCGCGACCGACGCCGCGCCTGGCGCGGTCGTCCGGATCCGATTGCGCCAACCGTTTCCCGCGCTGCCGGCGCTGCTGTCGCACAGCAGCACGCAGATCCTCGCGCCCGCGTCCTTTGGCGCCGATGGCGCGGTCCGCGCGATCGTCGGCTCGGGCCCGTACCGCATCGTCACGCTGGAGCCGCCGCAGCGCTTCTCGGTGGCGGCTTTCGATGGCTGGCAGGGGCCAGTCCCGGCGGTGCGCCGGGCCAGCTATCTGGCGATCGGACGCGCCGAGATGCGCGCGCTGATGGCCGAGGCGGGCCAGGCCGAACTGGCCTACGGCCTCGATCCCGGCAGCGTGGCGCGGCTGCGGCGCGGCGACGCGGTCCGCGTGCTGCAGCAGCCGATCCCGCGCACCACCGCGCTGAAGCTCAATGCCCGCCATCCGCTGCTCGCCGATCCGCGCGCGCGGCAGGCGCTGTCGCTGGCACTGGACCGGCGCGGCATCGCGCAGGCGGTGCTGCGAGAGCCGTCGCTGGCGGCGACGCAGCTGTTCCCGCCCGCGCTGGCCGGCTGGCACCGCGCCGAGCTGCCGGGACTCGCGCACGACCCCGTACGCGCCCGAGCGCTGCTCGCCGAACTGGGCTGGCGGCCCGGCACCGACGGCGTGCTGGCACGCGGCGGCGAGCGTTTCGCGCTGACGCTGCAGACCTTTCCCGATCGCCCCGAACTGCCGGTGATCGCCGCCGCGATCCAGGAGCAGCTGCGCCTGATCGGCATGCAGGTCCGCGTGGCGATTGGCAATTCCAGCGAGATCCCGCTGGGCCATCGCGACGGCACGCTGCAGATGGCGCTGATTGCGCGCAACTATGGCGCGGTGCCCGATGCCTTGGGCACGATCGCGCAGGACTTCGGCACGGCCGATGGCAACGGCGGCGATTGGGGCGCGATGGGCTGGTCGTCGGCGACGCTGACGCGCGCGCTGGCGGCGATGTCGTCGACCACGGACGCGGCCCGTACGCAGGGGCTGCGCGGGCAGATCGCCGGCGCGCTGCACGAGGGCCTGCCACTGGTGCCCGTGCTCTGGTATCAGCAGACGCTCGCGGCCAGCCCGCATCTGGCCGGCGTGTCGATCGACCCGTTCGAACGCAGCTACCGGCTCACCGAATTGCAATGGACCCGATGACGCCACCGAATCCTCAGGCCACAGCGCTGGCCGCCACACCGGCCGCGGCAAGCGTCGCCGAATCCGCATCGGCATCGCACGATGCCTTGCGCCGGCGGCGCGCCACACCGGCCGCCCGGCTGATCGCTCGCGTGCTGCTGCAGCGCGGGGTGCAGGCCGCGGTCGTCGCCGCGCTGGTCGGCAGCCTCAGCTTCCTGATGATGCGGCTGCTGCCGGGCGACATGGCGTTCCGCATCGCCGCCGGCCGCTATGGCTACGACATGGTGACCGCGCAGGCCGCCGACGCGGTGCGGGCCGAACTGGCGCTTGACCAGCCGTGGTTCGACGGCCTGCTGGCGTGGTGGTCGCGGCTGCTGCACCTGGACCTTGGCACCTCGACGGTGACCGGCGCGCCGGTCGCCGCCGAGATCGCGCATCAGCTCGGCCATACGCTGTGGCTGGCGCTGGCCGCGCTGGCGGTGTCGACGCTGATTGCGCTGCCGCTGGGCTTTGCCGCAGGCAGTCGCGCCGGCGGCCACACCGATCGGATCACGCTGGCGTTGTCCGTGCTGCTGCGTGCGCTGCCGCCATTCGTGCTGGGCATGCTGCTGGTGCTGGCGTTCGCGGTCGAGCTCGATTGGCTGCCGGCCGGGGGCCACGGCGAGCACGGCAGCTGGATCGCCCCGGCGCTGACGCTGGGACTGGGCCTGGCCGCCACCGCGATGCGCGTCGCGCGCGATGCGATGGCCGGCGTGGTGGCGGCGCCGTACTGGCTGTTCGCGCGGACCAAGGGGCTGACGGACCGGGTCGCGATGGCGCGGCACGGCGTGCGCAATGCCGCGGTGCCGGTGGTCGCCTATCTCGGCGTGCAGCTGGTCTATCTGCTCGAGGGCGTGGTGGTGGTCGAGACGCTGTTCGCGTGGCCCGGCATCGGCCATGCGCTGGTGCATGCGATCTTCGGCCGCGATGTGCCGATGATCCAAGGCACCGCGTTGACGATGGGACTGCTGTTCGTGGTGTTGAACGCCGCGGTCGACCTCGCCTGCATGGCGATCGATCCGAGGCTGCGAGCGAGGGTGGCACGATGAGCGGAATGGCAAGCCTGAGCTTGAAGGGCGTATCGGCGGCTGCCACGCCGCGGCGGCGAATCGCCTTGCTGCTGATCGTGCTGCTGGCCCTGTTCGCCGTGGTCGGCCCGTGGGCCACGCCACGCGAACCGTTCGAACAGGATCTGTACCGCGTACTGCAGGCGCCGACGATGGCCGAGCCGCTCGGCACCGATCATCTGGGCCGCAGCGTGCTGGCCCGCACCGCGCACGCCACGCGGCTGTCGCTGGGGCTCGCGCTGCTGTGCGTGCTGTCGGCCGCGCTGCCGGGCACGTTGCTTGGGCTGCTTGCCGCGTGGCGCGGCGGCTGGGTCGATCGCGTGGCGGGCGCACTGGCCGACGCGGTGCTGGCGCTGCCGGGACTGCTGCTGGTGCTGCTGCTGTCCGCGCTGGCGCCGGGCGCGATGTGGCCGCTGTATCTGGGGCTGTCGCTGGTGCTGTGGGTCGAGTATTTCCGCGTCGCGCGCGCCAGCGCGCGGATCGTGCTGCAGAGCCACCATGTCGAGGCCGCGCGCCTGCTCGGCTTCGGACCGCTGCATATCGTGCGCCGGCACCTGCTGCCCGAGCTGGCACCGGTGCTCGGCACGTTGAGCAGCTTCGGGCTTGGCGCGGCGGTGCTGGCGCTGGCCGCGATGGGCTTCGTCGGCATGGGCGTGCAGCCGCCGATGGCCGAGCTCGGCCTGATGATGACCGAGTTGCTGCCCTATGCGGCCGAGGCGCCGTGGGCCATCGCCAGCCCGATCGCGGTGCTGACATTGGCGATTCTGGCGTTGGCACTGCTCAACGACCGCACGCGTGCCGGGGTGTCGTCATGAACGCGCGGAACGACATCCTCATCGAGGACTTGCACGGCGACCGCGCCGGACGCCTGCTCGGCGTGACGGACCTGTCCGTCGCGAGTGCCGACGGCGTGCTGCTGCAGCCGGTGTCGTTCGAACTGCAGGCCGGCCGCGCGCTGACGCTGCTGGGCGAGACCGGTTCCGGCAAGAGCCTGCTGGCCCATGCCGTGATGGGCTCGCTGCCCTCCGGCCTGCGCGCGAGCGGGCGCCTCGCCGGCGATGGCTGGCAATGCGAGGCCGGCGATAGGCGGGCGCGGCGGCCGCTATGGGGCCGCGAGCTGGCGCTGCTGCCGCAGGAGCCGTGGTTTGCGCTGGACCCGCTGATGCGCGTCGATGCGCAACTGGCGGAGACCTATCGCTGGGTCGCCGGGCAGTCGCGACAGCGCGCCGCGCACCACGCCGCGCAGGCGCTGCGCGCGGTCGGGCTCGGGCATGCGGCGCGCGCCTGGCCGACCGCCTTGTCGGGCGGCATGGCGCAACGCGCGGCGTTCGCGATCACCGGCGCCGGCGATGCGCCGATCCTGATCGTCGATGAACCGACCAAGGGCCTGGACCGGATCTGGCGCGACGATCTGGTGGCGCGCCTGCGCGCGGCGCTGGAACAGGGCTGCGCGGTGCTGACCATCACCCACGACATCGGCGTGGCGCGCGCGCTCGGCGGCGACACGATGGTGATGCTCGATGGCCGCGTCGTCGAGCGCGGCCAGACCCACGCGGTGCTGGGCGCGCCGTCGCACGACTACACGCGCGCGCTGATCGCAGCAGAGCCCGCGGCGTGGCCGCGGCGGCCGCTGCCCGATATCGGCGGCGAGGTGTTGCGCGCCAGCGGCCTGAGCAAGCGTTTTGGCGACCATCTGCTGTTCGACGGCCTCGACCTGGCGCTGCACGCGGGCGAGCGCGTGGCCGTCACCGGACCCAGCGGCAGCGGCAAATCGACCTTGGGCAATGTGCTGCTCGGTCTCGCCCGGGCCGATCGCGGCAGCGTGCGCCGCGCCGACGGCATTGCGCGGGTTCGTTTCCAGAAGCTCTATCAGGACCCGGCCGGCGCCTTCGCGCCGCATGTCTCGCTGGGCCGCGCGCTGCAGGACCTGATCGCGCTGCACCGGCTCGAACGCGCGCCGCTGCGGCCGTGGATGGAGCGGCTCGGCTTGTCGGCCGATCTGCTCGAGCGGCTGCCCGGCGCGGTATCCGGCGGCGAACTGCAGCGCTTCGCCTTGCTGCGCGCGCTGCTGCTGCGGCCGGCCTTCCTGTTCGCCGACGAGCCGACCTCGCGGCTCGACCCGGTGACACAGCGCAATACCATCGACCTGATCGTCGAGGCGGCGGAACAATCGGACTGCGCGCTGATGCTGGTCACGCACGATCCGGATCTTGCCGCCAACGTGGCGGCCCGCACGCTGGCGTTCTGATGAACATGGCGCCGGCTGATGTCGTTCCCGCGAAAGCGGGAATCCAGCGTCTTTGAAAGACACTGGGTCCCCGCCTTCGCGGGGACGACCGGCATGGTCAGCAAGGATGGCCGAGCGTCAGTCGAAGATCTCGTGCCAGATGCTCTTCTTGCGATAGTGCTTCTGCTCGCGATAGCGGTCGTCGTCGCGATAGCCGCGCTCGTAGCCGCGGTCATAGCCGCGCGGATCGGCCGGGCGTTGCGGCGCAGCGGCCGGGGCCGCCTGGGCGACCGGCGCCTGTTCGGCGGACGCGCGTTCCAGGATCTTGTCGAGCTCGCCGCGATCGAGCCACACGCCGCGGCATTTCGGGCAGTAGTCGATCTCGACGCCCTGGCGTTCGGCCATCACCAGCGTGGTCTCGGTACACACGGGACATTGCATCGCAGCTCTCCTTGATTGCGTGTTCAACGGCTGTCAGACCGTCGGTGGCCGGCTTGGTTCGGCACCGCGGATGCCGGCTTGCGCTTGATGCGCTACATCTGGTGGATCGGAATCTTCAAGTTGCACTTGTTGATGGGATCAAAACTTCTCGTTTCCATCAGGCCTGGCCGATCGGCGATAGTTGCGCCACTTGACGATCACATACAGGAGCGTGCCATGTCAGCCGAATCGAAGTTCCAGATCGCCTACCTCGACGGACAGCCCGCCTCGGCGGCGGACCTTGCCCCGATCGCCTTCGCCGGCTATGCCCACTTCACCGCGATGCAGGTCAGGGATGGCCGCATTCGTGGCCTGGACCTGCATCTGTCGCGGCTGCGCTCGGCATCGGCGGCGCTGTTCGGCACCGCGCTGCCGGATGAGCAGGTGCGGCAGCAATTGCGGACCGCCTTGCAGGCGGGGCCCGGCGACCTCTCGTTGACGGCGACGGTGTACTCGCCCGAAGGCGAATTCACGGCGCGCGGAGCTGGGACGCCCCGGCTGCTGATCCGGACCGGTCCGCCTTCGTCGGGCCCCGACGGTCCTCTGTCCCTGCAGACCGTCGAGCACGAGCGCGTCCTTCCCGCAATCAAGCACGTCGGCGAAATCGCCAAGACCTGGTACCTGCGCCAGGCCGTGGAACAAGGCTTCGACGATGCGGCCTTCGTCGACCGTCATGGGCGGCTCAGCGAGGCCAGCATCTGGAACCTGGCGTTCTGGGACGGGGAGGCGGTGGTATGGCCGGTAGCGGAAATGTTGACCGGCACCACGATGGGCATCGTGCGGCGTCAGCTGGACCGGCTTGGCATTGCGCAGCGCTCGCGGGAGATCAGGCTTGCCGATGTGCCTGCGCTCGCCGGCGCCGTGGTGATGAACTCGTGGACGCCCGGCGTGCCGGTGCGGCGCGTCGGTTCGGTGCCCATCTCCGATGCGCCGGAGTTTGTCGCGCTGCTGCGGCGCGCCTATCAAGCGGAGCCCGCGGTGGCGCCATGACGCGCTTCACCGCCTGCACTCATTGCCTGCGCTCATTGCTTGGGCTCATTGCTTCGGAATCCCCGCCAGCGTGGCCGCCGCCGACCACCGCTTGATCTCGTCGAGCTGGAACTTGCGCAGCACGTCGGCGCCGCCGGCGAAGATCTGGCCATTGGTGCGGCCGATGAATTCGGCGGCCTCCTTGCTGTTGAAGATCTCGACCGCGGCCTGGCTCAGCTTGTCGACGATCGGCTTGGGCGTATTGGCGGGCGCGAACAGCGAGACCCAGTTGATCATGTAGTAGTCCTTGAAGCCCAGTTCCTGCAGCGTCGGCACATTGGGCTGCACGTCCAGCCGCTTGTCGCCGGTGACCGCCAGGATCCGCGTCTTGCCGGTCTGCGCCAGCGCCGCCGCGGCGGTGTAGTCCGACAGCGCGAAGTCCACCTGGCCGCCGGCCAGGTCCGCGACGGCCGGCGCCGCGCCCTTGTACGGAATCGCCACGGCCTTGACGCCGGCCTGCTTCAGGAACAGCTCGGTGGCGATCTGGTACGAGGCCGAGCCGGAGCCGTAGCTCAACTTGCCGGGCCGTGCCTTGCCGTCGCGGATCAGGTCCTGCACGGTGCGATACGGTGAGCTCGCGGGCACCGACAGCACCATCGCGCCGTAATAGAGCCGCGCCACCGGCGCGAAGTCCTTGACCGGGTCGTAGGGCAGCGACTTGAACTGCACCGCGTTGGTGGCCATCGGCGAGTTGCTGGCGACGAACAATGTGTAGCCGTCGGGCTCCGCACGCGCCACCGCCTGCGCCGCGATGAAGCTGTTGGCGCCGGGCCGGTTCTCGACCACGAAGGGTTGGCCGAAGCGTGCCTCCAGCTTCTGCGCGAGGAAGCGCGCGGTGCTGTCCGAGCCAGTGCCCGGCGGGAACGACACCACGATCTTGACCGGCTTGCCCGGATAGCCGGCGGCATCGGCAGCCGCATTGCCGGCGACCGCTGGCGACGGCGACATCATCGCCAGCGCGATCGCCGATCCGGCGGCAAGCGAAGCCAGCCGCGCAACGTTGCCCATGTCCATCCACTGATAACGCATCGTTCTGTCTCCTTGCGGACGGTGTGAATCCCATCCTGTCGAACCAGGCCACAGGCTAAGCGCCCACCGGCGGCCGGGCAATTGTCGCGAGGGCATATCGCTTATGCGCATGCCGCATGACGCGCTCCGCTCTGCCGCTCGCGGGAGAGAGGGGAGAGGGCAAACGGCGGTCGCCATGTCGCCGGCGTCGGAAAACCACCTCCCTCTCCCCAACCCTCTCCGCCTGAGGGGGAGAGGGAGGACAGCTACCGCAGAGCCGGACGCCATGCGGCTCGAGCTGGACGCCATGCGGTTCTGCTGTCCCAACCCCAGACAACCGGATTTTTGTTATGCCGCCGCCGCGATGGGCGGCCGCCCTCGCCGTCGCTAAGCTGGCCGGCACATCGACTGTGGACGTACGCAGTGGACCAACGACAGGAGGGGGAGTGGACACAGCCAGCCAAATCGTGATTCGACCGGCGCAGCCCGATGGCGATCTCGCGCCATTGCGAGCGCAAGTACGCGCCTTTCTCGCCGAGACCGTCGGCGACCGCCCGCCGCAGAAGCGGGCGCAAAGCTGGTCCGGCTTCGACCCCGAATTCAGTCTCGCGCTCGGCGCCAAGGGCTGGATCGGCATGACATGGCCGAAGGCCTTCGGCGGACAGGAGCGCTCGATGCTGGAGCGCTATGTCGTGCTGGAGGAACTGTTGGCCGCAGGGGCGCCCGTGGGCGGCCATTGGGTCGCCGAGCGGCAGAGCGGTCCGCTGCTGATGCGCTATGCGGACCCGGAAGTCGCCCGCGAGATCGTGCCCCGCATCACGCGCGGCGAGCTGCGCTTCTGCATCGGCATGAGCGAGCCCGATTCGGGCTCGGACCTGGCGTCGATCCGCACGCGCGGCGATCGCGTCAACGGCGGCTGGGTCGTCAACGGCACCAAGCTGTGGACGTCGAACGCGCATCGCTCGCACTACATGATCGCGCTGGTGCGCACCGACCGCAGCGCCGACGACAAGCACAAGGGCCTGTCGCAGCTGCTGATCGACATGCGCTCCGAAGGACTGCAGGTGCGGCCGATCCGCAATCTGGCCGGCGAAGAACACTTCAACGAGGTGGTGTTCGACAACGTGTTCGTGCCCGACCGGATGGTGATCGGCGAGCCGGGGCAGGGCTGGGCCCAGGTCACCGCCGAGCTGACCTTCGAGCGCAGCGGCCCCGAGCGCTATCTGAGCAGCTACGCGCTGCTGGCCGAGATGGTCGACCACGCCGATGCCGACGACGCGCGGCACGCGGTCGAACTCGGCTATCTGGTGGCCGAACTCGGCAATCTGCGGCAGATGTCGCGCGGCATCGCGGCGATGCTTCATCGCGGCGAGAACCCGCAACTGGCGGCGGCCAACGTCAAGGACCTGGGCGCGCTGTTCGAGCAGCGCATCCCCGAGATCGCGCACCAGCTGTTCGGCCATGAACTGCGCCCGGACGGCTCGCCCTTCGTCGCCACGCACTGCCACCTGACGCAAACCGTGCCCTCGTTCTCCCTGCGGGGCGGCACGCGCGAAATCCTGCGGGGAATCATTGCCAGAGGGCTGGGGGTCCGATGAACCAAAGGGAACAAAGGGAACGCGAACTGGCGCTTGAACTCCAGCTCGAGCAGATGCTGGCCGACAGCGCGCAACGGCTGTTCGGCAACGAAGTCACCACCGCGCAGCTGGAAGCGGCCGAGCGCGGCGAATGGCAGTCGGCGCTGTGGCAAACGGTGGAGGACAGCGGCCTGACACGGCTGTTCGCCGGCGAAGACGACGGCGGCGCCGCGGCCGGCTGGCAGCAGGGCCTGCCCGCGCTGCTGGCGGCGAGCCGCACGCTGGCGCCGATTCCGTTCATCGACACCGCGGTGTGCGGATGGGTGCTGGCGCAGCTGGGCATCGCGATGCCCGATGGGCCGATGGCATTGGCCGCGCACGTTGGCGATGCCGAAGCGGAGCGGCCGGTCGCACGCTCGAGCGCCGAAGGCTGGCGCCTCGACGGCACGGTGGACGTGCCGTGGGGCCGGCACGTGCGCCACGTCGTGGTGCGGGCGGCCGAACGCCAACCGTTCGGGCGCGCGGTGTGGCTGCTGGCGCCGACCGCCGCGTGCCGCGTCGAAACGAGCGCCAACCTGGCCGGCGAGCCGCGTGACCGGCTGCGCTTCGACGACACGCTGTCGGCCGCCGCGGTGGTGGTGGAGAACCCGGCCGACGAGGCGATGCTGGGCCCCGTCGCCGGGTCGTCGCAACCGTCGCAACCGTCGCCGCTCGGCGCGCTGATGCGCGCGATCCAGATCGCCGGCGTGCTCGAGCGCGTGCTGAACCAGACCGTGCAATACGCGACCGAGCGCATCCAGTTCGGCCGGCCGATCGCGAAGTTCCAGGCGATCCAGCAGCAGCTGGCGATGCTGGCCAACGAGGTGGTGGCCGCGCGCATGGCGGTGGCCAGCGCCTGCGCGGCGATGCGCGCGCCCGGCTGGGACAGCCAGGCGATGGTGGCGAAGGTGATCTGCGGCAACGCCGCTGGACGCGCGGCCGCGATCGCGCACCAGGTCCATGGCGCGATCGGCTTCACGCACGAGCACTCGCTGCACTGGTCGACCCGCCGGCTATGGAGCTGGCGCGCCGAGTACGGCAGCGAGGCGCACTGGGCGCGCGAGATCGGCGCGCAGGCGATCCGCGCCGGCGGCGCCGCGCTGTGGCCGCGCGTCACCGCGCCGCAGGCGGCCTGAGCCGCGCGGCGCCACGCGCAACCGCCACGCGCAACGGATCGCCCCACCGCAAACAACACAGGGACAAACCAGCCCACTTCAGGAGACATCGATGCGAGTACCGGGTTTGCTTCGGGCGCTGCTGCTGGCCAGCGTCGCCTTTGCCAGTGCCGCCGCCAGCGGCATCGCCGCCGCGGAATCGGCGAGCGAATTTCCTTCGCGGCCGTTGCGCATCATCGTGCCGTTCACCTCGGGCAGCGGCTCGGATTCGTCGGCCCGCTTCTACGGCGAAGCGCTGGGCCGCGTGCTGGGACAGCCGGTGGTGGTCGAGAACCGCCCCGGCGCCAACGGCGTGATCGGCATCCAGGCGCTGAAGAGCGCGCCGGCCGACGGCTACACGATCCTGCTGGCAAGCAATTCGCCACTGTCGGTCAATCCGATCGTGCTGAAGAACCTGCCCTACGACCCGCTTGCCGATCTGCGCCCGGTGGCGGGCCTGAGCCGGAACATGAACGTGTTCCTGGTGCCGGTCGATTCCCCGTGGAAGACGCTGGCCGATGTGGTCGCCGCGGGCAAGGCCAAGCCGCTGAGCGTCGGCACCTATTCGGCGGGATATCGGCTGGCCGCAGCATGGTTCGGCAATCTGGCCGGCATCAAGCTGGTCAATATTCCCTACAAGGGCCAGGCGCAGATCATGACCGACATCATCGGCAGGCAGCTCGATCTCGCGGTGGTCGACACCAGCGGCGCGCTGACGCTGATCCGGCAGCGCAAGGTGCGGGCTTTGGCGGTGTCGGGCGAGAAGCGCCATCACGAGTTGCCCGAGGTACCGTCGGTGCGCGAGCTCGGCTATCCGGACTACGTGCAGTACAGCTGGGTCTCGTTCTACGTGCGGGCGCAGACGCCGGACGACATCGCCGACAAGCTGGCGGGCGCGATGCAGTCGATCCTGAAGACGCCCGAGTCGATCGCGTTCCTGGCCACCAAGGGCAGCGACCTGATGCCCTATGCCCCGCAGGCGATGCGCGCCTTCCATCAGGCCGAGATCGCGCGTTTCCGGCGGGTCGCGCAGGCCGCGGGCATCCAGCCGGAATGACGCAATGACCGAATAACGGCTACACCGGCAGGCCGCGGGCGACCTCGGTCAGCATCGTGCGCAGCAGGGAGACGAAAGGATGGGTATGGACGTTGTTGTGCCAGCACAGGTGCACCGGGATGGCCAGTGCCGGGTCGTCGATCGCAATGAAGCGCACGCCCGGATGCCGGCACAGCACCGGCGCCAGATAGCCCGGCACCATCGCGTACATGTCGGTGCCGGTGATCGCGTCGGCGACGGCCAGGTAGCTGGTCATCGTGCAGGCGATATGGCGCTGCTGCCCGTGACTGGCGAAGTAGCGGTCGACCATGCGGGTGACCACACCGAACTGCGAGATGTCGAGGCACGGCAGCGGCGCGAGCTCGGCGGCGCCCGGCGTGCTGCCGAGATGGGCGTTGCCGGCATCGCACAGGCAGCCGAACGGCGCGTTGAACAGCAGCTCCGAACGCAGCGCCTCCGATTCGACCGGGTAGAACGCCACCATCACGTCGATCGCGCCGCTGGTCATCGCGCTCAGTCCGCTGGGCATCGGCACCGGATGCATGCGCACCCGCGCGCGCGGCGCCACCTGGCGCAGCCTGGCGAGGAAGGCCGGCGCGATCAGCGCCTGCAGCGAGTCGTTGATGCCGATCGCGTAGGAGCCGGTCTCCTGCGCGGGGTCGTAGCGATCGGTCTGCGTGTAGATGCTTTCGATCGTGCGCAGCGCGGCGTCGAGCGCCTGCTGCAGTTCCTGCGCGCGGCGCGTCGGCAGCATGCGGGCCGCGCTCTTGATCAGCAGCGGGTCGCCGAATTCCTCGCGCAGGCGCTCGAGCATGCGGCTGGTCGATGGCTGGCTGCTGTCGAGCCGCCGCGCCGCCTCGCTGACGCTGCGGCTTTCCAGCAGCGCGGCCAGCACGACCAGCAGGTTCAGGTCCTTGTGCCGCAGTTCGGCCAGCGGCAGGCGCCGGTGGTCGCTGGCGGGCGTCGGCTCGCCCTGTCGATGGTCTCCGCTAGGCATCGTTCGATTCGCGTTGCGCTCCTGGTGAGCGGGTCCGGCAAGCCGCAGCCTGCGCCCGCTTTCGATTGGCTGGCCCGGATCGATCCGTCCGGACGGGTGCCGACATTATCCCGGACCTGCGCCGCGCGGCCCATCGGCACTTTCCCAAGCCGCTTTCACCGTCACTGTCACCGGCTTCCCTTGCCACCGACTTCCTTGTCACCGACTTCCTTGTCATAGCCCACTGCCATGGACAACACTTCTTCCGTCTCGCTGCGCCGGCTGCCGCAGGACCACGTCGCGCACGTGGTGCTGCAGCGCCCGCCCCATAACCATGTCGATGTCGACTGCATGGCGGCACTGGCCGACGCCTTCGAGCAGATCGACGGCGACGACGACTGCCGCGCCATCGTGCTGGCCGCCGATGGCAAGTCGTTCTGCGCCGGCGCCGACTTCGGCACGCCGGACCCCTCGGTCCGGCGCGACCCGAGCCCGTTCTACCGGCAGGCGATGCGGCTGTTCCGCACGCGCAAGCCGATCGTCGCCGCGGTGCATGGCGCGGCGATCGGCGCCGGCGTGGGGCTCGCGCTGGTCGCCGATTTCCGCGTGACCTGCCGCGAGGCGCGCTTCAGCGTCAATTTCAACCGGCTGGGCTTTCATCCGGGCTTCGGCCTGAGCCTGACGTTGCCGCGCTTGATCGGCGAGCAGCGCGCCGCGCTGCTGTTCTACACCGGCCGCCGCATCGACGGTGCGACCGCGGTCGAGATGGGCTTGGCCGACGAGCTTGTCGAGCAGGCCGACGTGCTGGCGCGCGCCCACGCGCTCGCCTGCGAGATCGCGGTCTCCGCGCCGCTGGCCGTCGAGAGCACGCGCGCCACGCTGCGTGCCGGCCTGGCCGATCGCATCGCGCAGATCAACCGGCACGAACTGGAAGTCCAGTTGACCCAGTTCCCGACCGAGGACTTCCGCGAAGGCGTGGCCGCGATGGCGGAACGACGCCTGCCCAATTTTCAGCGCCGCTGATGCGGCATCACAGGAGTGCGTCAGTGAACGAATACAACGGAGGCGGCCGGGCCGCCGTGGCCGGGCCGCTGGACGGCGTGCGGGTACTGGACCTGTCGTCGGTGGTGCTGGGGCCGATGGGCACGCAGGTGCTGGCCGACATGGGCGCCGACGTGATCAAGATCGAAGCGCCGGAGGGCGACCTGATGCGCGCCAACGGCGTGGTCGAGCATGCGGGCATGAGTTCGATCTTCCTTGCGCTCAATCGCAACAAGCGCTCGGTGGTGCTCGACCTGAAGGACGAGCAGGGCGCCGCCGCGCTGCGCGCGCTGATCCCGACGGTCGACGTGCTGGTCCACAACATGCGGATCGGCGCGATCGAGCGGCTCGGCTTCGGCTACGAGGCGGTCGCGCGCCTGCGCCCCGACATCGTCTATTGCGCCGCGCCGGGCTTCGGCCAGGACGGTCCCCACCGCGACAAGCCGGCGTTCGACGACATCATCCAGGCGGCCTGCGGCTTCGTCGGCGCGGCCAGCGCGGCCGGCGCGGAGCCGGACTACCTGCCCAGCCTGATCGCCGACAAGACTACCGGACTGGCGGTCGCCAACGCGGTGCTGGCCGCGCTGTTCCGGCGCGAGCGCCATGGCGAGGGCCAGTACGTCGAGGTGCCGATGCTCGAGACGATGGCCGCCTTCGTGCTGACCGAGCATATGGGCGGCATGATGTTCCCGTCGTCGACCGCGAAGGCCGGCTATGCGCGCCTGCTCGAAGGCGGCCGCAAGCCGGTGCGCACCGCCGATGGCTGGATCAGCATGCTGCCCTACACGGAGCGGCACTGGAAGGCGTTCTTCCATGACCTCGGACGCGACGATCTCGCCGAGCGCTATCAGATTGCAAGCCGCCGCGAGCGCAACGCCAACATCAAGGCGCTGTATGGCCATCTGGCCGAGCTGGCGCCGCTGCGCACCACCGCGCAATGGATGGCGCTGTGCGAGCGGCTCGATATTCCCGCCACGCCGATCTATCGGCTCGAGGACCTGCCGCAGCATCCGCACCTGTCGGCGGTGGGACTGTTCGAGGAGTCCGTGCATCCGGCGGTCGGTCCGATCCGGCAGGTGCGGCCGACCACGCGCTTTGCCCGCACGCCCACCGCGATCCGGCGGCCCGCGCCATCGCTGGGCGAGCATACCGAGGAGGTGTTGCGCGAGGCCGGCGTCGCGCCGGCGCGCATTGCGGCGTTGGCGGGGGCGGCGGGGCGCTGAACACCACCTCCTCTCCCCGGCCCTCTCCCCCTGAGGGGAGAGGGAGGATCCCGTCGGCGGGGACCCATGCCGCGAGCGAAGCCTGGTATCGCGCCGGTCTTCTCCCGCGCTGGTCTTCTCCCCTCTCCCGCTTGCGGGAGAGGGGCAGGGGGAGAGGGCAACCGCGCCACGCAGACCGACATGGTCTCCGCACGCGAAAACCTCCACCCACCCATTTCCCCAAAAACCCGCTAAATCCATCGAGATTATCCATTTCTCTCCGATCAATCTCCTTCCTAGACTTGGCGCCAACGCTCCGTCAGTGGGCGTGAAGACAAGCGACCCGAAGAAGAACCACCAGGGCAGGAGAAGACATGGAGATCAGGCACGCTCGCCGCGTCGGTACGGCGCGGGCGATAGGATGGGTATTGGCCGCGGCGGCCGCGGCGGCCGCGGCGTCCGTATTGGCCGGCTGCGGCAGCGACGATGATGGCCCGCCGGCCGGTGGGCCGCCCGGCGGCGGACAGCGTCTGACGCCTGCGATCACGCTGACGATCTCCGCGCGCGAGGACTTTCCCGGCAGCTTCGGCAGCGTTGGCGCCTACGAGAAGCTGACCGGCTCGCTGCACGGCGAGGTCGATCCGAAGGACCCGCGCAACGCGGTGATCCAGGACCTGGAGCTGGCGCCGGTCAATGCGCGCGGCATGGTCGAGTACACCACCGAGTTCGTGATGCTCAAGCCGAAGGACATCGGCAAGGCCGGCGGCGTGCTGCGCTACGACGCGCCCAATCGCGGCAATATCCTGACGATGCCGAACCCCGCCGCGGTACCGGGCGACGCGGTCTATTTCGAACGCGGCTATGTGTTCCTGTACGCGGCCTGGCAGGGCGACGTGCCCAAGAGCTCGCCGGCGCGGCTGACGCTGAGCGTGCCGGTGGCGCGCAACAAGGACGGCAGCAGCATCACCGGTCCGTACGCGGCCGAGCTGGTGCCGAGCGTCGCGACCTCGACGATGAGCCTGCCCGGCGGTGTCTTCAACGGCTCGATGATTCCGTACGCACCGGCGAGCCTGGACAACACGCAGCCGGGCTACACGCTGACACGCCGCGTCAACGAGACCGATCCGCGCGTGCCGATCGCACCGTCGGAATGGAAGTTCGCGGACTGCGGCGCCAGCGGCGCGCCGTTTCCCGGCAAGCCCGACGGCAGCAAGGTCTGCCTGAAGGACGGCTTCCAGCCGGGCTATCTGTACGAGATCACCTACGTAGCCAAGGACCCGAAGGTGATGGGCGTGGGCCTCGCGGCGCTGCGCGACACCGTGACCTTCTTCCGCCATCGCAGCGCCGACGCCGCCGGCACGCCCAATCCGATCGCCGGCGCGATCCGCTACGCGATCGGGCAGGGCACCTCGCAGTCGGGCAATGCGATGAAGACCTTCCTGCATCTGGGCTTCAACGCGGCGCTGGACGGCGGCAAGGTGTTCGACGGCATCTTCGCGCATGTCGCCGCGCGCCAGACCAATATCAACACGCGCTTCGCGGTGCCGGGCGGCGGCGGTGGCCTGCGCACCGATCATCGCGCGTTCGGCCAGACCGCGCCGCGCGGCCTGGCGGCCGACTACGAGGACGCCGTCGCGGGCCGCACCGGCGGCGTGATGAAGCGCTGCAGCGAGACGCAGACCTGTCCGCGCTTCTTCCTCGGCCTGTCGGGCACCGAGTTCTGGCAGCTGCAGGGCTCGCCGGTGCTGACCGACGCCTACGGCTTCACCGACCTGAAGCAGCCGGACAACGCGCGCATCTACTACTACGCCAGCACGCAGCACGGCGGGCGCTCGGCGCAGATCAACTACAACCCCGCGCAGACCGTCTATCCGGCCGGCTCGATGATCGACTTCGCCGATACCTTCCGCGCGCTGTTCATTGCGCTGGAGGACTGGGTCGCGCGCGACATCGCGCCGCCGGACAGCCAGGTGCCGCGCATCGCCGACGGTACGCTGGTGCGTCCGGACCAGCTGCAGGTGCCGGTGATCAAGGGCGTCAGCTTCACCGGCCCGAGCGGAACGGTCCCGATCCCGGACTTCCAGTACCTCGGCCGCTACAACGGCTTCCCGCTGCTGGACTACGGGCCGCAGTACCGGCCGCAGGACGAGTCTGGCATCGCCACCGTGCTGCCGCCCGCCTATCTGGGCCGCGACTACGCGATCCTGGTGCCGCAGCTCGATCCCTCGACCGGACTGGCGAGGGCCGGCATCCGCTCGCTGGACGTACAGGTGCCGGTCGGCACCAGTCTCGAGTTCAACTACGTCGCCACGCCCGGCATCGTCGATCTGGTCAATCTGACCGGCAGCTATCTCCCGTTCCACAAGACCGAGGCCGCGCGCACGGCGGCCGGCGACCAGCGGCCTTCGCTGGAGGCGCTGTACGGCGACCAGGCGGGCTATCTGGCGAAGCTGCGGTCGGCGGCCGATGCGCTGGTGGCGCAGCGTTTCCTGCTGCCCGCCGATGCGCAGCGCGCAATCGCGCGGGCCCAGGCCAACCCGGTGCTGCCTTGATGCGTTGCCGAACGAACGGAGGAGACGAGATGGACAAACCAGTCCCATGGCGCGCGCCGGCGACGGCCGCGCTCGCCGCGATGACCCTGGCGGTGGCAGGCTGCGGCGGTGACGACGACGCGCCGTCCGCGCCGCCTCCGACCGCGAACCAGCCGCCGAAATCCTGCGCGCAGATGGCTGCCGCCGCGCTTGACGGCGCCACGGTGCAGGCGGCCACCGAGATTGCCGCCGGCAGCTTCTCGCCCAGCACCGGCACCACGGTGACGGTGCCCGCGTTCTGCCGCGTGCAGGCGGTGGCGCGGCCCAGCAGCGATTCGGAGATCCGCTTCGAGGTATGGATTCCGGCGGCCGCGCAATGGAACGGCAAGCTGCTGGTGACCGGCAATGGCGGTTACAGCCCGGCGCTGGGCTACCGGGCGATGGCGATGGGGCTCGCGCGCGGTTATGCCACGGTCGGCGGCGATACCGGTCACCAGTCCGCCAATCCCAACGACATGCTGTTCGGCGTCAACCATCCGGAGAAGATCGTCGACTGGGGCACGCGCTCGATCCATGCGATCACGGTGCCGGGCAAGCGGCTGGTCGCGGGCATGCACGCGCGCGAGATCGAGCGCGCGTACTTCTACGGCTGCTCGACCGGCGGCCATCAGGGCTATGCCGAGGCGCAGCGCTACCCCGACGATTTCGACGGCATCATCGCCGGCGCGCCCGGCAACAACCGGGTGCGGCTCAACGCGGGCTTTCTGTGGCAGTTCCTGGCCAATCACCGGCCCAACGACAATCTGTCCCCGATCATCCCGGCCGCCAAGCTGCCGATGGTCACGCGCGCCGCGGTGGCGGCCTGCGATGCGGACGATGGCGTCACCGACGGCGTGGTCGACGACCCGCGGCAATGCGGCTTCGATCCGGCCACGCTGCAATGCACCGGGGCCGACGCCGACAATTGCCTGACCGCCGAGCAGGTGTCGGCCCTGAAGGCCATGTACGCCGGCGCGCGCAATCCCCGCACCGGCGAGCAGGTGTACCCGGGATGGCCGAAGACCAGCGAGGCGCTGTTCACGGCCGGCGGTTCGCCGGTGGGCTGGAACAGCTACTGGGGCACGACCGAGCCGACGCGCGCGGACTTCTGGCGCTACTGGGTGTTCGACAACCCGCAGTGGAACTGGTGGACCTTCGACTTCGATCGCGACCTGGCCTATGCCGATGCCAAGGTCGGCGCGATGGTCGACCAGAACAACCCGGATCTGTCGGCGTTCAAGGCCAGCGGCGGCAAGCTGCTGGTCTACAACGGCTGGCAGGACCCGGTGGTCAACGCGATCGACACCATCGCCTACTACGATCGCGTCAAGGCCGCGCAGGGCTCTCAGGCGGCGGTCGACGGGTTCTTCCGGCTGTTCATGGTGCCCGGCATGGGGCACTGCTCGGGCGGACCGGGGACGACGCAGTTCGGCAATGGCGATACGCCGGCGCCGGTGGTGGACGCGGACCACGACATCCTGGAGGCGCTCGATGCGTGGGTCACGCGCGGCACCGCGCCGGACCGGATCGTCGCCTCTGCGGTCAGCGGCGGGGCGGTGACGCGCACGCGGCCGCTGTGCCCGTATCCGCGCAAGGCCGTCTACCAGGGCAGCGGCAGTACCGACGATGCGGCCAGTTTCTCGTGCCGGTAGCGCGGGCCATCCGGTGCACCGCCGGCAGAAGTTGCAAGGCATGTAAGAGCGATCGGCGCGGTGCCACAAGGCGCGGTGCCGGCGGGAGGCACTGACGAAGCGCCGTCGTCGTGGTCCGCGCCTTGCTCGGTCGGGTATGGCGCCAATCCGGCGTCGACCGAGCGAGGAGCGATGCCATGCCTCACGAGCAATATCAAGCCTGTATCGATGCCTGCACGCGCTGCGCGCAGGCCTGCCGTCACTGCGCGGCTTCCTGCCTGCAGGAACACGACGTGCAGAAGATGACCGAGTGCATCCGGCTGGACCTGGACTGCGCCGGCATCTGCGAACTGTCGGTGGCCTATATGTCGCGCGGCAGCAAGCAATCGCGCGAGCTATGTGCGCTGTGCGCGCAGATCTGCGAACGCTGCGCCGAGGAGTGTGCGCGTCATCAGGCCCAGCATTGCCAGCAGTGCGCGCAGGCCTGCCGCGACTGCGCACAGGCGTGCCGGCAGATGGCGGCGGCCTGAAGCAGCCGGGCGGGGTGGTTTGCCGGGGGTGACGAGCCGCAAGGATCGACCCCCGCAAGCCGCTGGGTCCCCGCGTTCGCGGGGACGACAGGCTTTCAAGGGCAGGCCGGCAAGATCGCCGGCCCATTGCCCATTCTCAGTCGTCGTGATGCAGGTACTTCGCCTGGCGCGGCAGCCGCATGCTGACGAAGAAGGCCAGCACCATCATCGCGGTCACGTACCAGTAGAAGGCCGACTCGTGGCCGACCGCCTTCAGGTTCAGCGCGACGTATTCGGCCGAGCCGCCGAACACGGCATTGGCGATCGCATAGGCCAGGCCCACGCCGAGCGCCCGCACTTCCGGCGGGAACATCTCGGCCTTGACGATGCCGCTGATCGACGTATAGAGGCTGACCACCGCCATCGCGAGCGTGATCAGCACGAAGGCGACCGCCGGATTGGTGATCGTATGCAGCGCGGTCAGCACCGGCACCGTGATCAGCGCACCGAGCGCGCCGAACAGCATCATGTTGGTACGCCGGCCGATGCGGTCCGACAGCGCGCCGAACACCGGCTGCATGCACATGTAGACGAACAGCGCGCCGGTCATCACGTAGCTGGCGGTCTTGATCGGCATGCCGGCGGTGTTCACCAGATACTTCTGCATGTACGTGGTGAACGTATAGAAGATCAGCGAGCCGCCGGCCGTGTAGCCGAGCACCGTGAAGAAGGCCGCCTTGTGGTCGCGCAGCAGCGTGACGACGCTGCCGGCGCCCTTGGTATTGCGCGACGCGGCGCTCGACGTCTCCTTCAGCGTCCGGCGCAGCAGCAGCGCCACCACCGCGGTGATCGCGCCGATCACGAACGGAATGCGCCAGGCCCAGGCGCGCAGCTCCTGCTCGGTGTACAGCTGCTGCAGCACGACCACCACCAGCACCGCCAGCAACTGGCCGCCGATCAGCGTCACGTACTGGAACGACGAGAAGAAGCCGCGCCGGCCCTTGAGCGCGACCTCGCTCATGTAGGTCGCGGTGGTGCCGTACTCTCCGCCGACCGACAGGCCTTGCAGCAGGCGCGCCAGCAACAGCAGCGCGGGGGCCCAGGCGCCGATGCTGTCGTAGGTCGGCAGGCAGGCGATCATCAGCGAGCCCGTGCACATCATCACCACCGAGATCAGCAGCGAATGCTTGCGGCCGTGGCGGTCGGCGATGCGGCCGAACACCCAGCCGCCGATCGGCCGCATCAGGAAGCCCGCGGCGAACACGCCGGCGGTATTGAGCAGCTGCACGGTGGGATCGGACTGCGGGAAGAACGAGTGCGCGAAATAGATCGCGCAGAAGGCGTAGATATAGAAGTCGAACCATTCGACGAGATTGCCGGACGAGGCCGCGACGATCGCGAAGACGCGGCGGCGGCTGTCGTGGTCGCGGTCCGCCGGGCCGGCCGGAATGGTGGTGCTGGTCAGTTCTGTCATGGGAGATCGCTGAGTAGGACGCCGGCGATCATGCGCGGGCATGCGTGCGCCGGCGTCGGGCGAAGCGCGGCGGGGGCACCGCTGCTGCAACAGACGCCGCCCGCGACGGCCAGGGGTCTGGCGGGCGGGCGGCAGGACGGTGTAAGGGTAACCCCTAGGGCGTGATCCTGCACGGCACGGCGGTGCGGCGTGCGGGGCGGGGCGATGCCGAGCCCAGACAGGGCGCGGGATGGCGCGCGATTGTTCGCGACCGCGAACACAGTGTCTCGTGCAGCGTTCGCGGAATGGCGAGCGCTGTTGCCCTCTCCCCCGCCCCTCTCCCGCAAGCGGGCGAGGGGAGGACCCACCTGGTGGTTCGAGCGGCGATGGTAGGGGCTCCCCTCTCCCGCGAGCCGGAGAGGGGTTGGGGGAGAGGGCAACGGCGCCCGCTACCGCGCTACCCCGCTACCCCGCTACCCCGCTACGACCCCACCATCACTCGGCTCTGTCCGCCCGACAGCCTGCGCACCTCGATGCGCGTGCCGATGCGTTCGGTCATCTCGTGCACGTGCGAGATCACGCCGACCTTGCGGCCCTGGGCCTGCAGGCTGTCGAGCGCGTCCATCGCGACGCGCAGCGTGTCGCCGTCGAGGCTGCCGAAGCCCTCGTCGATGAACAGCGATTCGACCCGCACGCGATGCGAGGACAGCGATGCCAGCCCGAGTGCCAGCGCCAGCGACACCAGGAACGACTCGCCGCCGGACAGCGAATGCACCGAGCGGGCCTCGTCGGCCATGTCCTGGTCGATCACCAGCAGCGCCAGGCTCTGTCGCACGCGCTCGAGCCGGTAGCGGCGCGACAGCGTGGCCAGATGCCGGTTGGCGTAGCCGAGCAGGATGTCCAGCGTCATCTGCTGGGCATGGTTGCGGAATTTCTTGCCGTCGGCCGAGCCGATCAATTCGTTCAGCACCTGCCAGGTGTGCGCCGCGGCCTGCTGCCGCTCGATGCGCGTGACGAGGTCGCTGGCCTGCGCGCGCCGCTCGTCGTCGCGGCGCAGCGTGAAATCGGCCTCGGCCAGCGCCTGCTTGGCGCGCTCCAGTTCGGCACGGGCCGCCGCCAGTGCGGCTTGCACGGTGGCGGCGTCGTCCTGCCCAGGCCGCTGCGCCAGATGGCGTTCGCGTTCGGCGCGGCGCGTCTGCACCGCGCCGTGCGCCGCATCGACTTCGCGTTGCAGCGCGTGCAGCGCCTCTTCCTCGCGCGCCAGCCAATCGGCATCGAGCGCCAGCAGCGCGCGCAGGCCGGCTTCGTCGAGCGGCGCGGCCGCTGCCGAACCCTCGCGCCGGGCGTGCCAGTCCTGCAGCCAGGCCTCGAGCCGCGCCGCCGCTTCGCGTGCCTGCCGGTCCAGCACCTCGCTTTGGGACTGCGCCTGTTCGGCGCGCGTGCCCTGCCGCGCCAGTTGTTCGTTGGCCGCCTGGCTCGCGCGCTGCGCCGCGTCGACGCGCGCCGTGGCGTCGGCACCGGCCTGCGCGAGACGGGCCGCGATCGTATCGACCGTCAGGCCCGCGTCGGGCGTGCCGGCAAACAGTGCCTCGCGATCGGCGCGCCGTTCGGACAGGCGCGTGTCGGCGAACGCCAGCGCCTCGGCGGCCTTGCGATGCGCGTCGAGCGCGTGCTCGTGCGACTGCGTGGCGGCCGCCAGCGTGCCATCGAGCTGCACGATGCGCTGGCGCTGCGCGTCGCGTTCGTCGCGATGCCGCGTCCATTGGCCGGCATCGTCCGCGCAGCGCGTACGGAATCCCGCGGGATCATCGTGCCACTGGCCGCGCCAGCCGGCGCCCGCGGCCCGCGCCAGCGCGCCTTCGTCCAGTTCCCGCAGGGCCTGGTCGCGCTGCGCCGCCGTTGCCGCGGCCGACTCGTTGGCCGCGCCATGACGCAACGCGAGTTCGGCGGCCAGCGCCTGCGCGCGTTGCAGCGCGCTGTCGGCCGCGGTCTGCTCGGCCTGGCCCGCGTCCAGACGCAGGCGTGCGGCCTGCAATTGCTTGTCGAGCACGCGCAGCTGGGTGTCGAGTTCGGCCGCGCTGCGCTGCTGTGCGTCGGCGTCGGCCAATTGCCGCGCAAACCAGTCGGCGCGTTGGTCGGCATCGATCGTTTCGGCCTGTGCGGCCACCGCGTCGGCTTGCCATTCGCGCGCCGCCAGGTCGCGCTGCTGCGTCGCCGCGGCGAGGCGCGTGTCCAGCTGCGCCAGCGCTTCGCCGTGGCTGTGCGCCAATGCGGCGGCGCTGCGCTCGTCCGCATCGATCCGCGCCAGCGCCTGCTGGCAGCGGCGGTGCTCGTTCTCCAGCGCGCCGAGCGTGGCCTGCAGCGCCGCGCGCAGCGGCGAATCGTCATGCGCGTACGGGTGCTCGCTGGCGCCGCAGACCGGGCAGGGCTCGCCGGGCTCCAGCGTCTCGCGCAACTGCTCGACGCTTTGCTGGCAGGCGGCCAGCGCGCGTTGCCAGCAGCGTTCCGCCTGCGCCGCCGCTTGCTCGGCGGCGGGCCGTGCGGCGCGGGCCGCGTCGATGCCTTGCTGGCACTGCTGCCATTGCGCCTGCAGCGTGTCGCGCTGCTGGACCAGCTCGGCCATGCGCGCTTCAGCGGCGAGCCGTTCCCGCCAGCGCGCCGCTGCCTGCTGCAGCGCGTCGCGTTGCCGCTGCAATTCGGCGGCTCGCGCGGCGATGGCATCGCGGTCGTGACCGGCCAGCGCCTGCTGCGCGACCGCGTATTGCTGCTGCGCCTCTTGCAGCGACGCGGCGGCGGCCGCAA
The DNA here is from genome assembly GCF_021213615.1 of Cupriavidus sp. UGS-1. NCBI lineage: Bacteria > Pseudomonadati > Pseudomonadota > Betaproteobacteria > Burkholderiales > Burkholderiaceae > Cupriavidus > Cupriavidus sp. UGS-1. Next base: position 422 of record NZ_JAJQJF010000008.1, on the reverse strand, counting down.
GCCGCCCCTGAGCATCGGTCTGGTCCTGTTGTGCCTTGGCGAGCTGCGCTGCCAGTCGCGCGGCCTCTTGGGTGGCGGCGGCGTGCCGGATGTGCCAATCGTCGGCCTGCGCAAACAGCGCGTCCCAGCGCGGCCATTGCGTGGCCAGGGCTTCGAGCCCGGCATGCCGGACGAGCCAGTCCTCGGCCGCGGCCAGCGCCGAGCCGGCGGATTCGCGCTCGGTCCGCAGCCGCGCCTGATCGCGGCGCGTTTCTTCGAGCGCCTGCTCGGCTTGCCGATGCGCAAGCACCACGCGCTCGCGGTCCGGGCTCAACGCCGCGATCACGGCATCGAGTTGGCGCGCCTGCGCCAGGCGCGGCGCCATCGCGGCCTCGGCGTGGCGCGCCGCCTCGAGCGCGGCGGCGGCGCGCTGCCGTTCTGCC
>NZ_JAJQJF010000007.1:0-234005 GCF_021213615.1 Cupriavidus sp. UGS-1 | reverse complement strand
CAAGCGAGCCGCCGGACGCCGCACCGGCGCCGCCGCCATCGCCGCCGCCGGCCAGGCTGCCGCCCGTGCCGTTACCGCCGGCACCGGTACCGTTGGCGCCCCGGGCACCGACGCCGACGCTGGCCGCCAGGGCGCCACCGCCAGTGCCTACGCCGTTCGCGCCACGACCCGCGGTGCCATTGGCGTTACCGCCATAGCCGCCGCGGCCCGCCGTTGCGCTGCCGTTGTTGGCGTCGCCCGCGGTCGCATCGCCAATCGTCGCCAGGCCGCCGGCACCGCCGTTACCGCCGGCGCCACCATTGCCGCTGTTGCCGCCATTGCCGCCGGTTCCGCCCATGGCATTGCCGCCCGTGCCGGCGCCACCCGCGCCGCCGGCGCCGCCGCTCGCATTACCCAGCTGGCGGGCGACGTTGCCGATGTGGCTGACGGTCAGGCCGCTGACCGTGCCGTTCAGCCGCGTCATGGCGACCGCACGGCTCGTGTTGAAGGCATTGGAGAAGTTGGCGGTCGAGGTGGAGCCGTTGTTTGCCGCAGTCGTGCCAAGGCCCTCCGCCCATGCGCGCCCGCGGTTCTCCGAATTGGTCTTGGTCGTGGTGGTGGTGTCGTTGTCGGTGACATTGACATTCACCGCCACGGCATCGTCGGTTGCGGTCTGTGCCAAGGCGTGCCCTGTCACCCCGAGAGTCAGGGCGACGGCGGACGCGAGTAAGGTCTTTTTCATACATAGCTCCCAGGAGGATGTTCTCTGCGACTCAGCCCGGCGCCGCACTCGTCAGACGGAAACGAAGCGGTAGCCGGGTCATGGTCCGGCATTGGCCAAACCGAAGCGCCCTGCGCATATTCAGTGCCAGCACCCCACCGAAGTACGGCATTCCCTTGTAAAACAAGGCCAAAATGGCCCTGTTGCGGTGCAAGATCCCACTTTCGGTGCGACACTGCGAGGGCGAATCCTGTGAACCGGAACAGACATGTCACATCGGTGTGACAGGGCGCAAAAAGCCTCGTCGGCCGGCAATTCCAGCGGCCCGAAAAAAATATGTTTATTGCCGGATAGTTAAGTCCGAATGCCGAAAAAACCGGCTCGCCCCGCTCGCGTTACGAAAATGAAACGAGGAATCGGACAGGGCGTGGGTGGTGTTTTTTTAAGCACGTCCTGCATTGGGGGATGTTTCTGATGAACCGCATCGCGGATCATGGGCGGCCGCGTCAAATGGGGCGCTGCATCCGTCGCTTCCCGCAGCGGAAAATCAAACCGAAAAACGCTCGCGAGATTGCAACGAAAATGTATCGACATTGCGCCGACGTTGCTCCGACAAGGCCGGTCCGCCACGTGGCCCGCAAAAGCGCGATTTCACACGACGGCGCCTATTGCGTTGTCACTATGTTCATGTCTGATTTAAAGTACATTAAACTAATTGCCGACCCGTCGTCGACTCGCAAGGGAAGCCATGAGTGAAGCCGTCGTTCCCCTGTATCACCAGATTTACGTGGTGCTGCGCCAACAGATTGTGGAAGGCCGTTTTGGCCAGGGGCCTCTGCCGGGCGAGATCGACCTGGCCAAGCAATTCCACGCCTCGCGCGTGACCATGCGCCGGGTGTTCGATCGCCTGGTGCAGGAAGGACTGGTGCGCCGCCATCGCGGGCTCGGCACCTTCGTCAATCCGCATCCGATCGCGCCGGCGGCCAGCGCGCCGCAGGCGGTCAGCCTGCTGGACAACCTGCTCGACATGGGGCAGAAGACCTCGGTCAAGGTGATCTCGATCGAGGAGGTGCATGCCACGCCGGACGTCGCCGAGTCGCTGTGCCTGCAGCCCGGCGACCCCGTGACCAAGGTGGTGCGGGTGCGCCATTACCACGGCGAGCCGCTGTCCCATATCACCGTCTACGTGCCGGCCGACCTCGGCCGCCATCTGACCCGCAAGGATCTGGAAACCACGCCGATCCTGCGGCTGCTCGAGAACCGCGGCGGCCTGAAGCTGGGCCGCGCCACCCAGGTCCTGTCGGCCCGGCTGGCCGACGTGGTGGTGGCCCCGCTGCTCGAGGTGCCGGTCGGCGCCGCGTTGCTCGCCACCCGCCGGGTGGTGCAGGACAAGTCCGGCCGTCCGATCCAGCTGCTGCTGGGCCAGTACCGGCCCGACCGCTACGAATACCGGATGGAACTGTCGCCGGCCGGCGGCGACAGCGCCAACGTCTGGGTCGACAACGGGACCCGCACCAGCTTGCGCGACTGACGCAGGCGCGCCATGCTGCGCGCTTCGACGATCAGACAAGGAGACACGCGTCATGCCGCTGCAACGAGCCAGCCGTTCCCTTTCGCCATCGGCCCTCGCCACTGGCGTCGTCAAGACCCGCCGCACCGCGCTCGGCCTGGGCGCGGCGACGCTGCTGGCACTGCTCGCGTCCGGCTTCGCCATCGGCGCGACCAACGGTAACAGCGGACCGTCGGGCACGTCGGGGACAGCGGCCCCGTCCGCCGCCCCCCTCGGCCAGATCGCCGGCGGCAAGCCGATCCGCATCCTGGTCGGCGCGCCCGCCGGCGGCACCACCGATACGCTGGCCCGCACCATCGCCACCGAGATGGGCAAGCTGCTGGACCAGTCCGTCGTGGTCGAGAACCGCCCGGGTGCCGGCGGCAATATCGCCGCCGAACTGGTGGCACAGAGCGCGCCGGACGGCAGCACGCTGTTGATGAGTTTCACCAGCCATACCATCAACGCGACGCTGTACAAGAACCTGCCGTTCGATCCGGTCGCCGATTTCACGCCGATCACGCTGGTCGCCAGCGTGCCGAGCGTGCTGGTCGCCCATCCGTCGGTGCCGGCCAACAATGTCGCCGAGCTGATCCAGCTGGCCAAGTCCCGTCCCGGCAAGCTGAACTTCGGCATCGGCGCGGTCGGCTCGTCGGTGCATCTGGCCGGCGACATGTTCAAGATGATGACCGGCACGTACATCGTCAACATTCCGTACAAGGGGACGACGCCCGCCGTCACCGACCTGCTGTCGGGCCGCGTCGAGCTGATGTTCGCCAGCACGCTGAACGTGCTGCCGCATATCAAGGCCGGCAAGCTGAAGGCGCTCGGCGTCACCAGTCCGGCGCCGCTGCCGCAGCTGCCCGGCGTGCCGCCGATCTCGCAGACCGTCAAGGGCTTCGAGTCCAACGCCTGGTTCGGGCTGTTCGGGCCGGCGGGCCTGCCGCCGGAAGTCACGCGCACCCTGTATCAAGCCGCGCGACGGGGTCTGGAGACGCCCGCGGTGGCCAGGCGCCTGGAAAACGATGGCGCGCAGCCCGTCGCCAACACGCCGGAGGCCTTCAGCGCCTTCGTCAAGCAGGACATCAAGCGCTGGGCCACCGTGGTCCGCTATTCGGGAGCCAAGGTGGAATGAGCCGTGCCGGCGCCGGGTCCATCCCGGCGCAAACCCTCGCGCAGAAGCTGGTCGCCCGCGCCGCGGGCATGGACCACGTGACGCCAGGCACCGTGGTCACCTGCAAGGTCGATCTGGCGATGTCGCACGATTCCAGCGGACCGCGCCGCGTCGCGCCGCTGCTGCGCGAGCTGGGCGCCAAGGTCTGGGACCCCGAACGTTTCGTCGTCGTGACCGACCACTTCGTGCCCGCCGCCAATGCCGAAGCCGAGGCGATCGTCCGCTTCACGCGCGACTGGGTCCGCGAACAGCACCTGCCGCATCTGATCGACAACGAAGGCATCTGCCACGTGGTGCTGCCCGAGCGCGGCTACGTGCTGCCGGGCCAGTTCATCGTCGGCGGCGACAGCCACAGCCCGACCGGTGGCGCGTTCGGCGCCTATATGTTCGGCATCGGCGCCACCGAGATGGCGGGCGTGCTTGCCACCGGCGAGATCTGGCTGCGCGTGCCGCAGACCATCCGCATCGAATGGGACGGCACGCTGGCCGACGGCGTCTGCGCCAAGGACATCATGCTGTTCCTGTGCGCGAGTCTCGGGCTGGGCGGCGGCCGCTACGAGGCCATCGAATATGCCGGCACGGCCGTGACCGCACTGTCGATGCACGAACGGATGACGCTGACCAATATGAGCGCGGAGCTGGGCGGGCAGACGGGCCTCGTCGCACCCGACGCCACCACGCTGCAATGGCTCGAACAGGCCGGCGTGCCCGCGGCCACGCTGGGGCAGATCGACGTGCGGCATTGGCGCAGCGATGCCGATGCGCCGGTGCTGCAGGCCCTTCGCTTCGATGCGACCACGCTGGCCCCGCAGGTCGCCGCGCCCCACTCGCCGGCCAACGGCGCGCCGGTGACCGAGGTCCAGGGCGAAACGATCGACGTCGCCTATCTCGGCGCCTGCACCGGCGCCAAGCTCGACGACCTGCGCATGGCTGCGCGCATCCTGCGCGGACGCAAGGTCGCGCCCGGGGTGTCGCTGCAACTGGCGCCGGCCTCGCTGCGCGATCAGCAGCAGGCCGAGCGCGAAGGCACGCTGGCGGCGCTGCTCGATGCCGGCGCGCAATTGCTGCCCAATGCCTGTAACGCCTGCGCCGGCTACGGTCCCACGCGTTTTGCCGCCGGCACGCGGGCGATTGCCTCGACCGCGCGCAATTTCGCGGGTCGCATGGGCGATGCCGGCAGCGCGGTGTGGCTTGCCTCGCCGATGACCGTGGCGGCATCTGCGGTCACGGGCCGCATCACCGATCCGCGCACGCTGCTGTCATGACCTCGCTCCGCACGAACACGCCCGGCAATACCGCCGCCGACCATCGCACCGCCGGCCGTATCTGGCGCTTCGGCGATAACGTCGATACCGATGCGATGGCGCCCGCCACGCAGATGAAAGGCGGCATCGAGCAGATCGCGCGCCATTGCCTGGCCGGATTGCGCCCCGAATTCCCTGCGACCGTGCGGCCGGGCGACCTCGTCGTCGGCGGACGGCACTTCGGCGTCGGCTCGTCGCGCGAGCAGGCGCCGCAGGCGTTGCGCCATCTGGGTGTTGCCGCGGTGATCGCGCCCTCGTTCGCTGGCCTGTTCTATCGCAATGCGCTGAATCTCGGCCTGCCGGCGCTGGTCTGCACGCATACCGACGGACTGGTCGATGGAGCACGCGCAACGCTGGATCTGGACGGCGCCGCCATCGTGCTGGCCGATGGCAGCCGTGTGCCATGCGAGCCGATCCCGCCGTTCCTGCTCGACATGCTGCGCGCCGGCGGGCTGATTCCGCATCTGAAGCGGCGGCTGGCGCAGCAGCGCGCCTGACGATGCCTCGCCCTCACCCCCTTTCGGCGTTGCGAGCCTCGCGCAGCAACGCCATCACCTCATCGTCGGTGGTCTGCTCGAAATCTGCGTAATACGCGCCCACCGCGCCGAAATCTTCCGGCACCGACAGCGATACGCATTCGTCGGCCGCGTCCCGCAGCGACGCCAACCCTTCGACCGACGCGACCGGCACCGCGGCAATCACGCGAGCCGCCCCGGCGTGGCGCGCGCTCTCCAGCGCGGCGCGCATCGTCGCGCCCGTCGCCACGCCATCGTCGACCATGATCACGACCCGGTCGCGCATCGCCGCCACCGGCGCGCCGCCGCGATAGCGCTGCTGGCGCCGGGCGATCTCCCCTAACTGCCGGCCGCGCTCCAGTTCGAATGCGCCGCTGTCGACTGCGCGGCGCGTCCATGCATCGTCGTTGGCGACGGTATGCGGCGGCGAGCCGGTGGCATCGCCCTCGACCACCGCGCCCAGCGCCAGCTCGGGATAGCCGGGCGCGCCGATCTTGCGCACCAGCAGGATGTCGAGCGTGGCGCCCAACGCGCGGGCCACCTCGAAGGCGACCGGCACGCCGCCGCGTGGCAGCGCCAGCACCAGCGGCGGCTCTCCGTCCCGTTTCGCATGGCCAAGTTCGCTCAGGCGGCGCGCCAGATGGACGCCGGCGTCGCGGCGATCGGCGAAATACGGCGGCAGCGGCATCGCGGCCCTCCTGTCCTGTTGGTGCTCCCCGGGCGGTTCCGGCGTGCGCACGGGTGCATTAACCCTGTGGCGCGGTCACCCTTTTATGTCCGGCTCGACACATGCCGTTACAATGCGAAGGTTAACAAGAACGATTCGCATTTATCGTTCGTCCACTGGGCCTTCGACCCGCACGGACCGACGTCACGGTCCGCGCTGCCGCACCGCGGCGGCATTGCGCGGGCGTTCTGAAAAAATATAGACGGATCCGACCATGCCACAGCGCGCAACCCAACGCCGTGGCCGCCACCGCGGCCATGCCCTTCGCCTGACGACTCTCGCCCTGGGCCTGCAAGCCGCCGGCATGGTATGGGCCCAGCAGTCCGCGCCTGCCGACGCTTCGGCGCCGGCTGCCGCTCCCGCCGTTCCTGCCTCCGCCACCGCTGGTGCCACCGCCGGTGCCACAGCAGCCGCCGAACTGCCGGCGGTCACCGTGCGCGCCACCAGCGACAACGAAACCGCCACCGGCCCGGTCTTCGGCTTCGTCGCCAAGCGCAGCGCCACCGCGACCAAGACCGACACCCCCGTCATGGAAACGCCGCAGTCGATCACCGTGATCACGCGCGACCGCATCGAGGCGCAGGGCGCGCAATCGGTGCAGCAGGCGATCGGCTATACCGCGGGCGTCCACGCCGGCCTGTACGGCAACGACAATCGCGGCGACTGGGGACGCTTCCGCGGCACCGATTTCACGCAATACCAGGACGGGCTGCTCAATGCGGTCGGCTTCTACAACAATGTCCGCCCCGACGTGTACGCGCTGGAGCGGATCGACGTCCTGCGCGGCCCATCGTCGATGCTGTTCGGCCAGGGCGCGGTTGGCGGCATCCTGAACCTCGTCAGCAAGCGCCCGCAAGCGGAAGCCGCCCGCGAGATCGGCGTGCAGTTCGGCAACAACAACCGCAAGCAGGTCCAGGCCGACCTGACCGGGCCGCTCGATGCGGACGGCAAATGGCTGTATCGGCTGGTTGCGCTGGCGCGCGACAGCGACACGCATGTCGACTTCGCCCAGGACAATCGCTACCTGATCGCGCCGTCGCTGACGTATCGGCCGAACAGCGATACGTCGTTCACGCTGCTGGCGAATTTCCAGCGCGATGACAGCAATACGACCGCGGGGTTCTTCCCCTGGCAGGGCATGCTGTATCCGAATCCCGGCGGCCTGAAGATCCGCGACAGCTTCTTCGTCAGCGAGCCCGGCTTCGATCGCTTCAAGGCCGAACAGGCGGCCATTGGTTATCAGTTCGAGCACAAGGCGAACGAGGTCTTCACGTTCCGCCAGAACCTGCGGTATTCGTACAGCACGGTGGATTACCGCAGCATCTACGCGCGTTTCAACGATCGCGAGGGCCCGTGGGTGGCAGGCAGTGACCGGCTGTTGAAACGCACTGTCTATTGGGACAACCCGCGGCTCCGATCCTTCCTGGTCGACACCCAGGCCCAGGCAAACTTCCGCACCGGCAGCGTGGGCCACACCCTGCTGACCGGCATGGACTACCAGCACGCGGATATCGACGGAAGCCGGGGCGCGGGCGGCAGCGCGGCGCCGATCGACATCGTCAATCCGGTCTACGGCAATTACGTCGCACCAACGCTGAACCCCGTCAATCCCACCAAGCAGATCCAGACTGGCATCTATATGCAGGACCAGATGTCGTGGAACCAGTGGCTGCTGATGGCCGGCCTGCGCTATGACTGGTCGCGCGCCTCGCAAGTGAACACGCCGGCCGGCTCGCGCGACGACAATGAGCTGACCAAGCGTTTCGGCCTGATGTACCAGACCGACTTCGGCCTGAATCCGTACATCAGCTATTCGGAGTCCTTCCAGGGTGTGCCTGGCAACAACCGCGCAGGTCCGCTGAAGCCGCTGCGCGGCAAGCAATGGGAAGCGGGTATCAAATACCAGCCGCCCGGCAAGAACGCGATGGTCACGATGGCCGTGTTCGACATGCGCGAGAAGAACCGCCGCGCATCCGGCATCGTCAACGGCATGCCCGACACCGTGCAGATCGGCGAGGCACGCACCCGCGGCTTCGAGATCGAAGCCCTCGCGTCGCTGCGCAATCGGGTCGACCTGATCGCCAACTACACCTACCTCGACACCCGCATCCTCGCCGGCAATCCCGTCGAAGTCGGCAAGCGCATCGCCAGCATTCCGAAGCATATGGCTTCGCTGTGGGGCACCTACAAGTTCAACCTGTTCGACAAGCCCGGCTTCTCGGCCGGCGCCGGCGTGCGGTACTTCAGCGCCAGCTATGACGGCACCGACCGCAACAAGGTGGGCAGCGCCACGCTCGTCGATGCCGTGCTGGCCTACGACCACGGCCCGGTCCGCGTCGCGCTGAACGTCAACAACCTGTTCGACAGGGAATACCTGACGACCTGCCTTGCCCGCGGCGACTGCTACTTCGGCGCACGGCGGACGGTGGTGGGGAGCGTTACCTACCGCTTCTGATCAGAGCTGGGGAAGAATATCGACACTGGGCTAATGGACGAAGCCTGATTGCGCCGCCTTTGGGCGGCGTTTTTTTTGGTCCCTCGCGGTGGCATGAAGCTCGGCCACCCCCTTGATGAGCCTAAAGCGTCATGTTATTGAATTCGCATGTCCTACTCACTAATATCTTGACTTCTTGCGTTTGTAGCGCAAAATTCGGCTTTATTTTTATGCCGACTTGGTGGGCGATATGCTTGTCGAATTCCGCGTCAAGAACTTCCGGAGCCTGCGGGACGAACAGGTCCTCACCCTCGTCGCTTCGAAGGACAGCTCCCTTGCCGACACCAATACGGTCGAAACGGACCTGAAGGCTGCCCCCCGCCTGTTGAGCAGCGCCGTAGTCTATGGCGCCAACGCGAGCGGCAAATCCAATCTGATCAAGGCGTTGCAATACATGCGCGGCGTGGTCGTCGAATCCGCGACGGTCGTACAACCGGGGCAGACATACGCCGTCCAACCGTTCCGCCTCGACGCCGTTTCGGCGGAAGAGCCGACCGAGTTCGAGGTGACCGTCATCCTGGCCGGCGTGCGGCACCAGTACGGCTTCGCCATGACGCAGCACCGCATCGTCAGCGAATATCTTCTCGTCTACAAAGCGTTCAAGCCGCAGCGCTGGTTCGAACGGCACTACGATGCGCATTCGGGCAAGGACGTCTACGAGTTCGGCACCGGGCTCAAGGGCTCGAAGGCGCTGTGGGAAAACGCCACGCGACCCAATGCGCTTTTCCTGTCGATGGCCGCTCAGCTCAACAGCGAGGCACTGCGTCCGCTGTTCGACTGGTTTGCCAGCAGTCTCGTCGTCTTCAACGAGCAGGCGCGGCTCAACCCGCAGGTATCGATCGAGATGCTGAAGCAGCCCGGAGGACGCAAGCGGATCTGCGATTTCCTGACTTCCGCTGACATCAGCATTGCGGACATCGAAGTCGTGACGCGCAAAGTGCCAGGGCAGACTCTGCATTTCGATGTCGCCGCCGGAAAATCCGAGCTGCGCTCCGAGGAAGTTGAAGAGCATCAGTTGCGGTTTTCCCATAGCACCGATCACGGCACAGCCGTGTTCGATCTGATGGACGAATCGAACGGGACACGCAACCTGTTGTTCCTCGCTGGGCCTGTGCTGGATATCCTCGAGAAGGGCCAGACACTGGTGATCGATGAACTCGACACCAGTCTTCATACGCTTCTGGTGCGCGAACTGGTCAGGCTGTTCCATCGCCCCGACGTCAATACCGGTCACGCGCAGTTGATATTTACGACCCACGATACGTCGCTGCTCGATGCGCCGGATCTCCTCCGGCGCGACCAGATTTGGCTCGTCGAGAAAGACAACGAACAAGCGACGAACCTGATCGCGCTCGCGGAATTCAGCCCTCGCAAGAATGAAGCGCTGGAGCGGGGATATCTGATGGGCCGATATGGCGGCATCCCGTTCGTACGCAGCGATCTCGGAAGACGTCACTGATGGCTCGCGATTATTGTCCCAAGGTCCGTCAGCGAGACCAGTTGGCGCGCAGGATTAGCCAGCGCGCCAGTTACGACCGCATCCTGATTGTGTCCGAAGGCGCGAAAACCGAGCCGAACTACTTCTGCGAAATCCGGGCCGCCTATCGTTTGCACACCACCAATGTGGAAGTCCGCCACTGTGAGACCGGGACATCGCCAATCCAGGTGGTGCAGTACGCCGAATCGCTATTCCGAAACGGCGACCGCCACAAGCGCATCCAGCCCCGTGCATTCGAACAGGTCTACGCGGTGTTCGACAGGGACGATCACGACAGCTACTTCGATGCCTTGCGATACGCTGCCGAATTGGATGGCCAGCTGAAAAACGATACCAGACAAAGCGTCGCCTTCCACGCGGTCGCTTCTGTACCGAATTTCGAGCTCTGGCTACTGCTGCACTACGCGCAGGTCCACGCGCCCGTGCATCGCGACGAGGTGATTCAGCGATTGAAGCAACATGTCCCGCAGTACAGGAAAGGCATGCGGAACGCATTTGCAATCACCAGACCGAATCTCGACGCCGCGAGACAGCGAGCAATGGAACTGAGCCGGCGGTTCACTGCGGAGATGGCGCCGGAACCGTACACGGGCGTGGGGGAATTGGTGACACGGCTGACCACCTTGAGAGTCACGTCTTGATGGTCGAGCGGCGGCCGGGCCGGAATCCCACTTCTTTACTTTGAACGACCGACGTGTCAACTTGAAACCAGGTCGCGCCTCCGCATCACCGATCTTGAGGGAGGACATTGCTTGCCTAGTGGCAACGCAATGAGACCTCCTCCATTTACTACTATGCCGTCGCAACGGGGATATAAGATGCAACGGTCGCCTTCAATCTGTCTCCGAGATCGAAGATGTCGTCAAGGCTCCCCAGCGGGATGCGTTCTTCCTCTTTGTTCTCGTCGAACAACCCGATGTACAACCGGTTTTCATTGTTGAAACGCAAGCGGCAAATTGGCTTACGGTTGTTGTCATCGAAGAGGATGGCACAGTAGCTTGCGGCATCGCGTATCGCCACCATGTCGGGCTTGACGACGGGCCGAAGAATCGCCTTGACGATCTGATACGCCTCCATTTCCATTGCGGAGGGCGTCGGTACGCTCGGACCTTCCTCTTGTGATTCGCCCATTGCGACTTCCGGCGAAAGCGAAGGCTCAGGCGACATGGCACCTTTGAGACGCTCGTTGATTTTGTCGCCAACGAGCTGCTGGAACGCATGTTTTGTGATCATCGTAAATTGATCCTTCACAGCGTTCCTGAACTGCTTGCCTGCGAGAAATTCGGACGATACCAGCCGGACGAAGTCCTCCGGCGGATTAACCATCCACTCGTTCAAGGTGTTCTTGATTGCGCGGGTGTACTTCAAATGGTTAGCGGTCGTCAGAATGTTGTCGACGTCAAACGCGGTCTTCGCAAACTTCTTCAACTCCTCCACATCCTGGTCCCGAAAATCCAGAATGTTGAACTCGAAGAAGGGCTTGTCATCCATCTTGTTTGGCTTCTCCAGATCCGTGAAGAACCGATAGACCAAACCATTCGTCAGCACGCCGAACCGAGCCTCCGTCACGTGGAAGTAGCGAAATAGCTGGCTAGCATGGTTGATATGCAGATCGCCACCGCACTTCTTGCACTCGAAGAGCATGATCGGCTTTCCATCCTTCAGGATGGCGTAGTCAACCTTCTCCCCTTTCTTGGTACCAACGTCGGCGACGAGTTCCGGTGTGACCTCTAGAGGATCGAAGACGTTATAGCCGAGCATATGGATGAACGGCATCACCATCGCGTTCTTCGTTGCTTCTTCAGTCTGAAGCATATCCTTGGCAGCCGCGACCCTGGCGGCGAGCGATCGAACCTCGTCGATAAAGTCCAACTTGTTCCCCTTATTTTATGAGTTGAAATAGCGGACCCGCCCGCTGGTACTGTAGGATCCGGATACTCTCCAATTGAGCAAGTCATGATCCAATATTCCGGCACAAAAAAGCGTAAATCTCCTGATCCCTTCGCTTCAAGTATTTCGCCGAAATAGCAATACCGGATCGTATAGTATCGGGGCTCGTAGAGGGTTCAAGACCCCACCGATGGGGGATAGCGTCTCATTGCAACCGATGCCGTCGTATGCACGTACACCAGGGGAGCGGTTCAATTGCTGCGCAAACGCGTAGTCATCGGGAAACCAAGCCGCGTGGTAGCGGCCGCATCAGCGCAGGAAGCCACGAACCTCCGCCAGGAACGCCTCGCGCAATTCGACATTGGACATATGCACCGCCGGCAGCAACACCAGCTTCGCGCCCGGAATCGCGGCCGCGATCTCTTCGCTGTGCTCGGCCCGGGTCACTGTATCGAACTTGCCGCCGAGCACCAGCGTCGGTCGTGAAATCAGCGTGATGGTGCGTCGCAGGTCCATGTCACGCACCGCGGCGAGCGCGCCGGCGATGCCGTGGGGTTTGGTCTCGAGCAGGACCTTGCGAAACGGCTCGAGCGCAGGGTCGTTCTTCTCGCGCATCTCGGCGGGAAACCAGTTCGCTAGAAACGCGTCGGCCGTCTCGTTCGGCGTCGCGGTCAGGATCGTTTGAATGCGCGGCTCCCAATCCGCGGCCGGGCCGAGGTAGGCGGCGGAATGCGCGAGCACCAGGTGGTCGATTCGCTCGGGGGCATGGATGCCTAGCCATTGCGCGACCATGCCGCCCAGCGATAGGCCGAGGAAGTGGACGCGTTCGAGCGCCAGCGCATCCATCAGTTCGAGCGCGTCGCGCCCGAGCCGGTCCAGCGAATAGGCGCCGGCCGGTACGTCGGAGGCGCCGTGGCCGCGCATGTCGTAGCGAAGCACGCGGAAACGCTGCAGCAATTGCGGCATCACGCCGTCCCACATCGACATATCGGTCGCGATCGAATTGGACAGCATCAGCACAGAGCGGCCCGCCTCGCCTTCGAGGCGGTAGGCAATCCGTTGGGCATCGCTGGTGGTGAAGGTCGATATCGCGGACATCTGGGTTCTCCTGAAAGTTTTGAGGAAGGCCCGTCGCCGATCGGCGTCCCCAGGCCAGCACGGAAGCCATCGTAGTCGCGCAGCGAATCTGAGAAAATTACAAAGTTCTCACACTCTCTGTCAGGAAACCGAACAATGCCCCGCTTCACGTTGCAAGACCTGCAGTGCTTCGACGCCGTCGTCCGCGAAGGAGGCTTCCAGGCAGCCGCTGCGGTCTTGCATCGAACCCATCCTGCGGTATTCGCGGCTGTGGCAAGGCTCGAGCGGCAGCTCGGATTGGCCTTGCTCGATCGCAGCGGGTACCGGGTCACCCCGACCGAGGCGGGGCGTGCCTTTCATCGGCACGCACAGTCGCTGCTGCGCGAGCTGCATGCGCTGCAGCTTCATGCCGAGCAATTGGCGATGGGAGAGGAAAGCGAACTGCGTGTGGTGATCGGCGACCTGTGTCCGCCGTCACAGACGCTGGGGCTGCTGAGCCCGTTCTTCGCGCAACATCCGGCAACGCGGCTGGACTTGCATGTCGAAGCGGTGACCGGACCGTGGGAGCGCCTGTTCGACGGCGAAGCCGATCTGATCGTGCATCGGATCGACAAGAGCGACACGCGGGTCGAATGGCTGGACCTGTGCAGGATCGAGTTGATTCCCGTTGTGGCGCCCGGTTTCCTGCCATTCCCGATCTCGCGCGCGATCCGCCCGGAGCAATTGCGCGCGCTGACGCAATGCGTGATCCGCGACAGCGCCCGCCGTCCGCTGGCTCAGGAGCATTTCGTCGTCGCAGGCGCGCCGCAGTGTACGGTGCCCGATCCGATGATGAAGAAGGAGATCATCGTGCAGGGCATGGCGTGGGGCCATCTGCCCCGCTTCCTGATCGAACGGGAATTGGCCGAAGGAAGGCTGTTGTCGATCGCTGGCCGCTATCTGCCGGGGCGCATCGAGGAGCTGGTTGCCGCCCGCCGGCGCGACAGGCCGCATGGGCCCGTCGCGAACCGGCTGTGGGAGCATCTGGGCAAGGCGGCGCCGCGATTTCGCGCGGCGCTGCGCCGCAGCCGTTGAATGGCCGCCAGGCGCGTAACGCGCAAGCCGACTACTGGGCCGCCGGCGCCGACACCGTCGTGGCCGCGCTCTTCGCGGGCTCGACGGGCATCGGCTCGTACTTGGCGAAGTTCGGATCCTGCTCGGTCGCCTCGGCAATCGACACGATCTTGCGGTCGAAGATATTGACCCCGGTGAAGACGATCACGTCGCCGAGCCGAGGGGTGAACGCAATGTAGTCAGGCTCGTCGACAACGACGGTGCCCTTGACCTTCAGCGGTTCCTTGACGAAGGCATATTGCCCACTGACGTAGGTCCACTTCGTCGCGTCGCGCAGCGTCTTGCCGGCGATATCGCGCAGCATCACGTCGATGCTTCGCTTCAGCGACTGGTCGAGCGCGGCGCGGAGCGACTTCGCATTATCGGCAAACCAGCCGCTCTCACCCGCGAATGGCTTGGCTTCCGCGCTGGCGGAGATATAGCGCGTGCTCCAGAGCTGCTTGCCCGACGCGTCCTTCAGCGCGGTTCGGACCACGACATACGGCCGAACGTCCTTGTCGTTGATGTAACTGAGCACGCCGAACGGGGTCAGCGTCAGTTGCGAGGCGCCAGCGGCGGCCGGGCCGTAAGTCAGCGTGGCGGCGCCGTCGGCTGCAAGTCCTTCCTTGAGCAGCTTCTCGGTGACCGCGACCATATCGTGGTCGGCGATCGCCTTGTCATCGCCGAGCAGCGACTTCGCGCGCTCCGCATTGATCGCGCTGCCGACCAGCACGCCGAGCGGGCCAAACAGCATGGCCGCGCCGGAGCCGGTCTGATGGCCGCTGACCAGCAGGCGGGTATTCGGCACGGCATAGACACCGGTCGGCATTTCCGACCACGTCGACGGCATCTCCTTGCTGATATCCACCGCCACTTGCTTCTGTTCCTTGGGAAAGGGCTCGGAATTGTTGAAGGTGGCACAGCCGGCCAGCGTGGCGATACATAGCGCGACCGGAATGACCCTGTAGATGGCTGCCTTGAGCATGTTGTTTGTTTCGGTATAGGCGTTCGATAGCGTCGGAACCGCCGACGATCCACACACCGGTGCGGATCATTCGGATATCGGCACGGGGGCGAAGTTGTTGAGCCTCGCGATCGCCGCCGTGTGACGGCAGCACTGCGTCCCACAACCGGGCGCCCTCCTCGTTTTCCCTAGCCGGCAGACCGTACTCGGCGGCTCCCCCGCCCGCGCACTGCACCGCGGCCAGGCTGCGCTCCTTCCCGCAAGCCCTTGTCGCCATTGGCCGGCAAGCCCGTGCCGAGGCACGGAATCGGTGCACCGCACCAATATCCGGCATGCATACCCACCACTTTCGATAAACAATCTTCGTCTTGATTGTATGGCGGTTATTGGACTACTGTACGGGACAGTGAGACGCCATGCGAGGGCCGTGCCGACGGCACGGATGCGGCAGTCCCACCCACTACGCCAACATGCCAACCGCCGACAGGCGGCCCCTCCGGAGGAGAACGCATCATGCAAGCAGTCAGTGTCGACGCAGCCGCGCGTACCGCGCAGGACCGTCCCCAATCGGTCGCGCGGGTCGCCGGTGCCAGCGTGGCGGGGACCACGCTGGAGTTCTACGACCACTTCATCTATGGATCGGCCGCCGCGCTGGTCTTTCCGAAGCTGTTCTTCCCGCAGAGCGATCCGCTGACGGCGACGCTGCTGTCCTTCGCCAGCTACGGCGTCGCGTTTGTCGCGCGGCCGTTGGGCGCGGCAATCTTCGGCCACTTCGGCGACAAGTTCGGCCGCAAGTCGGTGCTGATTGTCACGCTGCTGATGATGGGTCTGGCGACCTTCGGCATCGGGCTGCTGCCGACCTACGGCAGCGTCGGCATGCTGGCGCCGTTGCTGCTCGTGCTGCTGCGCGTGATCCAGGGTCTTGCACTGGGCGGGGAGTGGGGCGGTGCGGCAATCATGGTCAACGAACTCGATCCCGAAGGCCGGCGCCGCGGACTGCTGGGCAGCCTGGTGCAGCTGGCAGCGCCGATCGGGCTGCTGCTCGCCAACGGTGTCTTCGCGCTGGTGACGTGGATGGTGTCGGAGGAAGCGTTCCTGAGCTGGGGATGGCGTGTGCCCTTCCTGCTCAGCGCACTGCTGGTCGGTGTCGGCATGTACATCCGCGCCAATGTGCGCGAGTCGGCGGTGTTCGAGAAGGCCGAGGCCCAGCATGCCGAAGCGCGCGCGCCGATCGCCGAGGTGCTGCGCCACTACAAGAAGCAACTGCTGATCGCCTTCGGCGCGCGTCTGGGCGGCGATATCGCCTTCTACGTCTTCACGCTGTTCCTGCTGTACTACGTGCCGACCAAGCTCGGGCTGCCCAAGAGCATCGCGCTCAATGCCGTGTTGCTCGGGGCCGTCGCGCAGATCCTGTTCATCCCCGTGGCCGGCGTGCTGGCCGACCGCATCGGCCGCCGCCCGGTGCTGATGATCGGGGGCATCGGCGGCGCGCTGTGGGCGTTCGCCTTCTTCGCGCTGGTGCATACGCTGAGCCCGGCGCTGATCATGCTGGCTTCGTTCATCGGCATGGTGCTGGTGTCCTTCATGTTCTCGCCGCTCGCTTCCTTCCTGCCGGAGCTGTTCGCCACGCAGGTGCGAGTCACCGGCGCCTCGCTGGGCTTCCAGTTCGCCGGCGTGTTCGGCGGCGCGCTGGCCCCGTTGATCGCGGTCGGCCTGCTGGACCGCTTCGGCAGCAGCACGCCGGTCGCCATCTACCTGGCCGCGGTCTGCGTGCTGATTGCGGTCGCCGCCGGCGTCGCACGCGAAACGGCACGGGCGCGCCTGTCCGACCTCGGCAATGAGGCCGCGCGCTGAACGCGCGGGGACGGCCCGGACCAGAACAACAACCGTCATGAGATTCCTGTGAAACAGTTCGACCTTCTGATCCGCAACGGCACGGTGGTGACCGCCAGCGACACCGTCCAATGCGACATCGCGATCTCCGGCGGCCGCATCGTGCAACTCGGCCACGACCTGGGCAGTGCCCGCGACGAGATCGATGCAAGCGGCAAGCTGGTACTGCCCGGCGGTGTCGATGCGCATTGCCATCTCGACCAGCCGATGCCCGATGGCCTGAAGATGGCGGACGACTTCGAGTCGGGCACGATCTCGGCCGCATGCGGCGGCACCACCACCGTCATTCCGTTCGCCGCCCAGGAAAAAGGCCAGTCGCTGCGCGCGGCCGTGACCGACTACCATCGCCGTGCCGAAGGACGCGCCGTGGTGGACTACGCCTTCCACCTGATCGTGTCCGACCCGACCGAGACGGTTCTGCGCGAGGAGCTGCCCGGCCTGATCCGCAAGGGCTACACGTCGTTCAAGGTCTACATGACCTACGACGACCTGAAGCTTTGCGACCGCGAGATCCTCGAGGTATTGACGGTGGCACGCCAGGAAGGCGCACTCGTGATGATCCACGCCGAGAACTCCGATTGCATCGCCTGGCTGACCGACCGGCTGGAGGCCGAGCAGAAGACCGCGCCACGCTTTCATGCGATCGCGCGGCCGATGGCGATCGAGCGCGAGGCCACGCACCGCGCCATCACCTTCTCGGAGCTGGTCGACGTGCCGATCCTGATCGTCCATGTATCCGGGCGCGAAGCGGTCGAGCAGATCCGCTGGAGCCGAGCGCGCGGCATGAAGATCTTCGCCGAGACGTGTCCGCAGTACCTGTTCCTGACCGCCTCGGATCTCGATCAGCCCGGCTACCACGGCGCCAAATGCGTCTGCAGCCCGCCCCCGCGCGACCGCGCCAACCAGGAGGTGATCTGGGACGGCCTGGCCGATGGCCTGTTCACGATCTTCTCGTCGGATCATGCGCCGTTCCGCTACGACGATCCGCAGGGCAAGCAGCCGGGCGGCGAGCAGGTGCCGTTCCGCTATATTCCGAATGGCATCCCCGGGCTCGAGACGCGGCTGCCGCTGCTGTTCTCCGAGGGTGTCGGAGGCGGACGCATTTCGCTGAACCAGTTCGTCGCGTTGACCTCGACCAACGCCGCCAAGCTCTATGGACTGCATCCGCGCAAGGGCACGATCGCGATCGGCGCGGACGCCGATCTGGCGATCTGGGATCCGGCGCGCGAGGTCGTCATCCGCAACGCCGACCTGCACCACGCGGTCGACTACACGCCGTACGAGGGCACGCGCGTCAAGGGTTGGCCCGTCACGACGCTGGTGCGCGGCAAGGTGGTCGCGCACGAAGGCAGGCTGACGGCGACGGCGGGGCACGGCGAGTTCCTGACCTGCGCGCTGCCGGAGATGGCAAAGCCGCGCTATCGCACTTCGGGAGGAAGCCTTTGATGCCCCATCCGAATCGCACCGAGCACGAAACGCGCTGCGACAACGCACCGCCCTATCCGAACGCCGCCGCCATCGCCGCCCAGGTCAACGCCGGCGAACTCGATCCCGGCGCCGTGGTGTCGGCATTTCAAGCACGGATCGACGCGCGCAATGGTGAGCTCAATGCGGTGTTCGAGGAGCGCCGCGACCTGGTCGACGCCGACGTCGCGCAACTGTGCGAGCGCCTGGCCGCGGGCGAACGGCCGCCGCTTGCCGGCGTGCCGGTGATCGTCAAGGACGTCGTGTGGGTGCGCGGGCGCCGCGTGACGCAGGGTTCCTTGCTGTACCGCGACTTCGTCGCGCCGGCTGATGCCATTGCGGTAGAACGGCTGCGCGCGGCGGGCGCCATCGTCCTTGGCATGGGCAACACCTCGGAGTTCGCCTGCAAGGGCCTGACCACCAACAAGGTCTATGGCCTGACGCGGCATCCGCAAGACACCGCGCTGACGGCCGGCGGCTCGTCGGGCGGCTGCGCGGTGGCGGTGGCCGCCGGCGTGGCGCCGCTGGCGCTGGGCACGGACGGCGGTGGCTCCAGCCGACGGCCACCGGCCCATGCGGGAGTGGTCGGCTTCAAGCCGTCCTTCGGCGCCATTCCCGATGCCGCGGGCTTCCCGCACGCGTTTCCCGGCATCCAGGTGATGGCGCCGATCGCGCGCACCGTCGACGATGCCGCGCTGATGTTCCGCGTGCTGTGCGGGCCCGATCCGCGCGACCCGGATTCGGCCGGCTTTCGGTGTGCCCCTGCCGGACCGCTGGATGGGCTTCGCATCGCCGTCAGTCCCCGCCTGGGTCTCGACACGCCGGTGGACGACGACGTGGCCGAGGCCTTCGAGGCGGCAGTGGCAAGACTGCGTGCTGCCGGCGTGCCGGGCCTTCGCGTGGCGCGGCAGGATCCGGTCTGGCCCGACGGGGCCGGCGAAGCGGCATTGATGCCGCTGCAGCATGTCGGCCTGGCCAATCTCCATGGCGACGCGTGGCGACGCGATCCGGATCGCTTCGATCCCGACATCGCGCGGCAGATCGAGCGCGGCTTCACCTGGAGCGGCGCCGAGGTTGCGCGCGCACGCGAAGCCAGCCGCCGCATCGGCCTGGCGCTGGCGGCATTCTTCACCGAACACGACTTGCTGCTGTGTCCGACCACGCCTTGCGTGGCATGGCCCAACGACCGCCTTGGTCCCGAGCGGATCGGCGGCGTCGCGGTCGAGCCGCGGGCGCATGCCGTCTTCACGCCGTTCTTCAATCACGCCCAGGCACCCGCGATTTCGGTGCCGTGCGGCACGGGACGCGACGGCCTGCCGGTCGGACTGCAGATTGCCGGTCCGCGCGGCGCCGACTGGCGCGTGCTGGCAGCGGCGCGGCTGATCGAACAATTGTTGGCGGCCGGCTGACACGGCCGCCGGGACCGAGCCTGACGAACCCGCGATTCCATCCCAAGACACCATGCGCATCCTTGTCCTGAACCCCAATACCAGCGAAGGCATCACGGCACGACTGATGGCCGCGGGCACCGACGCCGCCGCCCCCGGTACCGAACTGGTGCCGTTGACCGCCCCGCGCGGCGTGCCCTATATCGCCACCCGTGCCGAGGCGCAGATCGGCGGCGCCATCGCGCTGGAGATGCTCGCCGAACACCATGTGAACGTCGATGCCGCGATCATCGCGGCGTTTGGCGACCCGGGCCTGCTTGGCGCGCGCGAACTGTTCGACCTGCCGGTCGTCGGCATGGCGGAGGCCGCGATGCTGAGCGCCTGCATGCTCGGGCGGCGCTTTGCCATCGTCACCTTCGCCCGCGCGCTGGGCCCGTGGTACGAGGAGTGCGTCGACATGCATGGGCTGCGCGGCCGGCTGGCCGGCATCCGGATGCTCGACGACGCCTTCGCGTCGGTATCGGATGTGCAGGACGAGAAGGAAGCGTTGCTCGTGGCGCTGGCCAATCGCGCGGTCACCGAGGACGAGGCCGATGTGGTGATCCTCGCCGGCGCGCCGCTGGCCGGGCTGGCGGCGCGGGTGCGCGACCGCATCCCGGTGCCCGTGGTCGATCAGATGGCGGCCGCCGTCAAGCAGGCCGAGGGACTGGTTGCATTGAACACGCGCAAGGCGACCGCCGGTACGTTCCGCCGTCCCGATGCCAAGCCCACGTTGAGGCTCCCCGATGCGCTGGCGGCCCGCATCGAGCATCGCTAGACGTTAGCCGTCGGGGCGTTCGGTCGTAGGGTCGTTGGTCCGCGGAACGCGGCCGCGGCCGCGTCAGACGGAGGCGAAGACCGCCTCCAGATCGACCTCCTCGTCGGCCGGCGCGTCCAGATGCAGCGTGCTTTCGACATGCGCCAGATGCTCGGTCATCAGCGTCGCCGCACGTTCGCCGTCTCCCGCTTCCAGCGCATCGAGAATGTCGTCGTGCTCGTGATGTGGGCACGACGGGACGCCCGGCGCATCGTACAGCGCGATGATCAGGCAGGTCAGCGAGCACAGCTCGCGCAGATATTTCGCCAGGTACTGGTTCTCGGACAGGTCGGCGAGCCGCGCATGGAATTCGCCGGACAGGCGGATGATGGTGCGGCGGTCATTCTTGCGCCGCGCCTGCGCCTCCTCGCGCGTGATCGCGCGCAGCGGCCGCAGGCGCTCCCGCGTCATGCCGGCCGCGAGGTCGCGCGCCAGTTCCGGCTCGATCAGCCGCCGCGCATGCAGGACCTGGCGGGCCTCCTGCACGCTGGGGCTGGAGACGAAGGTGCCGCGATTCGGATACACCGTCACCACGCCCTCGTGGGCGAGCTTGGTGAAGGCCAGCCTCACCTTGGTCCGGCTGACGCCGAACACGCTGGCCAGTTTCTCCTCGACCAGCTTGGTCCCCGGCGGCAGGCGGTGCTCCCAGATCGCGACCAGGACACGCTCGGCGATCTCGTCCACCTGGATGCCGGACACGGTCTTGCCGTCGTCCAGCGGTTCGGCAGGGCTGTCGGTGTCGAGGCGCGCGGCTTTCGCTCGAGGCATGGTCAATCCGGATGCGGGCTGTGGAGCGACTATTGTACGGCGGCGGCGCGACGAGTGTATATCGGCAGCGCAAACAATCCGCCCGCCCTCTCACCACTGCACGCCGCGCATTCCCTGTTCGATCGCCGCCGCCAGCGACATCAGCGGCCCCGCGAGTGCTGACTGCGCAGCCGCCATGTCCTGCTGCCCGGAAACGCTGACGTTCAGCACATGGACCGCGTAGCCGTCAAACCGCATCGGCGTGGCCAGGGCCACCACCTGGGGCTGCCACGAGGCCGCGCAGTAGCCGTGCCGATGCACCGAGTCCACCGCCGCCTCGATCTCCTTGCGCAGCTCGCGCCAGCCGCGGCCGCCGCCTTTGCTCGCGAACGACGCCATCATCCGGGCGAAATCGTCGGGGCCCAGCGTCGACAGATGGGCGCGGCCCAGCGATGTCAGCGCCATCGGAATGCGCTGGCCCGTCACGACGGTACGCAGCGATTGCCTGCGGTTGTAGCGGAACGATTCGAGGTAGACCATCTCGTCGCCATCGGCGACGGCCAGGCCGACATTGATGCGGTGGCGCATCGCGACGTCCACCATCATCGGCGTGGCCACCTTGAGAACCTGGGAGCTGTCCCGCATCGCATGCGCCATGCTGAGCACCGGCACGCCAAGGCGATACGCACGGGCCTGCGGGATGTAGTCGAGCATGCCGGTCTCGACCAGCGTCTGGGTCAGCCGGCTGACGGTCGAGCGCGACAGCCCGGTGCGCTCGGCGATCTCGCTGTTGCCGAGCATCGACGAACCGGCGCGGAACGCGCGCAGGATCGCCACGCCCCGCTCCAGGGACCGGTTCGGCGTCGCCTTGCCCTGACCGGGCAGGGTGCGCGCGAGCTGGGGGCGGCTGTTCGGCATGATCAACGTCGGGGCATCGCAGAGGCTGCCAATGATAGCGGCCGCCGCGTGATCCATGCCGATGCCACTCAGCGGTTGTCGCCGTCGGCCAGTACCGCCACGCCGTCCGCCGCGACCACGCCCCGCCCTTGCGGCAGCACGAACAGTGGATTGATCTCGGCCTCCACCAGCCTGTCGCCCAGCGTGGCCACCATGCGCGAGAACGCCACGATGGCATCGGCCAGCGCATCGAGGTCGGCGGTCGGCCGGCCACGAAAGCCCTGCAGCAACGGGGCGGTTTTGAGGCGCTGCACCATCTGCAACGCAGCGGCGCGCGTCAGTCCACCGTTGCTGGGCAGCAGCCGCAACGTGGTGTCGCTGAACAGCTCCGCCGTCACGCCGCCCATGCCGAGCAGGATGGCCGTGCCCAGCGCATCGCGGTGCATGCCGACAATGACTTCGACCCCATCCCTGACCATTTCCTGCACCAGAAAGCGCTTCGGCGCGCTGCCGGTCGCGCCGCGGACATCGGCGGCCATGCGTTCGAGCCGGGCGGCGATGTCCTCGGGCGGAACATTGACCGCGACCCCGCCGATATCGCTCTTGTGCGTGACCTCGGCGGACAGCATCTTCAGCACGACGTTGCCGCCGAAGGACTGCGCCGCGGCGGCCGCCTCGTCGCCATTGCGGACCACGACCTCGCGAGCGACCGGCACGCCAAAGGCGGCGAACAGCGCCTTTGCGGCCGCTTCGTCGAGCGAACCCGTGCCGAAGCGATCCAGTTGCGGTGCCGGCGGCGCCGGGGTACCGGCGTCCTCGTCGGCTGGGAGCCGTGCCGCGCGCAGCATCGCATCGAACGCAACGGTACAGCCCTCCGGGTCGGCAAAGGCCGGCACGCCGTTGCGGTTCAGCAGCGCAAGCGCCTGCGGCGCATGCGGACTGACGTAGGCGACCACCGGCTTGTCGGTCTCGGCCAGGCAATCGCCGATCGCATTGGCCATCAGGTCCGGCATGGCCACGCCCGACGAACCGACGATGACGGTCACCGCGTCGTAACCCTTGCTGTCGAGCAGCGTGCGAATCGCCGCGCGCAGCAGATCGGGCTGCAGCCCCGCCAGCGTGACATCGATCGGATTGCGATCGAGCGCGGCATGGTCGCCCTTCTGCAACGCGCGCAGCTTCGGCGCGGTGTCCTCGTCCGGCGGCGGCGTGTCGAATCCGGCCAGGCCGAGGCTGTCGGATACCAGCGTTCCCGCGCCGCCGGTCGAAGTCAGGATCGCGATGCGCTTGCCCTCGAGCTTGCGGCCTGTGGCCAGTGCCGCGGGGATGTCCAGCAGGTCGGAGAACGACTGCGCGCGAATCACGCCCAGCTGCTCGAACAGTGCGTCGTACATGCGGTCCGCGCCGGCGAGCGCACCGGTATGCGACACCGCGGCGCGCGCGCCGCTCTCCGATCGGCCGATCTTGAAGGCGACCACTGGCTTGCCGGCACGGGCGCACTTCAGCGCGGCGCGGCGAAACGCCTCGGGATTGCGCGCGCTTTCGATGTAGAGCGCCACCACGCGCGTCGCATCGTCGTCAGCCAGGTAGTCCATGAAGTCGGCCAGGTCCAGGTCCACCTCGTTGCTGGTGGAGATCAGCTTGGAAAGACCGATGCCCCGTGCCGCCGCGCGCGACAGCAACGCGCCAAGGATGCCGCCGCTTTGCGATACCACGCCGATATTGCCGGCGGGAAACGCGTCCATTTCCAGCGCGCCGCTGGCCGACAGCGGGATGTTGTCGGTCAGATTGACCAGGCCAATCGTGTTGGGGCCAAGCAGGCGCATGCTGCCGGCCGCCTCGATCAGCTGCGCCTGGCGCCGCGCGCCTTCGGCACCGGTCTCGGTATAGCCGCTCGCCAGCACGATGGCGGCGCCCGCTCCCTTGTCGGCCAGTTCGCGCACCGCCAGATGCGCTCGCTCGGCGCCGAGCAGCACGATGCCGACGTCCGGCACCTCCGGCAGCGACGCGATATCGGGATAGCAGCGCAAGCCGTCGATCGATTCGACCTTCGGGTTGACCGGATAGATCGCGCCGCCGAAGCCGTGCTTGCGCAGGTAGGACACCGGACGGCCGGCCGTCTTGGCGGGATCGGCCGATGCACCGATCACCGCGACGCTGCGCGGACTGACGAGTCGTTGGATGGCATTCATGAATCAGCCCTTGCTGGCAGTCTTGTTCAGGAAGGCCAGCACGGCTTCGCGATGCTCGGTGCTGGTGTAGCAGATGCCCTGCGCCTGGCTGCCCTGCGCAAAGATCTGGTCGGCCGGCAGTTCGAACGACTGGTTGATGATGCTCTTGCCCAGCGCGATCGCGGTGGCCGAGCCCTGGCTGAGTTCCTTCGCCCAGGCCAGCGCGTCGGCGATCAGCGTCTCCGGTTGGCTCAGGCGGTCGGCGATACCCAGCGCCTTCGCCTCCTGCGCATCGACCTTGCGGCCGGTGAACACCAGTTCCTTCGCCTTCGACAACCCCACGCGGCGCGGCAGGAAATACATGCCGCCGCCGTCCGGAATCAGTCCGCGGTTGATATAGGACCAGGAGAACGACGCGGCCTCGGAGGCCAGCACGAAGTCGCAGCACAGCGCGGTATCGGCGCCGAGGCCGGCCGCGGCGCCGTTGACCGCGGCAATCGTCGGCTTCGGCATCGTGTGCAGCAGCTTGACGGTGTGGTGCACGCGCTGCTGGCGGCTCCAGCCGTTGAAGGCCACTTCGCCTTGCGGCGCTTCCATGCGGCGCTGCATGCCGGCGACGTCGCCGCCGGCGCAGAAGCCCTTGCCATTGCCGGTGAGCACCAGCGCCCGGATCGTCTTGTCGGCCGCCACGCGTTCGAGGGCGTCGATGAACTCGGCGCGCATGTCGTCGCTCATCGCGTTGCGCTTGTCCGGGCGGTTGAAGGTGATCAGCGCGATGCCCGACTCCACCCGCAGCTCGATAAGGGAATATGGGTCCATGATCCTGTTCTCGTTGTCTCGTTGTCTCGTTGTCTCGTTGTCTCGTTGTCTCGTTGTCCGGCCGCGCTCAGTCGACCGTGATGTTGGCTTGCTTGACGACCTTGCTCCAGCGCTGGCTTTCGCCCTTGACGTAGCGGCCGAACTCTTCCGGCGTGCCGCCGCCGATGTTCAAGCCCTCCTGCTCGGCCCGCTTGCGGAACGACTCCGTCTGCACCGCCTTCTTCGCCGCCTCGTTCAACCGTGCAATCACCGCCGGCGGCGTACCGGCGGGGGCCAACAGCCCATACCAGCTATCGGCGGCGTAGTTCGGCACGCCGCTCTCGGCAATCGTCGGCACCTTGCTGAGGCCCGGGGCCTGCGAGCGCTGCGCCGTCGTCACCGCGACCGCGCGCAGCTTGCCGCTCTCCAGGTGCGGCGCCACCGCGGCCGCCGTGGCAAACATCATGTCGACCTGGCCGCCGAGCAGATCGGTGATCGCCGGGCCGGCACCGCGATAGGGGATATGGATCAGGTCGACCTTCGCCATGCTCTTGAACAGCTCGCCGGCCAGGTGGGCAGAGGTTCCCGCGCCCTGCGACGCATAGTTGAGCTTGCCGGGCTTCGCTCGCGCGGCGGCGATCAGGTCCTGCACCGTCTTGATCGGGCTGTCCGGCTTGACCACCAGCACATTGGGCGAGCGGCCCACCAGCATCACCGGCGTGAATGCCTTGTCGGTGTCGAACGGCAGCTTGCGGTGCAGGCTCGGATTGACGGCATGGGCAATGGTGGCCATCACCAGCGTGTAGCCATCGGGCGCGCTCTTGGCGACCGCCTCGGTGCCGATGATGGTGCCGCCGCCGGGCTTGTTGTCGATGATCACCGGCTGGCCAAGGTCCTCGCTCATCGTGACGCCCATGGCACGCGCGATCAGGTCGGTGCCGCCGCCGGGCGCAAACGGCACCACCATGCGGATCGGCTTGTCGGGGTAAGCCGCCAACGACGGCCCGGCGGCGGCCATCGTCAACGAGATGGCGGCGGCCGCCATGGCAAGACGTCGGAAGAATCCAGTGCGGGTGCAATGCATGTCTGTCTCCTGTAGATGGGAGCGCCTTGGCAGTCGGACCGACCGCACCGGCGCGCTTTCTTGTTGGTGACAGCTTAGGGCCTGCGACGCTGGCTCACACCCCCGCAATTCCACTGCATGGAATGATCCGCCGGCCCACGACGGACATCGGCGGACGTAAAAAAGCCCGGCGAAGGCGAGGACCTTCACCGGGCCGCGGCCGGGCAACGGGGCCGGGCACGCCGCAGCGCCCCGGCCAACATTGCCGCGCGCCTATCGATTGACCGTCTTCGCCGGCATCGCCAGCACCAGCAGGCAGCTCCCCAGCAGGCACACCGCGAACAGGATCAGGCCGGCGCTCGGACTGTGGAACGTGTCTTTCATCCACCCCAGCAGATAGGTCGCCGCAAACCCGCCCAGATTGGCGATCGAGCAGGCCAGCGCAATGCCGGCGGCCGCCGCGGTACCGCTGAGGAAGGTCGAAGGCAGGCACCAGAACACCGGGAACGTTGCCACGATGCCGACGTTGGCCAGCGTCAGCAGTGCCAGCGTCGCGCCGGTATGGCCGGTGACGAAGGTACTGGCGACGAGCCCGACGGCGCCGAACAGCACCGGCACCACGATATGCCAGCGGCGTTCGCGGGTCCGGTCCGAGTGTGCGCCGTTGATCAGCATGGCGACTACCGCCACGGCGTGCGGAATCGCGGTCAGCAGGCCGATATGCAGCGGGCTGGCAACGCCCGAATCGCGGATGATGGTCGGCATCCAGAAGCCGATCGAGTACGTCCCCATCAGCAGGCACATGTCGATCACGCCGAGCATCCAGACGCGGCGATCGGTGAAGGCTGCCTTCAGCGAATGCTGGTTCTCGACCAGCACGTCGGCTTCGAGATTGCGTTGCAGCGTGCGCTTCTCGCCGGCATCGAGCCATTTCGCCGAGTCGATATTGTTCGGCAGATAGAAGAACACCATCACGCCGAGCAGCACCGAGGGCAGCGCCTCGAGGAAGAACAGCCATTGCCAGCCGGCATAGCCGTAGACGCCGGCAAACGCCGTCATGATCCAGCCCGAGATCGGGCTGCCGATCATGCTGGCCAGCGGCAGCCCGATCATGAACAGCGCGATGATCTTGCTGCGGCGATGCGTGGGATACCAGTAGGTCAGATACAGCAGCACGCCGGGCAGGAAGCCTGCTTCCGCCGCACCCAACAGGAATCGCACGATATAGAACTGCGTCGGCGTGGTGACGAACATGGTCGCGCCCGACAGCAGGCCCCAGGTCACCATGATGCGGGCGATCCAGATGCGTGCCCCGACCTTCTGCAGCACCAGGTTGCTCGGCACCTCGAACAGGATATAGCCGACGAAAAACAGGCCGGCGCCCAGGCCGTAGACGGTCTCGCTGAACTTCAGGTCGTCGAGCATCTGCAGCTTGGCCAGGCCGACGTTGATCCGATCCAGATAGGCGGCCAGATAGCACAGACAGAAGAACGGAATCAGACGCCATGTCACCTTGCGGTAGACATCCGGTTCCGTCGTTGGGGCCAGCACGCCGGCCGTTCCTTGAGGGTACTGATACGACATCTTCGCTCCTTGCTTGGTCTACCTTCGGGTGCTGGCGTCAACACCGTCCCCGCCTCGGCGTCGATGACGCAAGGTGCGGAGTCGGCGTGACTGGGGTCCGATGCAGTGCGTGCTGCATCGTGATCGGGAATGTCTTCGGAAGCGCTGGCGGGTGGCGGCGACCTCGTCGAACTTATTGCGCGCCGTGGCCGGCGGCGGACGCGCTGCCGCGTATTCGCGCCACCGCCTGGTCGACGCCCTGCCAGGCCGGCTTGTCCGGCGCAAAGCGGGCGCGCAGGTAGTGCACCAGTTCGGCGACCTGCTTGTCATCGAAGCTGTCGGCAAAGCCGGGCATTTCGCCCAGCGCATTCGATGGCGGCGCCGGAATGCCCTTCAGCACGGCCTGGATCACGTTGTCCGGCTTGTCGCCATGCAGATTGGTATTCAGTGCCAGCGACGGCTTGACGCCGAACATCGGCACGCCCTGGTCGGACTGGTGGCAGACCGCGCAGGCGCTCTGGTAGAGCCGGTCGGCGGGTCCGGTCATCGTGCGGGCCAGTGTCGCGCTGCGCTGCTCCAGCGCGCGCGCCTGCCGGTCCAGCGCGGCGGCATCCGGCGGCGGCGCCTTGAACGATGCGACGTAGTGCGCGATCGCGCGGACGTCGCTCTCGGGCAATTGCGCGAGTTCTTCGACGACCGGCGCCATCGGCCCGGCCGCCGCGCCATGGCGCGCCGAGTAACCCGTGCGCAAATACTGGAACAGGTCTTCCTCGGTCCAGGGAATCGGCGAGCGCGACAGCGCGGTCAATGCCGGTGCTTCCCATCCTTCGGCCTCGCCGCCGGTCAGGTAGGCGCGGCCGCCCTTTTCCGCGCCAAACGCATTGCGCGGCGAATGGCATGCGCTGCAGTGTCCCAACCCTTCGGCCAGATACGCGCCGCGATTCCATTGCAACGAGCGCGACGGGTCGGGCTGGAACGGCTCGTTGCGATGGAACAGCAGGTTCCAGCCCGCCATCAGCGGCCGCAGGTTGAAGGGGAACGCGAGCGCGGTCTCCGGCGCCTGCGACCGCACCGGTTCGGCCGACATCAGATAGGCGTACAGCGCACGCATGTCGCCGTCGCTGATCTTCGCGAACGCGGTGTAGGGGAAGGCCGGATACAGCCGGCGTCCATCGCGATGGATGCCTTCGCGCATCGCGCGCTCGAACGCGGCATACGACCAGTTGCCGATGCCGGTGTCGACATCGGGCGTGATATTGGTGCTGTAGATCGTGCCAAACGGCGTCTCCAGCGGCAGGCCGCCGGCATTCCTGGCGCCGTTGGGCGCGGTGTGGCAGACCGCGCAGTCGCCGGCCGCGGCCACCAGGCGGCCGCGTTCGATGGTCGCGGCGGAATAGAAGCCCGGCTCGGGGGGCGCAACGGGCGCGATCGCGGATCGCCATGGCATCACGGTGGCGCACAGCGCGGCGATGGCCGCGCCGGCCGCAAGCAGCCAATTGCGTTTGCGCCTTGCCGGCCGGTCCTCCGCGCATTCGCCGGCGAGGGCCAGGCGCACGCGTTCGCCGCTGAACGGCGGCTCGCGCAGGCGCACGCCGGTGGCGTCGAAGATGGCGTTGGCGATCGCGGCGGCGGCGGGCAGCGTCGCGGCGGCACTGCCGCGCAGACCCGCGGTCGTCGTCAGGCCGCCGACGACGCGGACCTCGGGAGGCAGCGTGCCAACCGTCGCGGGCAGCGCGGTGGCGGCATCGGGCGCAACGTGCCAGCTGTCGAACGACGGCGCCGGCGCGGTCAATCGACGCGTCGCCTCCGCAATATCGTGTTCCAGCGCCGGCGCATGGGCCCGCCCGCCACGGGACGAAGGCGATGGTGTGGATTCGCCGCTGTCATGGCCCAGCGTGACTCGTGTCACGCTGACTTCGCCGCTGAACGCATCCACCTCGACGTCGGCGACCCACGCCGCCCAACTCTGCATCGGCTGCCCGCCATCGGCGTCCAGCACGCTGGCGTAGGCGAAGCCGCGCCCCCGGCGAACGCCTGCCGACGCGTCGCGAGTAGCGCCGCGCAGCGCAGGGGTCTGCCATGCGGCCTGCAGCGCGACCTGCCGAACCAGTGCCGCGCCTCGCTCGTCCTGCAGATGGTTCAGACGCAGCGCGACCGGATCGACGCCGGCCAGCGCGGCCGCTTCGTCCAGATGCGACTCGCGCGCGAAGACCTGCGCAACGGCGCCTGCCAATGGATTGACGGCGAGGGCAGCGGTCGGGTGCGCCGTGTCCGTTGACACGGCTTCCAGATGGTCGATCCAATACGGCGGCACCAGCGCGGCGTCATCGTCCACGCGGATATCCGACAGCGCGGACGGCGTACCGGTCTGGAGCGAGGCCAGCGGCCGGGACTCCACGGGCATCGGCGTGGCCGTGACCTGATAGGCGGAGATGGCGACCACATTGCCGGCCGGGCCGCCACCGTTCGTGGCACTGGCGATGCGGGTCTCGATCCATCCGGCAGCATCGTCGAACGCGGCGGCATCGAAGCGAACCAGCACCGGCCCACCGACGGCCTGCGCCAGCAGCGCGGCATCGGCGGCCGCATGGTGGGACACGCTCGCCCCCGCCGCGCCGCCGGCCATATCGACCATATCGGCGCCGTCGTGCCAGCAGACCAGCGTGACGGCGGTTTCGGCAATATCGAGCAGCTTCGCCAGTTCGGCGCGCAGCGCACCGGGCCGGCCGTCCGGCAGCCAGACCCGCAGCTCGCCTTCGCGCCAGTCGGCGATCGCGGTGGCCGCGGGCGGCGCGATGCCGGCCAGCGGCCAGCGATAGGTTTGTTCGAGCCGCGAGGGCGCGGCGGCAAGCGCCGAGGCTGCGTCGCCATGCGAAGCCACGATGCGACGCCGGCGCGGAACGCGCTGGTCGGCACGTCCGCCGGCATCCGACCATACCGGCCGCAACGCGGCGGCACCGGCGGCAGCCTGCTCCGGGGAGCGCGCCACCACGGCGAGGAAGTTGCCGCGCGCGACCACCGCGACCACATCGGGCACCGCGCGTGCCGCCTCGGCATCGAAAGCGCGCAGCCTCGCACCGAGCGGACCGCGGGGCCGGACGACTTCGCCGAACAGCCATTGTTCGCGCGCGGGCGGCGGACGGACCGGCATCGTCACGGCCGCGCCTTCAGAAAGTTCGCCGCTACCCGGCACCTTGGCCAGATCGTTCATCGGCGCTCCGCCTGTGCGCGGGCCTGCCGCAGCAAGTCCGCGGCGCGCCTGACCGCGCGGACGATCTCGACGTGCGTGCCGCAGCGGCACAGATTGAAGCGCAGCGCCTCACGAATCTGTTCGTCGGTGGGGTCGGGATGCGTCGACAGGAAGGCCTTGGCGGTCATGATCATGCCGTTCAGGCAGTAACCGCACTGGGCCGCCTGTTCATCGATGAAGGCTTGCTGCACTGGGTCCAGCCGCTCGCCCTGCGCAAGGCCTTCCAGCGTGGTGACCGCGTGCCCCACCGCGGCCCTGACCGGCACCACGCAGGAACGCGCCGCCACGCCGTCGATCAGCACCGTGCAGGCCCCGCACTGGCCCAGCCCGCAGCCATACTTGGGGCCGTTGCATTCCAGGTCGTTGCGCAGGATATAGAGCAGCGGCGTCGCGGGGTCGGCGCAGACCGATCGCTCGGTGCGATTGACGTTCAGCGCGAGCTGGCTGGGGGGGCGGGACACGCTCATGGGGCTGGCTTGGCTTGGGGGCGGCAATGCGAAGTTGCCGCGCCTCCGGGATTCACGGTTCATCTCCGGCCGAACCGCGCCGGCCGCACCGCACCGGCGGGCCCGGGGACCCGCGCAAGGCCTGCGCTCAGGCCGCTGCGGCTGCGGTTGCCGCGCTGGCTGCCGCCGGGGCGGCGGCGGGCCCGACCAACGGCACCTCGAACACATCGTAGCCGAAGCACCAGTCGGGATTTTCGTTGGTGCGCAGCCAGGTGTTCTCGTGCGAGACCCGTTGCACCTTGCTGGCGCGCTCGGCGCGGTTCGCTTCGTACAACGCAAAGGTCGTGCCGAAGTCATCGAGCCCGGCTTCGACGAAGCAGCGCGTCAGCATCGCGGCGTCCTCGATCGCCATCGCCGCGCCCTGCGCCATATGCGGCTTCATCGGATGGCAGGCGTCTCCGAGCAGTACCAGACGGCCGCGGCTCCACAGCGGCAGCGGATCGCGCTCCAGCAGTGGCCACTTGGTGACCTCGACCGTGCCTTCGATCAACGACTGCACGCCCTGGTGCCAGCCATCGAACGCGGCGCGCATCTCCTCGATGCTGCTCGGCAGCCAGCTCTTGCTCATGTCCCAGGTGGGCTCGGGCACGCCGGTCACGTAGTAGATCTCGTCGAGCTTGCTCGTATCGAAGTAGACCATCATGTGGCGATCGTCGGACCACCACTTGGTGCAGCGGTCGTGCGTGAAGCCCTTGACGCGCGAAATCGGGAACACCGCGCGGTGCGCGATGTAGCCGGTGTACTTGGGCGGCTCGGCGCCCAGCAGCGTTTCGCGGATCTTCGAATTGACGCCGTCGGCGCCGATCACGATATCGGCCTCTTCGACGGTGCCGTCGGCGAAGCTCAGGCGCACCACGTCGCCCAGATCCTCGACCTGCGTCAGCTTCTTGTCGAACAGCAGCGTGCCGGGCGCGACCGCATCGGTCAGCAGCGCATGGAAGTCGCCGCGGTGCACGGTCAGATAGGTGGCGCCATAGTGCGACACCGCGTAGTCGCCCAGCGGGATCTGCGCGATCACCTCGCCGGTCTCCCAGTCGCGGCTGTACCAGTAATCTGGATGGCAGCCCATCGCATTGAGTCCGTCCTCGATGCCGATCCTGCGCATGATCTTCATCACGTTGGGCCCGACATGGATGCCGGCGCCAAGCCGCGAGAACGCCGGGGCCTGCTCATACAGCCTGACGTTGAAACCCTGACGCTGCAGCAGCGCCGCCGCGGCCGTTCCTCCCAGTCCTGCACCGATCACGGCGATACGAGGTTTGCCTTGCACGTTTTTCTCCTGGCCATCACTTCCAATCAAACAGGGTCCGCGCCGGCCGAGGCCAGCGATTTGAATTGAGTGTACACACCATATTTTTGTGCGTAAAGGCGGATTGCCCGGACTCAGTGTAATCCCTAGGTATCGACGTGCCTGTAACGTTGCAATGCGCCGAACGCGTGAAATCAAGCACCATTCGCGTCCTTCGTTCGTTGAGTGCTTACTAAAATGGTGCATTCGGCACGGTGTCGGATCTGGTTGTAGTAATACAGTGTGTACACTACAATGGTCCGACACACGCGCAAGACGGCTCGCCGTAGCGCCCCTCTATACCGACAAAACGGAGTCGACAGTGCAGAAAGTCTTTCGGATCGGCCAGATCGTGCCGAGCTCCAACACCACCATGGAAACCGAGATCCCTGCGATGCTGGCGGCGCGCCAGCTGGTGCGGCCGGAACGCTTCACCTTCCATTCGAGCCGGATGCGGATGAAGACGGTCAGGAAGGAGGAACTCGCCGCGATGGACGCCGAATCGGACCGCTGCGCGATCGAGCTCAGCGATGCGCGCGTCGACGTGCTCGGCTATGCGTGCCTCGTCGCGATCATGTCGATGGGGCGCGGCTATCACCGCGTGTCCGAGGAGCGGCTGCAGTCGCGCACCGCCGAGAACGACGGCACCGCGCCGGTGGTGACCAGCGCCGGCGCGCTGGTTAACGCACTGAAGGTAATCGGCGCCAAACGCATTGCGCTGGTGGCGCCGTATATGAAACCGCTGACCGAGCTGGTGGTCGACTACATCCAGAACGAAGGCTACGAGGTCGTCGACTGGCGCGCGCTGGAGATCCCCGACAACCTGGAAGTGGGCCGCCACGATCCGAACCGCCTGCCGGCCATCGTCGCGCAGATGAATACGGGCGATGTCGATGCCGTGGTGCTGTCGGCCTGCGTGCAGATGCCGTCGCTGCCGGTGGTCGAGAAGGTCGAGGCGATGACCGGCAAGCCGGTGATCACCGCGGCGATCGCGACGACCTACGCGATGCTGAAGGCGCTGGACCTGGAGGCGGTGGTGCCGGGCGGCGGCACGCTGCTGTCGGGCGCGTACTGAGCCGCGCGGAGACAGCCATGACGACCTCCTTTCTCTACGGCGCCAACGTCTTCGCTAACGGCATCCGCCAGCACTACCTGCGCTACGGCGGCCCTGGCGAGGGCCGCGAGGCGCGCGACCCGGTCATCGTCGTGCCGGGCATCACCAGCCCGGCCGTGACCTGGGGCTTCGTCGGCGAACACTTCGGCCGCCAGTTCGACACCTATGTGCTCGATGTGCGCGGCCGCGGCCTGTCCGAAGCGGGCGAGGCGCTGGACTACAGCCTCGATGCACAGGCGGCGGACGTGATCGCCTTCGCCGAGGCGCTGGGCCTGAAGCGCTACAGCGTGGTCGGCCATTCGATGGGTGCGCGCATCGGGCTGCGGGCGGCGCGCGCGAAGCCGGCCGGCCTGGTTCGCCTGGCAATGATCGACCCGCCGGTGTCTGGCCCTGGCCGCCGGCCCTACCCCTCGCAGCTGCCCTGGTATGTCGATTCGATCCGGCTGGCGCGCCGGGGCATCGATGTCGACGGCATGCGCGCGTTCTGTCCGACCTGGACGGAGGCGCAGTTGCGGCTGCGCGCCGAATGGCTGCATACCTGCGACGAGCGCGCGGTGGTGGCGAGCTTCGACGGCTTCCACCAGGACGACGTGCATGCCGACATGCCGCATGTCGCCGTGCCCGCGCTGCTGATGGTCGCGGGCCGCGGCGACGTGATCCGCCCGGAAGACGTCGAGGAAATCCGCGGCCTGATGCCACAGCTGCAGGTCGCGCGCGTGCCCGACGCCGGCCACATGATTCCGTGGGACGACGAGGCTGGCTTCTATCGCGCCTTCGGCGATTTCCTCGGCGCGCCGCTGCAGGCATGAGCGCGCCGCGACTCATCACCGACTCACCGATTCACCGAGCAAGGAGAACGCATGCCGGTAAGCGATCATGATCTGACGCAGGCCTGGAAGCAGGTGCTGACGCTGTCGAAGCTGCAGCCGGGCCAGAGCGTCACGGTGCTGACCAGCGCCGCCACGCATCCACAGACAATGCGCACCGCGCTGCTGGCGGCCTCGTCGATGGGCGCCATCGTCAACCGGCTGGACCTGCCGCCGGTCAATGCCGAGAAGGCGCTGAGCCGCGATTCGCTGGCGTATCTGGGCACCACGCCGCTGACCGGCAATCCGGCGGCGATTGCCGCGCTGAAGGCCAGCGACCTGGTGCTCGACCTGATGACGCTGCTGTTCTCGCCCGAGCAGCACGAGATCCTGGCTACCGGCACGAAGATCCTGCTGGCCGTCGAGCCGCCCGAGGTCTTGGTGCGGCTCGTGCCGACGGAAGCGGACCGCGCCCGCGTGCGCGCGGCCACGGCGCGGCTGTCGCGGGCGCGGGAAATGCATATCGTCTCCGACGCCGGCACCGACCTGCGCTGCGCGCTCGGCGAATTCCCGGCGATCAGCGAGTACGGCTTCGTCGACGAACCCGGCCGCTGGGACCACTGGCCCAGCGGCTTCGTGCTGACCTGGCCCAACGAGGGCGGTACCAACGGCCGCATCGTGCTCGATCGCGGCGACATCCTGCTGCCGATGAAGTCCTATCTGCAGGCGCCGATCGATATCACCGTCGAGAACGGCTATGTCACGTCGATCGACGGCGAGCTCGACGCCGAGCTGCTGGCCGACTACATGGCCTCGTTCAACGACCCGGAGGCCTATGCGATGTCGCATATCGGCTGGGGCCTGCAGCCACGGGCGCGCTGGTCCACGCTGGCGATGTACGACCGCGAGGCCACCATCGGCATGGACGCGCGCGCCTACGAGGGCAACTTCCTGTGCTCGTTCGGCCCGAACAACGAGGCCGGCGGCAGCCGCACCACCGCCTGCCACATCGACATTCCGGTGCGTCATTGCACCGTCAGCCTCGATGGCGAGACGGTGGTGGAACGTGGCCGCGTGATGGATGGCGGCGCGCCGATGCAGCAAGCCTTCGATTATCGAACCGATGGAGCCAGACATGCAGGATGAAGTGTCGACGTACCAGCGCCAGGGCTTTGGCGCGACCATGGAGATCGCCGCGCCGTTCGGCCTGCTGATCATCGACTTCGTCAATGGCTTCGCCGATCCGGCGGTGTTCGGCGGCGGCAATATCCCGCAGGCAATCGCCAACACCGGGCCGCTGCTGGCGGCCGCGCGCGAGCAGCGCTGGCCGATCGCGCATACGCGCATCGTCTTTGCCGACGACGACGCCGACCGCAATGTCTTCACGCAAAAGGTACCGGGCATGCTGACGCTGAAGGAGGCCAGCCACGACAGCGCGATCGTTCCGCAACTGGCGCCGCAAGACGGCGAGCTGGTGGTGCGCAAGACGGTACCGTCGGCGTTCTTCGGCACGTCGCTGGCAGCCTGGCTGGCGCACCGCGGCGTGCGCACGCTGCTGGTGGCTGGCTGCGTGACCAGCGGCTGCGTGCGTGCCAGCGTCGTCGACGCGATGTCGTACGGCTTCCGCCCGCTGGTGCTGTCCGATTGCGTCGGCGATCGCGCGCTGGGGCCGCATCAGGCCAATCTGTTCGATATGGAGCAGAAGTACGCGACCGTGATGCCGCGCGACGAGGCGCTGGCCGCGATCGCCGCGGCGCAGGCCCGTTAAGGCTTCGACGAGAAGCGCGAGACCGCCGATGCGCCCCGCTTCAACCCGCCGCCGCCACGCGGGCGCTCTGCCGGCTCTTGATCGCGGTCTTGTTCGCGGTCTTGTTCGCGGTCTTGCGCGCCGGCTTGCGCGCCGGCTTGCGCGCGGCCTTGACCGGTTGCGAAGCCGCCAGCGGTTCCTCCGCAGCGGCCTGCTCCGCGGCAATGGCAGGCCGGCAGACCGCGTTCAACACGGTGTGCTGCATCACGTCGCGCCAGTGCTCCAGTGCCGGCTTGCTCATCATCGGCTCGCCGAGGAAGGCGCTGAGCGTATGGTGGTTGGAGTTGTAGAAGTAGCCGAGCGAGGCAATCACCAGGTAGATATCGCGGGCGCCTACCTCCGGCCGGAAATGGCCGCTGGCCTTGCCCCTCTCGAGCACGCCGTCGAGCACCGACAGCGCGTAGCTGGAGATTTCCTTGAGCCGGCCCGACTTCTTCGCATGCCGGCCCTGGCTGATATTCTCGCTGGTCAGGATCGCGACGAACTCGGGGTGGTCCAGGTAGTAGTGCCAGACGAAATCGGTCAGCTGCATCAGCGCGCGCACCGGATTGTCCGGATCGAGCTCCAGCGCCTGCTCGGCCTCGTTCAACTGCGTGTAGATGGTCTCGAGCACTTCGACGAACAGCTTTTCCTTGCTGCCGAAGTAGTAGTAGATCATCCGGTCGTAGGTCTTGGCGAGCGACGAGATCCGCTCGACCCGCCCACCGTCGTAGCCGCGCTCGGCGAACACCTTGATGGCCGCCTTCAGGATCTTGGCGCGCGTATCCTGGGCTTGCCGGGCCCGCGTGCCGGCCGCTGCCCTGGTTTTTGCCGTCGCGGTGGTCATGTCGTCGGTTGCGAGGATCTGGCGTTGCGAAGCTGCCAGTATAACTGTCGAAGGTGCGGGCGGCCGCGGGCCCTGCCGGCCGCACAAGGCCATGTCGAGGTCATGGCGGCGCGTCCGCCATCGAAGGGAAACCAAGCCAATGCCGATGCACGACGATGACTCTCCGCGGGCTCTGAGAAGGGCGCTGGCGCAGGCCAGCGGCGTGCTGCTGATCACGCGCGCCGCGCAGGCCGCGCCCAAACCGGCGCCCGGCCAGCCCGGCGCTGCGTCCGACTATGTACCGGCGCTGCCCGATGTCTTCGTCGCGGTGCGCGCGGACGGCGAGGTGCTGGCCTTCAATGGCCACGTCGATCTGGGCACGGGTATCCGCACCGCGCTCGCGCAGATCGTCGCCGAGGAGCTGGACGTGCCGCTCGCTTCGGTCCGCATGGTGCTCGGGCATACCGATGCCACGCCGAACCAGGGCCCGACCATCGCCAGCGCAACGATCCAGATTTCCGCGCAGCCGCTGCGCCGCGCCGCGGCGCAGGCGCGCGCGTTCCTGCTGGCGCGTGCCGCCGAGCGCCTCGGTGTGTCGGCCAACAGCCTGTTCGTCGACGACGGCCGCATTCGGGCCCGTCAGCCGGCCCGACCTGGCAACGATACCCCGGCCGAAACGGGCCTGGACTACGGTGCGCTGCTCGGCGACGATCACGTCGAACTGCCGCTCGCCGACGAGATCGCGACCAAGCCGGCCAGCGCCTATCGCGTGGTCGGCAGGGCCGCGCCGCGCGTCGATATTCCGGCCAAGGCCACCGGCGCGCGGACCTTCGTCCATGACGTGCGCGTGCCCGGCATGCTGCATGGGCGAGTGATCCGTCCCCCGTATGCGGGGCGCGATGCCGGCGACTTCGTCGGCCGCAGCCTGGTCTCGGTGGATCGGGACTCGATCCGCGACGTGCCGGGCGTGGTCGACGTCGTGACGATCGGCGATTTCGTCGGCGTGGTCGCGCAGCGCGAGGAGCAGGCCATCGAAGCGGCGCGCCGGCTCCGCGTGCATTGGCGCGCCGCGCCGCCGTTGCCGCCGCTGGACGACCCCGAGCCGGCGCTGCGCGCCAATCCGGCCAAACGGCGCGCGCTGCGCGCGGAGGACCTGGCCGCTGAGGCACCGAGGCAGGCCGCCGCCACGCTGAAGCGCAGCTATGTGTGGCCTTACCAGATGCATGCATCGATCGGGCCGTCCTGCGGCGTGGCTGAGTGGCGCGACGGCGAGGGCAACGACGGGCGCGGCAGCGCGCTGACGGTCTGGTCCGGCACGCAGAATCCGCATGTGCTGCGCATTGACCTGTCGCGCCTGACCGGCCTCGACGAAGGCCGGATCGAGATCGTGCGGATGGAGGCGGCCGGCTGCTATGGCCGCAACTGCGCCGACGATGTCTGCGCCGACGCGGTGCTTCTGTCCCGCGCGGTAGGCCGGCCAGTGCGCGTGCAGCTGTCGCGCGAGCAGGAACATCTGTGGGAGCCGAAGGGCGCCGCACAGCTGATGGACGTGCAGGGCACGCTCGGCGCCGACGGCGCGCTGCTGGGCTACGACTTCGTCAGCCGCTATCCGTCGAATGACGCGCCGACGCTGGCGCTGCTGCTGACCGGCACCGTCGATCCGGCGCCGCGCATGCTGGAAATGGGCGACCGCACCGCGGTACCGCCCTACGACTACGCGCGAACCCGCATCGCCTGCGACGATACGCCGGCCATCGTCCGCGCGGCCTGGCTGCGCGGCGTGTCGGCGCTGCCCAATACCTTCGCGCACGAGTCCTTCATCGACGAACTCGCGCACGAGGCCGGCGCTGACCCGCTGGCCTTTCGGCTGCGCCACCTTCGCGACGAGCGCGCGGCCGAGCTGCTGCGCGCTGTCGCCAACGAAGCGCTGTGGCGCGAGGGGCAGCGCGGTACGCGCGGCACGCCCGATGCCGATGGCAAGCTGCGCGGCCGCGGCATCGCCTATGCCCGCTATATCCACAGCAAGTTTCCCGGCTTTGGCGCGGCCTGGTCGGCGTGGGTCGTCGATCTGGAGGTCGAGCCCGACAGCGGCAGCATCCGCGTGCTGCGCGTGGTGGTCGGCCAGGACACCGGCATGATGGTCAACCCCGACGGCGTCCGCCATCAGGTGCATGGCAATGTGGTGCAGACCCTCAGCCGCGCGCTGAAGGAGCAGGTGCGCTTCAACGCGGACGGCGTGGCAAGCCGCGAATGGGGCAGCTATCCGCTGCTGACGTTCCCGGAGCTGCCGCCGATTTCGGTGGTATTGATGCCGCGCCAGCACGAGGCGCCGCTGGGCGCCGGCGAATCGGCTTCGCTGCCGGGTGCGCCGGCACTGGCCAATGCGCTGCTCGATGCCACCGGCCTGCGGCTGCGCCGGCCGCCCTTCACGCCGGAATCGGTGCGGGCGGCGTTGGCGGAAGCGGCGGCGAACGGAGCATCGTCGTCCCCGCGAATGCGGGGACCCAGTGTCTCTGCTCTTGCCGGTTGAAAGCCGCTGGGTCCTGCCTGCGCGGGAACGACAACCACCGCGTTCGAACCTTACGCCCCCGGCTCCCGCTCGTCGAACTCGCTCATCTTCTTGAGCAGATAGGTGATCGCAACGCGTTCGGCAGGATTCAGGTCGCCGAAGGTCTGCTCGGTGATCTGGTGCGCGAACGGGATGGTCTCGTCGATCAGCGCCAGCCCCGCCGGCGTGACAGTGACCACTACCTTGCGCCGGTCGCTCGGATCGTGCGACACCGCGATCAGCTCGCGCGCCTTCAGCCGCTCGATGATGCCGCGCACCGTGGCCTGGTCGATTGCCGTGGCGCGCACGATCTCGCTGAGCGAGCACGATTGCCGCTCCTTGACCGCGCACAGCACGACGAACTGCGCCGCGGTCAGCTGCGAATCGGGAATGGTCTGCTGGAAGATCGCGACATGCCGCTGATAGGCCCGCCGCAGCAGGTGGCCGACCTGATCGGTGAAATCGTAGGAAGGGACCGGCGTCTTGTTCTTGTTGGATGACGAGGTGGACACTTTGCGTGGCGGCATCGGTGGGAGTGTTGCGCAGAGTATATCGGGCACGGCCTCGCTACGGGGCCTTCGCCGCCGCTTTCCGCCCGGCATCCACCGGCATTTCGTCCCGGTCGCCGAGCAATTTGACCGTGCCCGCACGCGCGCGCAGTATCATGGGACCTTCTCCACGACGCAGCGCGCCCACACCGTTCCCATGTCAGCCGTCATCCCGGGGCATCTGGCCAAGCCCGATCCCTCGCACATGGTCCGCTTTTACGACGAGGACTCGATCCTTCTCGCGGACGTGCGCGAGTTCGCCGACGAGGCCTTGCGCTGTGGCGGCAGCGCGATCCTGATCGCCACCGAGGAACATCTGGACGCCCTGCTGCCGCTGCTGAGCGGCCTCGGTCCGGGACGGGACGATCGGCCCTGGTACACCGGCAATCTGATCACGCTGCCAGCGCAGGCGACGCTGGACCGCTTCATGGTCGACGGATGGCCGGACGAACAGCGCTTTCTGGCGAGCGTCGGCGAGCTGGTGGCCGCGGAAGCGCGGCGTGCCCCACCGCTGCACGCGTTCGGCGAGATGGTCGCGCTGCTGTGCGAGCAAGGCATGCACGACGCCGCGCTGCGGCTCGAGGAACTGTGGAACGATCTGATCCGGCGCCACGGCTTCAGGCTGCTGTGCGCGTATCCGCATCGGGTGTTCGCCAGCGACGAGCAGGCGCGGCACTTCCGCTGCGTCTGCGACGTCCACACCCACTTCTACGCCACCGCCGCTGGCAAGGCACCGGATATCGCCGACAGCACGCTGCGCGCCGCGGTATGGCAGCAGAAGGCGCTGGCGCTGGAGAACGAGGTCAAGCGGCTGCGCGAGGCCGAATCGACGTTGCGCCGGCGCGAGATCGAGCTGACCGACTTCCTCGACAATGCCGCCGAGGGCGTGCATCGCGTCGCGGCGGACGGCACCATCCTGTGGGCCAACCGGGCCGAACTGGAGATGCTGGGCTATCGCTACGACGAGTATGTGGGACGCCCGATCACCGACTTCCACGTCGATGCGGCGGTGATCGAGGACATTCTGGACAGCCTGAAGGCCGGCGAGACGCTGTACGACCAGCCCGCCCGGCTGCGCTGCAAGGACGGCAGCATCAAGCCCGTGCTGATCCATTCGAACGGCTGCTTCGAGGACGGCAAGCTGCGCTATACGCGCTGCTTCACGCGCGACGCCAGCGACCGCGTCGCGCGCGAGCTGGCCGAGCAGCAGCGCGAACGCCTGCTGCGCGAACTGGAGCGCGCCAGCCAGGCCAAGGACGAATTCCTGGCGATGCTGGGGCACGAGCTGCGCAATCCGCTGTCGCCGATCGTGACCGCGCTGCAGCTGATGCGCATGCGCGGTTCCACCGAGACCCAGCGCGAACGGGCCATCATCGAGCGCCAGGTCGATCATCTGGTGCGGCTGATCGACGATCTGCTCGACGTCTCGCGCATCACGCGCGGCAACATCGAACTGAAGGTCGAGACGGTTCAACTTGCCGACGTGCTGACCAAGGCCGTCGAGATGGCGGGCCGGCTGCTGGAGCAGCGCAGCCATCGGCTGTCGTTCGAAGTGGACCGCTCGCTGGTCTGGCAAGGCGACCCGGTGCGGCTGGCGCAGGCGGTCGCCAATCTGCTGACCAATGCCGCGCGCTATACCGATATCGGCGGCGAGATCCAGCTGTCGGCACGGCGCGATGACGAAGGAGACGAGGTCGGCGCGGGCCGCACGGACGGCACGAATGGCACCAATGGCACCACCGGCACCATCGTGATCCAGGTACGCGACAACGGCATCGGCATCGCCGCGGAAATGCTGCCGCATCTGTTCGAGCTGTTCTATCAGGGCCCGCGCAAGATCGACCGCCAGGAGGGCGGGCTCGGCATCGGCCTGGCGCTGGTCAAGAATCTGGTCGAGTTGCACGGCGGCAGCGTGTCGGCCACCAGCGCAGGGCCGGGCCACGGCAGCGAATTCACGATCCGGCTGCCCGCGGCCGCCAGCGCCGAACTGGTCGCCGCGGCGCACCGCGAGGAGCCGGCCGCCGCGGTGGCGCAAGCCGATGCGCGCCGCGTGCTGCTGGTCGACGACAACGTCGATTCGGTGCAGGCGCTGGCGCAGTTGCTGACGGCCTACGGCCATCACGTCGAAGTGGTCTACGACCCAGTCTCGGCGCTGCGCATCGTCGAACGTTTTGCGCCCGACGTCGCGGTGCTCGACATCGGCCTGCCGGTGATGGACGGCTACGAGCTGGTGCGGCGGCTGCGCGAGGCGCTGGGCGACCATCCGTGCCGCTTCGTCGCCCTGACCGGCTACGGGCAGGACACCGACCGCGATCGCAGCAAGGCTGCCGGCTTCGGCCAGCATCTGGTCAAGCCGGTCAGCCCCGATGCGCTGCTGCGGCTGATCGAGGACGGTGGGCGCTGAGTCCAGCCTGGTCCAGCTGCCGCTATACCGCCAGGTACTCGCGCCGCACCGCGTCGTTGGTGGCCAGCTCCGGCATGGTGCCGTGATAGCGGATGTGGCCGTTCTCCAGCACATAGGCGCGATCGCTGACCAGTTCGGCGAAATGCAGGTTCTGCTCGGACAGCAGGATCGCCATGCCCTCGCGCTTGAGCGCCAGGATCATGTTGGCCATCTGCTCCACGATCACCGGTGCCACGCCTTCGGACGGCTCGTCGAGCAGCACCAGATACGGATTGCCCATCAGCGTGCGCGACACCGTCAGCATCTGCTGCTCGCCGCCGCTCATCTGCCCGCCCGGACGGTTCGGCATCTCGCCGAGATTGGGAAACAGCGAGAACAGCTTCTGCGGCGTCCATTCGACCGCATCGGCACGCGGCGGCTGCCTGCCGATCTCGAGGTTCTCCATCACCGTCAGGTCGGTGAAGATGCGGCGGTCCTCGGGCACGAAGCCCATGCCCATGCGGCTGATCTGGTACGGCTTGGCGCGCGCGAGATCCCGGCCGCGAAAGCGGATGCTGCCGTGCGCGCGATCGAGCAGCCCCATCAGCGCCTTCATCGTGGTCGACTTGCCGGCGCCGTTGCGGCCCATCAGCGCGACCACCTCGCCGCGCCGCACTTCCAGCCCGACGTCGAACAGGATATGCGCGCGGCCATAGAAGGCATTGAGGCCGCTCACTTCCAACAACGTGTCGGCGCTCATGCCGAGCCCTCCTGCGTCTGTGCCGATCGGTGGTGTCCGGCCCGGCTTTCGAAGGTCTTGCCGGTGCCAAAATACACCTCGCGCACCTTCGCATCGTTGCGGATCGTCTCGCCATCGCCCTCGGCGATCAGCTGGCCGCGCGCCAGCACGATCATCCGGTCCGCATAGGCAAACACGACGTCCATGCTGTGCTCGGTGAACAGCACCGACAACTGGTGGCGCTCGACCAGCCGCCTCGTCAGTGCCATCAGCGCACGGCGCTCCTCGGGCGCCATGCCGGCGGTCGGCTCGTCCATCAGCAGCAGCCGCGGCCGGTTGGCCAGCGCGATCGCCAGCTCGACGCGCTTGACGTCGCCATAGGCCAGCACGCCGCAGGCGCGCTCGGCCTGGCTGACCATGCCGACCTGTTCGAGCAGCGCCATCGCCTCGTCGCGATAGTGTCCGCGCACCGGCCGCCACAGCTGGAACAGCTTGCGCTCGCGCGACAGGATCGCCATCTGCACGTTCTCGACCACCGTCATGGAGCCGAAGGTCGCGGCAATCTGGAAGGTCCGACCAACGCCGAGCCGCCAGATATCGCGCGGCCGCATGCCGGCGATCTCGTGCCCGTCGAAACGGATCGAGCCCTGGTCCGGCTTCAGCTGGCCATTCAGCATGTTGAAGCAGGTCGATTTGCCGGCCCCGTTGGGGC
This sequence comes from Cupriavidus sp. UGS-1, assembly GCF_021213615.1. Taxonomy (NCBI): domain Bacteria; kingdom Pseudomonadati; phylum Pseudomonadota; class Betaproteobacteria; order Burkholderiales; family Burkholderiaceae; genus Cupriavidus; species Cupriavidus sp. UGS-1. The sequence continues at coordinate 189,675 of NZ_JAJQJF010000007.1, read as the reverse complement.
CGAGCAGCGCCAGCAGCTGGCCGGCCGGCAGGTCGAACGACACGTCGCTGACCGCCTTGACGCCGCCGAACGCCTTGCCCAGATGTCTGACTTGCAGCAGCGTCATGCCGGCTCCTTCAGCGAGGGGGATTGCCACGGCGAGGGGGCGGCACCTGGCGCACCAGCGGCCGGCTCGGCCTCGGCAGGCTCCGTCTCGCGCACGAAGCGCTTGCGCAGCGAGCCGACGATGCCGGCCGGGAACAGGATCACCAGCAGCAGCATGGTGGCGCCCAGCAGCGCCCGCCAGTATTCGGTTTCGCGCGCGATGGTGTCGTGCAGCCAGGTAAATACCGAGGCGCCGACCAGCGGCCCGGCCAGCGTCTGCACGCCGCCGAGCAGCACCATCACCAGGCCGTCGACCGAGCGGCCGACGCTGATCGCCTCGGGCGAGATGCTGCCCTTCGAATAGGCGAACAGCACGCCGGCCATACCGCAGAACAGGCCGGCGATGGCAAACGCCACCCACTGCACGCGCTTGACGTCGATGCCGATCGCCGCCGCGCGCAGCGCCGAATCGCGGCCGGCGCGCATCGCGTAGCCGAACGGTGCAAAGAGGATGCGACGCAGCGCCAGCACGCACAGGCAGCACAGCCCCATGGTGAGGTAGTAGAAGGCGGTCGGCGAGGACAGCCAGCCGGCCGGCCACACGCCGAGCAGACCGTTGCTGCCGCCGGTGAAGCCGTCCCACTGGTAGATCACCGACCAGACGATCTGCGCGAAGGCCAGCGTCAGCATCGCCAGATAGGTGCCGGACAGCCGCACGCAGAACCAGCCGAACACGATTGCGCCGGCGCAGGCCACCAGCGGCGCCAGCAGCAGCGTGCTCTCCATCGGCAGCTGCCACTTGGTCAGCAGCAGCGCGGCCGCATAGGCCCCCAGGCCGAAGTAGGCGGCATGGCCGAACGAATGCAGTCCGCCCGGGCCCATGATGAAGTGCAGGCTGGCGGCGAACAGCACCGCGATCAGGATTTCGACCAGCAGCACCGTCAGGTACGGATAGGTTTGCGCCAGCAGCGGCACCGCCAGCAGCGCCGCGATCGTCAGCGCGCCGGCGAGCTTGACGGCCCTGCCGGGCGCGCGCAGCGGCGCCTCCAGCTCGGCGCCGTTGCGCGAGGGCGCCTGCGGCTTGCCCAGCAGCCCCCAAGGGCGCACCACCAGGATCACCGCCATCACCAGGAACTCGACCACCAGCGTCATCCTGGTCAGCGCGATCTCGACGCCGCCGAACGACACCGTGCCGAGCGCGATGCACAGCGCCTTGATCTCGGCGATCAGCAGCGCAGCCAGGAAGGCGCCGGGAATCGAGCCCATGCCGCCGACCACGACGACGACGAAGGCGCTGCCGATGGTCTCCAGATCGAGCGCGAGGTTGGCCGGCACGCGCGGACCCTGCAGCGCGCCCGCCAGACCCGCGAGAAAGCAGCCGAGTGCGAACACGCCGGTGAACAGCCAGGCCTGATTGATGCCGAGCGCGCCGACCATCTCGCGGTCCTGCGTCGCCGCGCGCAGCCGCGTGCCCCAGCGCGTGCGTGTCAGCAGCAGCCACAGCAGGCCGAGCACCAGCGGGCCGATCGCAATCAGCACCAGATCGTATTGCGGGAAGCGCTGGCCCAGTATTTCCACCGCGCCGCTCAGGCCCGGCGCGCGCGGGCCGAACAGATCCTCGGGCCCCCAGACGAACAGCGCCGCATCCTTGATCACCAGCACCAGCGCAAAGGTCGCCAGCAACTGGAACAGCTCCGGCGCCTGATAGATGCGCCGCAGGATCACGCACTCGACCAGCGCGCCGATCGCGGCGACCAGCAGCGCGGACACCAGCACGCCGCCCCAGAAGCCCGCGGCGGTCTCGCCAATGCGGCTGACCACCGTATAGGACAGGTAGATGCCCAGCATGAAGAACGAGCCGTGCGCGAAATTGACGATGCGCGTGACGCCGAAGATCAGCGACAGCCCGGCGGCCACCAGGAACATCGTCGAGGCTTCGGCCAGGCCATTCAGCAACTGGGCCAGCAAGCTTGTCAGTGTCATGTGTCGACTCCAGCCGGGACGCGCCGGCCTTGTTGCATCCGCCTAGTGCATCTTGCTTATTTCGCCGGCCGCATCGCCTTCACTTCGGCGTCGGTGGGCTGGACCTTGGCGCCGTCGACGTAGACGAACGAGGTCATCACGCCCTTGCCGTCGCGCACGCCGGTGCGCCCGACATAGGCGCCCATCGTCGATTGATGGTCCTGCGGGCGGTAGACGATCTGCCCCATCGGCGTGTCGACGCGCAGGCCCGAGAACGCGGCCGCGAGCTTGTCGCTGTCGGCGGTGCCGGCCTTCTGCAGCCCGGCCGCGATCGACTTGACCGCGGCGTAGCCGACCACCGAGCCGACGCGCGGCGTGTCGTTGAATTTCTTGCGATAGGCCTCGACGAACTTCTTGTTCTCGGGCGTATCGATCGCATACCACGGATAGCCGGTCACGATCCAGTTCTTCGGCGCCTCGCTGCGCAACGGATCGAGGTATTCCGGCTCGCCGGTCAGCAGCGACACCACCTCGCGGCCCTCGAACAGGCCGCGCGTATTGCCTTCGCGCACGAACTTGCCGAGGTCGGCGGCGAACAGCACGTTAAAGATCGCATCGGGCTTGGCGTCCGCCAGCGCCTGCACCACCGAGCCGGCGTCGACCTTGCCCAGCGGCGGCGCCTGCTCGGCGACGAACTCGACATCGGGCTGGGCCTGCTTCAGCAGCTTCTTGAAAGTGGCGACCGCCGACTGGCCGTACTCGTAGTTGGGATAGACGATGGCCCAGCGCTTCTTCTTCAGCTTGGCCGCCTCGGGCACCAGCATCGCGACCTGCATATAGGTCGACGGACGCAGCCGGTAGGTGTACTGGTTGCCGTTCTGCCAGACGATCTTGTCCGTCAGCGGCTCGGCGGCCAGGAAGAACACGCGCCGCTGCTTGGCATAGTCGGTCAACGCGAGGCCGGTATTCGACAGGAAGCCGCCGAACAGCAGCGCGACGCGCTCGCGTGCCACCAGTTCTTCCGCGACGCGCACCGAGTCTCCCGGGTTGCCGTTATCGTCGCGCGAGACCACTTCCAGCTTCTTGCCGAGCACGCCTCCCGCCGCATTGACTTCCTCGACCGCCATCTCCCAGCCGCGCTTGTACGGCTCGAGGAACGCCGGCTGTGCCTTGTAGCTGTTGATCTCGCCGATCTTGATGGTGTTCTGCGCCAGCGCCGCGGCGCTGCCGAGCAGCGCCGACACGGTGACTGCCACGGCGGCGGTGGCGCGGCGCAGTCGTCGTTGGGGGCGGATTCGGTTGGGCATCGTTCTTCCTTTGCTGAAGCGGGTCGCCGGTAGGCGGGATGGACGTTGGATCGACGGTGAAACGGAGGTTGCAACAGCGTGGCACGCCGGCTCCCGGCCGGCACAGCGCTGGTGCGGCACGCCCGCCCGGGCGGTGCGCCGCGCACTGTTTTCATTCAGGATTCACTACATCAACTGCGGCGGACCGGTTGACGCAAGGAACGGGCCAGCGGCAGGCCCAGCCAATCCGTACAAGCATGCCATGTCAATCGGCTTCGCGCTCGCCGGCCGGCAGTGCGCTGGCAGACGGACCCGCGCGGCGGCGCCGTTGATGTAGTGTTTACCGAATGGACGTTCAGTATGTACTACATCAAGGCAAGTGGAAATCAGGGTGTTCACGGGAATGGCACCGGCTGAAGCGAGGCTGGTCCGCCGGAAAACAGCGCGGTGAATTAAGTCCTCTGCGAAAAGCCGGAGGGCGTCAGCCGCGCGCTCGCAGCAGATCGACATAGGCCGTCGGCACCAGCTGGCCGGCATCGACGCCCAGCTTGCCAAGCAGCGCATGCGCCTCGGCTACGCCCTGCTCGGCCGCTTCGCCGTCGCGCAGCACCACCTCCAGTTCGAGGAAGTCGCCCAGTCCCTCGACCCGGTCCAGATGCACACGGGTGCGGCCGACCAGGTACAGGATGCGGGCCTTGCGCACGCGTCCGGCCTCACCGTAGGCGGCCGCCAGCGCGGCGCGCAGCCGGTCCGGCTCGGCGGTCGGCACGATCTGGTAGTGGCTTGGCTTGGGACCGCTGTCGTCGGCGCGACGGTAGAAGATCAGCTCGCCGCGGCCCGAGGGGAACGCGCGCAGCTTGAGACGGCCGTTGCCGCAATGGAAGAAGGTGTCGTCCTGCTGCAGCAGTTCGGGACCGTGGTCGGCCAGTTCGGCCGCGAGGGGCGCCAGGGCGTCGCGGTCGTCGACGCGGGCCTTGATTTCGATATTGGTCGGCATGGGGCGACGATGGTAGCACGCGTGCCTGCGCGCCCCCGCCGCATGCCGTCAGGCCCTTATCCTCCTTATCCTATTACCGCCTGCTGTTCGATGGCGAACGCCAGCGCGTCCTCCAGCCGGTCGTTGCCCCAGAACATCTGCTCGCCGACGAAGAAGGTCGGCGCGCCGAAGACGCCGCGGTGCAGGGCCCGGTCGGTCTGCGCGTGCAGCGCCTCCTTGTTCTGCCGCAGCACCGCGGCGGACAGCAGCGCGTCGGCCGGCAGGCCGAGTTCGGCCAGCGCCTCGCCGACCGCCTCCGCGTTGTCGATATCGCGGTCCTCGGCGAAGTTCATCCGCATGATGCGGCGGCAATAGGCCCCGATCCACGGTTCGCCGGCACCCAGCAGCGCCACGCGCATCGGCAGCAGCGCGCGGCGCGGGAACTGGCTCGGCTGCCGCCATGGCAGCCCGTATTTGGCGCACTGGCGGGCGGTATCGATCATCGCGTAGGCGCCCTTGGCGCGCTGCACCACGAACGGCGAGCCCTGCCAGCCCAGGGCGGAGAACACCGGGCCGAGCAGAAACGGCTTCCACGCCAGCGTGACGCCGTGCCGGGCCGCCAGCGGCTCGATCCGCATCGCGCTCAGGTAGCTGTAGTTGCTGCCGAACTCGAACCAGAACTCCAGCGTGGGCGGGGGTGCGGGGCGCATCGTCTCTCCTCGTTGGCTGCAACGACGCCACGATGATCGCCCACGGATCCGGCGGCGCTCAAGCGCGGCCTCGGCATGGCCAGCATGCCCAGTTGGCATGCGGCACCGCACAGCGAGCACCCAGACTGTGACACGCTCGCCGCACCAGGTGTCGTCCCTTTCCTACAGGCAATTCAGTCCCGGGCCGAATCGACGGCGCCTCGGGCGGGCCTAAGCTGGACGCATCAGGCGGCAACCACGCCGCTCAGGAGATCATCATGTGGAAGCTGATAGCAACGCTCGTTGCGGCGGGCGCGATGACCATCTCGATGCAGGGCTGTACGCTGGGCGGCGCGGTTGCCGGCGGTGCGGTCGGCCACGAAGTCACTGACGGCAGCCCGTGGGGCACGATCGGCGGGGCGGCAGTCGGCGGCTATATCGGCCACGAGCTCGGCAAGGACTGACGGGCCCGGTCTGTCGTTGCCACGCATGCGGGAATCCGGCGCCTCTGACCGCCGCTGGGTCCCCGCCTTCGCGGGGACGACGTCGTCCTCAGCAACTCAATAGCGTGTCCGCTCCGCACTGCGCGCCACCACGGCATTGCCGGCGATCAGCTCGCCGAGCAGTGCCAGCGAGGCGCGGCCGCTGGTGCGGTACGGATCGAACTCCGCCCGCGGGAAGTACTTCAGCAGCGTGGCGGTATTGATGCGGCAGGTGTCGACCAGCCCCATCGCCCAGCCGGCAAATTGCCGCTCCCCGATTTCCTCGTAGTGCAGCAGCACGACGTCCTCGTGCCGCGGGTCCTTTGCGATCCGGTGATAGAGGGCCGATACCTCGGCGCGGGCGCCTTCCAGCGCCTGCAGGAACACGCCGTTGCCGTAGCACAGCACGCCGGTGATGCCTTGCGGCGGATTGCGCTCGATGCTGGTGGCGACGATGGTGTCGACCAGATCCTCGCCGGCGGGCTGGCGGGCGCGGCTCGCGTAAAGCAGACGAACTAGCATGGTGGCCTCCTTCAGCCGCGGTTCAGATTGAGCAGGGTCAGGAATTCGCGGCGCAGGCTGTCGTTCTTCAGGAAGGAGCCGCGCATCACGCTGTTGGTCATCTTGGCGTCGGTATCGCGCACGCCGCGCCAGTGCATGCAGAAGTGCTCTGCCTCCATCACGATGGCCAGGCCGTCCGGATTCATCTTCTGCTGCAGCAGGTCCGCCATCTGGCTGACCGCCTCTTCCTGGATCTGCGGACGGCACATGATCCATTCGGCCAGCCGCGCATACTTGGACAGGCCGATCAGGTTCGAATGCTGGTTGGGCATGACGCCGACCCACAGCTTGCCGATGATCGGGCACAGATGGTGCGAACACGCGCTGCGCACGCGGATCGGGCCGACGATCATCAGTTCGCTGAGCTGCTCGACATTCGGGAATTCCGTCACGCTCGGCGCATGCACATAGCGGCCGGCGAAGATTTCCTTCAGGTACATCTTGGCGACGCGGCGCGCGGTTTCCTGCGTGTTGTGATCGTTGTCGATATCGATCACGAGGCTGCGCAGCACGTCGGCCAGCCGGTTTTCGACCTCCTTCGACAACTGGTCGAGTTCGCCGGGCTCGATGAAGCGCGAGATATTGTCGTTGGCGTGAAAGCGCTGGCGCGCGGCGATCAGCCGCGCGCGGATGCGCTCCGACACCGGCTGCTCGACGACGTGGCCACGCGAGTCGGCCGTGCTGGGCGTCGAGAGGTCGGCCCCTTGCCGTTTCGGAGCGGAATCGCTGTTGGTCATGCCGTTTCCCGAGTTGAAGGACATTGGCCCGACTATAGGGGGACGGCACAGCGTCGGCAAGCGAGTCGCCTACGCGACACTCACTGCAAGAAAATGTGACGAGTGCTACATTAGCGGGACGATTGTTCCTGCATTGTTCCGCCTTTCCCGTTCACCCGTCCTCACGGTCACCGTACGCCCATGGAGCGCCGCATGAGCCCGTCCCGTATTGCCCTCCCGCGCCGTGTTCTTCCCATCGCGCTCGCCGCCGCGCTGGCGTGCGCCGCGCTGGCCGGCGCGCCGGCCCACGCGCAAGGCGTGCCCGCGCAGCAGCAGAGCCAGGTGCCCGGCTATTACCGGATGATGCTCGGGGAGTTCGAGATCACCGCGCTGTACGACGGCTATATCGATCTGGACCCCAAGCTGCTGCGCAACACCAGCGCCCGCGAGGTGCAAACCCTGCTGGCGCGGATGTTCGTGGAGTCGACCCCCGGCGTGCAGACCGCGGTCAACGGATTCCTGATCCACACCGGCAAGAACCTGGTGCTGATCGACACCGGCGCCGGCACGTGCTTCGGCCCCGCGCTGGGCAAGATCGCCGACAACGTTCGCGCGGCCGGCTACGACCCGATGCAGGTCGACACGGTGCTGCTGACCCATCTGCACGGCGACCACGCCTGCGGCCTTGCGGTCGACGGCAAGCCGGTGTTCCCGACGGCCACCGTCTACGCGTCGCAGATCGACGCCGACTACTGGCTCTCGCAGGAGGTCGCCGACAAGGCGCCGGCCGATGCCCAGCCCTTCTTCAAGCTGGCGCGCGATTCGGTCGCCCCCTATCAGGCGGGCGGGCGCTTCCGTACCTTCAAGGCCGGCGACGAACTGTTGCCGGGCATCGCCGCGGTGGCCGCGTATGGCCACACTCCCGGCCATACCGGTTATCTGGTGCGCTCGGAGAAGAACGGCAAGGCGCAGAACCTGCTGGTCTGGGGCGACATCGTGCACAGCCATGCGGTCCAGTTCCGCCGGCCGGACGTGGCGATCGAGTTCGACGTGGACAGCCGCGCCGCGGTGCGCACGCGCAAACGCCTGTTCAACGACGCCGCGCGCAACAAGCTGTGGGTCGCGGGCATGCACCTGCCCTTCCCCGGCATCGGCCATGTGCGGGCCGACGGCAACGGCTATACCTGGGTGCCGGTCCAGTTCGGTCCGATCCGCCCGGACCGCTGAGCGCCGCGAGTCCGCGCCACTACTGGGCCGCTGCTGGGGCCGCTGCTGGGCCGCGATTGGCCCGCTACCCCCGCCGCTGGTCGCGCCGCATCACGGCATCGCACATCGCCTGCAGGCGCGCCGCCATGTCCCGCGAGGGCGCCGACGGTTCCGGCCTGACATGCAGGCTCAGCTCGACCGGCGGCACCGCGCCGATCAGCGCCGGCTCGTCGAGCACCCGATGCGCGCGTGTGACCACGCGGCGCGGCAACAGGCTGATGCCCAGGCCGTCCGCCACCGCCGAGCTCAGGCTAGCGAGACTGGCGCTGACGAAGCCGATGCGCCAGCGCCGGCCGCTCGCCTCGAGCGCATGCGTCATCTCGCCGCGATACAGTGCGCCACCGGGAAAGACGGCCAGCGGCACCGGATCGCGCTCGAACGCAGGGCGCCGCCGGCTGTCGATCCAGCACAGCGGCTCGGGCCAGTTCGCCAGCCCTGCCGCGCTGCCCTCGCGCTGCTTGATCAGCGCCAGGTCGAAATCGCCCTCCTGGAAGCCCTGCCACAGTTCGTGGCTCAGGCCGCTGGTGACCTCGAGCCGCACGCCGGACCACGCGTCGGCGAAAGCGGCCAGCACCGGCGTCAGCGTCTGCGCCGCGAAGTCTTCCGGCACGCCGAGCCGGATTTCGCCCTGCACCGCGCTGTCGCGGATTACCGCGACAGCCTCGCCCGACAGCTGCAGGATCCGCCGCGCATAGCCGAGCAGGCGTTCGCCTTCCGGGGTCGGCGTGACATAGCGGCCGCCCCTGTCCAGCAGCACGCAGCCGCATTGCTCCTCGAGCCGGCGCAATTGCTGGCTCACGGTCGACTGGGTCAGGTGGACGCGCTCGGCCGCGCGGGTAAAACTGCCGCTGTCGGCCACGGCAACGAAGCTGCGCAGCAGTTGCGGATCGAGGATGTCGTTCAAAGGTGTCGTGGACGCGGGCAAGAGCGCGTTATTTGATTTCTCACTGCAGCGCATTCCATCATTTAATTTCCCAATTGCCAAGCGCGCGCGTACAGTCTGCTCCTCTACCCGCAGGCTCTTTTTCGCGAGGCAATCCCATGTCCACCCACGAATCCCTGTTGCGCGAGGCCGTGCATCTGGCGCAGGCCAACCGCGCGCGCGGCGGCCGGCCCTTCGGCGCCGTGCTGGCGCGCGAGGGCCAGCTGATCGCCACCGGCGTCAACGGCATCGTCCACAGCCACGATCCGACCAGCCATGCCGAGATGGAGGCGATCCGCGCCGCCAGTCGGCGCTTGCAAAGCCCTGACCTGCGCGGCTGCGCCGTCTATGCCAGCGGCCATCCGTGCCCGATGTGCCTGGCGGCGCTGGTGATCAGCGGCGTGCAGGAGGTCTACTACGCCTTCGACAACAACGACGCGGCGCCGTATGGCCTGTCCAGCGAGGCCACCTACCAGGCGCTGCGGCTGACGCTCGATCCGGCGCCGCTGCCGCTGATCCGGCTCGATGTGGGAATCAGCGCCGATGCCGTCTATGGCCGTTGATCTTCATGGCAGTTGAAGTCTCTGCCGGCCGGCCGCGCATCGGCGCACCCGGCTGGGCGCTGGCCGCGATCGTGCTGGCCGGCCTGAACCTGCGTCCCTTCCTGACCGGCATCGGCCCATTGGCGCCGGTCATCCGCAACAGCACCGGCCTGGACTACCGCGGCATGGCGTGGCTGACGCTGCTGCCGATGGTGCTGATCGGCGTCGGCGCCTGCCTCGCCCCGTCGATGCGCCGATGGCTGGGCGAGCGTCGAGCGGTACTGCTTGCGCTGGCGCTGGTGGGCATCGGCTCGCTGTTGCGGCTCGCCTGGCCCGGCGGCACGGCGCTGATTGCGACCGCGGCACTGTGCGGCCTCGGCACGGCGGCGGCGCAGGCGGCGCTGCCCGCCATCGTCAAGCGGCAGTTTCCGGGGCGGATGGCGATGGTGATGGGCCTGTATTCGGCCGCGCTGATGGCGGGTGGCGCCCTCGGTGCACAACTGACGCCGTGGGTCGCCGGGGTAAGCGGCAGCTGGCATGCAGGGCTCGCGGTGTGGGCGCTGCCGGCGTGGGCGGGATGGCTGCTGGCATGGCGCACGCTGCCGCGCGATGCGGCCGTCGCATCAGCGGCTCTTGCCGGCGACGTCGCCGACGCAAACGCCAGAGCCGAAGCGAAAGCCGACGCGAATGCCAGCCGCCCCACCACGATTCCGGTGCTGCGCCTGCTCGGACGCCCACGCACCTGGCTGCTGATGGCTTCGTTCGGCGTGATGAACGGCGGCTATGCCTCGCTGATCGCGTGGCTCGCCGCCTATTACCAGGAGCGCGGCTGGAGCGGTCCGGCCTCGGGCGGCCTGATTGCAGTGATGTCGGTGGCGCAGGCCGTTGCTGCGCTGGCGCTGCCGACACTGGCGGCCCGCAGTCCCGATCGCCGCGCCTGGCTGGCGCTCGCGCTCGCCCTGCAGGCAATCGGCTTCGCCGGCCTGGCCGGTTGGCCGGACCTTGCGCCGCTTGCATGGGCGGTGATCGGCGGCGCCGGTCTCGGCGGCTGCTTCTCGCTCTATCTGGTGGTCGCGCTGGACCACCTGCCCCGCCCCGAGGACGCCGCCGCGCTCGGCGCATTGATGCAGGGCGGCGGCTTCCTGCTGGCCGGCTGCGCCCCGTGGCTGGCGGCGGTGCTGCACGACGCCACCGGCAGCTTCGCCGCGGCCTGGTGGTACCACCTCGCCGCGGTGGTGCTGGTGATGCTCGCCACCACGCGCTTCGATCCGCGCCGGTATCTGGCCGCGATGCCGAGCCGGGCCTGACGGCCTGCCCTGCGAAGGCGAAGGCCTCGGTCTTCGCCTCGCCATGCACTTTTCCTCCCGTCGACTTTGCGCGTCACGGTCTCGATCGGCCTCGATTTACGGATCTCACATCCCGACCGTCCAGACATGCATGCGTCATCCCCAACCTCTAGTGGCGTACCAATTTCTGCGTACTGTGGCCGCGATGCTGACGCCGTCCGTACCCGTTTCTGCGTAGGCCAACGGTCTCTGCCGATCGTCTGTTGATCCACAGCTCTCGCTGATCAGCACGCGCTCTCCCTGGCGCAATCGCTGTTCGCTGCCCGCATTCTTTTCCGATGTAACGCCGCATTACGTGCGGAATGCGGCGCGCCATGCGCCGCGCCGTTTCCGCACGTCCTCATCCCGCCAAAAAAGCCTTGCCTCGCAAGGAGATACGCCGATCGGCACGTTTGACCGGTGAGGTCATGGCCGTCCGATTGCGCTGTGAGAGAGCCTTACAAGTGCAACGGCCGCCGCAGCATGCGCACCGCTACATTGCAGCCATGTTCAACGCGCCCCGCCAAGGAGCCAAAGATGAAACGAACCAAACGAACGCTGTCGATTCTCGTGCTGCTGTCCGCCACCGCCGCCATGCTGTCCGCCTGCATCGTCGTGCCGCATGGACACGGACACGGGCATCACCATCGCCATCACCGTTATTGATTGAAATGCGGTCGCGCCGACCGGCCGGACCGCATCAGAGCAATCCCAAGCTTGTTCCCCGAAGCAGGAGTACCCGATGACCCGCCCCTTGATTCTCGCGCTCGCCACCCTCGCCGCCGGCTCGGCCTTCGGATTCGTGTCGCCCGCCCAGGCCTATGATGGCCATCGCTACGATCGCGACCACGGCTACCGCCGCGTTGCGCCGCCACCGCCGCGCTACGAAGCGCCACGAGCCGCACGCCGCGGACAGGTGTGGGTGCCGGGCTACTGGCGCGCGGCCGGTCCGCGCTATGTGTGGCAACCGGGCCATTGGGAACGCGCCCGCCCCGGCTACCGCTATGTGCCCGAGCGCTGGGTGCGCGGGCCGCATGGGTGGGTGATGCGGCCGGGGCACTGGGTGCGGTGAATCCCGCCACCGTCCCTGCGAAGGCGGGGTTCCAGGCACGTTGAGCCACTGGCCGCCCGCTTTCGCCCCGGCGCCAGAACCGCCTGCATCCGCTCACGTCACCTCACCGAGGGCCGGCCATTGCGCCGGCCCTTTTTGTCATCGCTGCGCCACCTGCGGCGCCAATCGGTGACCGTCGACCTCTGTTGCCTAGCAAACATTGCTGCAGCACAGCGGTCGATACACTTGCCCTGACGGTTTCACCCAATCGCATCGGCACGCGCGCAGCGGCCGATTGGAGGTGTCATGGCAAGCGAGAATCGAATCGTACCGGTGGTGCTGTGCGGCGGCACCGGTTCGAGGTTATGGCCGCTGTCGCGCGACGGCCATCCAAAGCAGTTCCTGCGTCTGCTTGGCGAACATACCCTGCTGCAGGACACGCTGCTGCGCGTGCGCGGCATCGACGGCGTCGGCGCGCCGATCCTGGTCAGCAATGAAGCGCATCGCTTCGTCGTCGCCGAACAGGCGCGCGAGATCGGCTGCGAACCGGCGGCGATCCTGCTCGAGCCGCATGCGCGCAACACCGCGCCGGCCGCCGCGGTCGCCGCGCTCAAGGCGCAGGCCGGCGGCGACGATCCGATCCTGCTGGTGCTGCCGTCGGACCATCTGGTGCGCGACCACGCGGCCTTCGCGCGTTCCGTGACGGCGGCCAGCGCAGGCGCGGCCGCCGGTGCGATCGCCACGCTGGGCGTGGTGCCGACCTTTCCCGCGACCGGCTATGGCTATATCAAGGCGGTACCGACCAATGACACCGGCCTGTTGACGGTCAAGCGCTTCGTCGAGAAGCCTTCGCTGGAGCAGGCGACCGACTTTCTCGGCGAGGGCAACTGCTATTGGAACAGCGGCATGTTCCTGTTCCGAGCGTCGGTCTATCTCGACGCGCTGCGGCAGTTCGCGCCCGAGATCCTGCGCGCCGCCGAACAGGCCGTGGCGCGCGGCAAATCCGATCTGGACTTCTGCCGGCTCGATGCCGATGCGTTCGGCGCGTGCCCGTCCGATTCGATCGACTACGCCGTGATGGAGCATCTGCGCGACGGGCGCATGGCGCCGCTGGCGGCCGACTGGAGCGATATCGGCTCGTGGGACGCGGTCTGGAAGGCCGCCGACAAGTCCGAAGGCAACAACGCGGCGGTCGGCAATGTGGTCACGCACGGCGCGCGCGATTGCCTGGTCCATGCCTCGCACCGGATGGTGGCGGTGGCGGGACTGGAGAACGTGATCGTGGTGGAAACGCCCGACGTCGTGCTGGTCGTCCACAAGGACCATGCGCAGGACGTCAAGCAACTGGTCGAAGCGCTGCGCGCACAGGGGCGTCCCGAGGCCACGCAGCACCGGCAGGTTTACCGGCCCTGGGGGTCGTACGACAGCGTCGACCACGGCCAGCGCTATCAGGTCAAACGCATCAGCGTCAAACCCGGCGCCAAGCTGTCGCTGCAGAAGCATCACCACCGCGCCGAGCACTGGGTGGTGGTGTCCGGCACCGCGCGGGTGCGCCGCGGCGACGTCGAATTCCTGCTGACCGAGGATCAGTCCACCTATATCCCGATCGGCGAAACCCACAGTCTCGAAAATCCCGGACGGATCCCGCTCGAACTGATCGAGATCCAGTCCGGCTCGTACCTTGGCGAAGACGACATCATCAGGATGGCAGATATTTATGGGCGCACTTGACCTGCAACCGCTCGGCCCGCTGGCGGCCGGCGATCTCGAACTCCAGCCGCGGCAGCACGACGAGGCGACGGCCGGCGGCGGCTCGCGCCGCAAGCGGGCGCTGATCACCGGCATTACCGGACAGGACGGCGCCTATCTGTGCGAACTGCTGCTGGCCAAGGGCTACGAGGTCCATGGCATCAAGCGGCGCAGCTCGCTGTTCAATACGGAGCGGATCGACCATCTGTACCAGGACCCGCAGGCCCCGGACCGCCGCCTGATCCTGCATCACGGCGACATGACCGATACCGCCAGCATGGTGCGCGTGGTGCAGCAATCGCAGCCGGACGAGATCTACAACCTGGCCGCGCAGAGCCATGTGCAGGTGTCGTTCGAAGAGCCGGAATACACGGCGAATACCGATGCGCTGGGCACGCTGCGGCTGCTGGAGGCGATCCGCATCCTCGGCCTGGAAAAGACCACGCGCTTCTACCAGGCCTCGACGTCCGAGCTGTACGGCCTGGTGCAGGAGATTCCGCAAAAGGAAACGACGCCGTTCTATCCGCGCAGCCCATATGCGGCCGCCAAGCTCTACGCGTACTGGATCACGGTCAACTACCGCGAGGCGTATGGGATGTACGCCTGCAACGGCATCCTGTTCAACCACGAGAGCCCGCTGCGCGGCGAGACCTTCGTGACGCGCAAGATCACGCGCGCCATCGCGCGGATCGCGCTTGGGCTGCAGGACACGCTGCATCTGGGCAACCTGTCGTCGCTGCGGGACTGGGGCCATGCGCGCGACTACGTGCAGATGCAATGGATGATGCTGCAGCAGGAGCAGGCCGAGGACTTCGTCATCGCCACCGGCGAGCAGCACAGCGTGCGCGAGTTCGTGCAGCGCGCCGCCGCCGAGCTAGGCATCACGGTGCGCTTCGAGGGCAGCGGCGTCGACGAGATCGGCGTGATCGCCGCGATCGACAACAGCCGCCAGCAACTGGCGCCAGGGCGCAAGGTCGGCGATGTGATCGTGCGGGTCGATCCGCGCTACTTCCGCCCGACCGAGGTCGACACGCTGCTCGGCGATCCGAGCCGGGCCCGCGAGCGGCTGGGCTGGTCGCCGACCACCAGCTTCGACGAACTGGTGCGCGAGATGATCGGCGCCGACTACGCGGCGGCGCGGCGCGATGCGCTGTGCAAGCTGGCGGGCTTCCGCGCCTACGACCATCACGAATGATGCGGTGGACACGAGTTTGAACGCATAAGCGCATGGCATGACGGCCCGGGCCTGCCGCGGCAGCCGGGCCGCAAACGGAAGAGGCGAGCGTGGAGCGGATATTGCGCGGAATCGGCGCGAACGCGCTGGGCCAGGCGGTCACCATCGTGACCCAGCTGCTCAGCGTGCCGATGTTCCTGGCGGCATGGGGTCCGGAGCGCTATGGCACCTGGCTGATGGTGATCGCGGTGCCGGTCTATCTGGGGCTGGCCGACCTGGGCTTCACCGGCGTGGCGGTCAACCGCATCAACATGAGCATCGCCGCCGGCAACCAGCGCGCCGCGGTGGTCTGCTACCAGTCGGCGCTGGTGCTGCTGCTGGCGATTGGTGCCGTGCTGGCGGGCCTGTCGATGCTGCTGGGCGCGGCGTTCGGCAACGCGATCCAGGGCTGGACCGGCCTGGCCGGCGGCGCCGCGGTGCTGGCGATGCTGATGATCGCGATCCAGGTCTCGACCTATATGCTGGCGTTGCTGTCGCACGGCGTGTTCTGGAGCGCGGGCCGCTACGCCGAGGCCACGATGTGGTTCAACCTGTTCCGGCTGCTCGAGTTCGGCGCGCTGGCGGCCGGCGTGCTGCTGTTCGACGGCGGCTTCCTGCTGCTGCTGACGCTGCTGGCGATCGTCCGCGTGCTGCTGGTGGTCGTCATGTATCGCCGCATGATGGCGTTCGCCCCGTGGGCGCGCGCCGGCGTGTCGGCCTTCTCGCGCGCCGAGGTGCGCGAGATGCTGCTGCCGGCGCTGGCGCTCAATGCCTTCCCGATCGGCAATGCGCTCAATATGCAGGGGATGGTGCTGTGCGCGGGCTTTGTGTTCGGGCCGGCCTTCGTGGCGTACTTCAGCGCGATGCGCACGCTGTCGCGCATCCCCTACCAGCTCGGGCAGCTGATCAGCCAGGCGCTGTCGCCGGAGATCGGCCGGCTCTATGGCCAGCGCAACGCCACCGCGCTGCGCGCGTTGTTCCGCCACGCGCTGACCGCATCGGTCGGCCTTGCCACCGCCTGCGGCATCTTCCTGTACGTCGCCGGCGAATGGATCTGCCAGCTGTGGACGCACGGCAAGATCGCGCCGATCCATCCGGATTACAGCTGGCTGCTGGCCGCCGCGGTGGTCAATTCGCTGTGGCACACGGCCTCGGTGATGGTCACCTCGACCAACAACCATGCGCGGCTGTCGCTGGTTTACCTGGGCGCCAATGTCGCGGGCCTGCTGATCGCGGTGGTCGGTGGCAAGCTGTTCGGGCAGCCGGCGGTGTCGTTCGGCGTGCTGGCCACCGAGCTGCTGATCCTGCTGGTGCTGCTGCCGCAGATCCATGGATTCGCACGGCATGGGTTGGCGGGGGCGTTGGTGAAGCCGTGACATGCCGGCCGTGACATGCCGGCCGTGAATGCCGGCCGTGACATGCGGCCGTGCGACGCGTCATTCCCGCGCGCGCATGCGGGAAGCGGGTGTCTTCCGAAGTCGCTGGATCCCTGCCTTCGCGGGGACGACGTCGGGCCGCTTCGCACGCCGTGCGGCCTCAGACGATATACCCTTCCTCGCGGCGGAAATACGCCAGGTCCTCCGGCAGTTCCTGCACCGCCTTGGCGGGGCAGCCGCCGTACAGCATGTGCGGCGCCGCCATGCTGCGGTTCAGCACCGCGCCGGCGGCCAGCACGCTGTAGTCGGGCAGCGCCGCGCCCGGCAGCAGGATCGAGCCGGTGCCGACGAAGCAGTAGGCGCCGATCGTCACCGGCGCGCAGCGCTGGCGCGATTCGCGGATCGACACGCTATGCGTCAGGATCTGGCTGCGATAGCCGGCCACCGTCGAATAGGCACCGACCGTGATCGTATCGGTGCAATCGAGGATATGGCGCGAGGTGATCGCGGCATGCCGCCCGATCACCAGCGCCGGATCGCGGTCGGCAGCGTCGCGAAAGTGCGGCGAGTCGGTCAGACCCTGCGGGAATCCCGACACCCAGTTCAGGCTGCCGAGAATCGCATGCTCGCCCAGGCTCAGCCGGCGGATACCCTTGACCAGCGTCAGATGGGCGATATGCGAGTGCGGCCCCATCTCGAGCTCGTCGCACAGCACCAGCGACCAGCCGATGCGCGCGCTCGGATCGATGCGGGCACCGCAGAAGCGGTTCAGCAGCCGCCGCCGCAGCGGCCACGGCAGGCCGATCGAGACGGCCGCCAGCACTTTCCGGATCATGACTGCCTCCCGAACACGGGGCCGCGCACCACCCGTTCATAGGTCGCGCGCGGATTGGCCAGATGCTTGGTCACGCGATACCAGGCCGATGCCAGGTCATCGTAGCGGCGCCGATCGCGCCCAAGAATCTTGCGGAACATGCGCTGCTCGAACTGCCGGTGCGCCTCGGCGAGCCTGGCCGAGCCGGTGATCGACTCGGCGTAGACGCGGTAGCAGCTCAGGAAGTCCGGCACATTGCGGAAGGTCGCTCCGGCCAGCGCCATGTCGACCACCAGTTCGCCGTCCCAGTTCGAGCGGTTCTCGACATTGAAGCCGCCGACCGCGCGATAGGTCTCGGCGCGGAAGAACGTCGACGGCTGGATCGCGATGCTGGCGCCATAGGCCGCGCGGCGCAGGCCGAAGCGGTCGGAGTACACCCGCCGCACCAGCGCGCCCTCGCCGTCGATCACGTAGCCGTTGCCGCAGATCACGTCGGCCGACGGATAGCGGCGGAAATACGCGGCCACCTTGGCGAACGCCTCGGGCAGGAACAGGTCGTCGGAGTTCAGGTAGCAGAAGATCTCGCCGGTCGCCGCCGCGAAGCCCTTGTTCAGTCCGTCGGCGGGGCCGTTGTCCGGCTCGAGGATGCAACGGTCGATCGAGCCCGCATGGCGCGCGATGATGTCGCGGCTGCCGTCGGTCGAGCCCGGGTCCACCACGATGTATTCGAGCTCGCAGCCGCGCTGGCCGGTGACCGAGCGGATCGCCTGCTCGAGATAGCGCGCCTGGTTGAACGAGACCGTGACCACGCTGAATTTCATCGCACGCTCCGCAGCTGGCGATAGCGGGAGGCATGGTGCCAGGCGAACAGCATGCCGAGGAACATCGCGGACTCCCAGCGGTGGTCCGCAGAGAACGGCGAGAAGAACACGTCCCAGACGAACTGCGCGGTGCCGACATAGAAGAAGATCGGCATCGTCGGCATATTGCGCACGAACAACCACAGCGTGCGCGCCAGCATGCAGATCCAGTAGAGCCCGCCGACGATGCCGCTCCAGATCAGCGCGCCCATCAGGAACGAGTGCGCGGGAATCAGCGTGTCGTCGGTAACGACGATCTTGTCGTCGAGCGCCGCGCCCATCTGGTAGACCATCACGCTGTAGGCGTCCTGGTAGCCGTTGCGGTCGACCGCCCACGAACCGTGGCCGAGCAGCGGCGCATCGAGGAAGGCGCGTACCGAGATCAGGATCTCGGAGCGGCCGCCGAACAGGATGCCCAGGTCACTGGTGGCCTGCACCGTGTATTTGTGCGCCGCTTCGGGCGTCAGGAAACCGAACTCGCCGGCGTGCGCGAAGATCATCGAGAACAGCGCGTTCAGCGAGGCGATTACCAGCACCAGCACGCCGAACAGCAGCGGAATGCCGCCGCGCGTATTGGTCAGGCTGCGTATCCATGCGACTACCGAGGAGCGGCGCAGCAGGTAGATCGCCAATGCCAGCAGCGGCAGGCCGGCGGCGCTGCGGAAGTCGAACACCGCCGATACCGCGCAATAGGCAATGATGCACAGCGCGATGCGCAGCGCGCCGGCACGCGCCATCGACAGATAGCACAGCAGCAGCATCAGCACCGGCATCGCATAGCCCCATTTCCAGGGGTTGAACAGCATTTCTTCGCTGGGCGCGCGGCTGAGGTTGACGATCTCGCTGAGCGCGGCGCCGATCAGGAAGTACCAGATCCGCTTCGAGCTGCCCTGGCTGAAGTGGGTGCCGATGGCGAACACCGTCAGGAAGAACACGCCGGGCGCGAGCACGCCCTTGATCGACGAGTTCAGCGGCGTACCATTGGACAGGTCCGACAGCGCCTGCGCGAAGGCCCACATCAGCGTCAGGCCGAGGAAGGAGGCATAGGCGCGCTCGATCCGCAGCGTGGACAGCATCGCCAACGCGTAGGCGGCCGCAAGGAATTCGCCGACATACACTTCGCCGATCACGTTGACCTTGATCGCGCACAGTGCGCCCAGCCCGAGATACAGCAGCATGGCCGAGTGGCTGGTGCGGGCGCCGATCGGCAGGGTCGAGGTCGTTTGCATGGTCTGGCCGCCTTCTGAGTCGGTGAGCGGGTATGCCGTGCGGGCCATGGACCCGCATGGCCGCACGATGCCGGGGGGTAAGCATGTTTTCCGTTCGATGGCGCACACCGGTTCGAGGCGGCCTGCGCGAATGTGCGCAAGCCCACAGTCGGCGGCGGGAGCGCGCGCTAGAGTCCGTCCAGTGCACGCCCTTCCGGGTGCAGCCCGGTGTGCCCGCCCATCGTCCGACCGCCACGTTGGTGGTCCACTTCGCCGATCCACAGTCAGTGTCACAGCCATGAATCAGCCTCCACACCGCATCTTCGTCGCCGGCCATCGCGGCATGGTCGGCGGCGCCATCGTGCGTGCGCTCGGCACGCGTCGCGACATCACCGTCATTACCCGCACGCATGCCGAACTGGACCTGTGCGATCAGGCCAAGGTACGCGCGTTCTTCGCCGAGCAGCGCATCGACGAGGTCTATCTGGCCGCGGCGCGCGTGGGCGGCATCCATGCGAACAACACGTATCCGGCCGAGTTCATCCAGCAGAACCTGATGATCGCGGCCAATGTCGTTCACGAGTCGTGGCGCTCCGGCGTCAAGCGCCTGCTGTTCCTCGGTTCGAGCTGCATCTATCCGGCCTTCGCCGCGCAGCCGATCGACGAGGCGGCGCTGCTGACCGGCGCGCTGGAGCCGACCAACGCGCCGTATGCGATCGCCAAGATCGCCGGCATCAAGCTGTGCGAGAGCTACAACCGGCAATACGGCACCGATTTCCGCTGCGCGATGCCGACCAATCTGTACGGCCCCGGCGACAACTACCACCCCGAGAACAGCCACGTGATACCGGGCCTGCTGCGGCGCTTCCACGAAGCCAAGCAGAACGGCGCCAGCGAGGTCGTGGTGTGGGGCACCGGCACGCCGCTGCGGGAATTCCTCTACGCCGACGATCTCGGCCAGGCCTGCGTGCACCTGATGGCGCTGCCGCAGCAGGAATACCGCAACCACGCCGGCGCACCCGGCTTCTTCAATGTCGGCAGCCCCGACGAGGTCAGCATCCGCGTGCTGGCCGAGCTGATCGCCGACACCGTGGGCTTCCGCGGCGCGATCCGCTTCGACACCAGCAAACCCGACGGCACGCCGCGCAAGCGGCTGAACTCGCACCGGATCGAGGCAACCGGCTGGAAGCCGACCGTGTCGCTGGTCGACGGCCTGCGGCTGGCCTATCGGGACGCGCTGCAAAGCGGCCGCCTGGAAAGCCCGCCCAGACGCCAGCCGCGGCTGGTGGCGCTGCGCTGATCGCGCGCATCGAGAACGGCGCGCGCCGATGAAGATCCTCCTGTACTGCCTGAACTACTCCCCCGAACTGACCGGCATCGGCAAATACACCGGCGAGCAGGCACGCTGGTTCGCCGCGCGCGGGCATGAGGTGCGCGTCATCACGGCGCCACCCTACTATCCGGCCTGGCGCGTCGGCGCGGGCTACCGCGCATGGCAGTACCGGCGCGAGCAGCACGACGGCGTGCAGGTATGGCGCGCGCCGCTGTGGGTGCCCAGCCGGCCATCGGGCCTGAAGCGGCTGCTGCATCTGGCCAGCTTCGCGGCAAGCAGCCTGCCCTGCCTGCTGGCGCAATGGCGCTGGCGTCCGGACGTGGTGATGGTGGTCGAGCCGCCGCTGCTGTGCAGCCCCGCCGCGCTGCTGCTGGGACGCTGGACCGGCGCGAAGACCTGGCTGCATGTGCAGGACTACGAGGTCGATGCCGCCTTCGCGCTGGGCCTGCTGAAACAGCCGCTGCTGCGCAAGCTCGCCTGTGCGCTGGAACGCCATGCGATGGCGGCCTTCGACCGCGTGTCGACGATCTCCGAGGCGATGCTGCGGCTGGCGCGCGACAAGGGCGCGCCGGAGGCACGCACGCAACTGCTGCCGAACTGGGTCGACCTGCGCGCGATCCGGCCCGGCCGCGGCAGCCTCTATCGGCGCCGGCTCGGCATTCCGGCCGATGCGACGGTGGCGCTGTACTCCGGCAACATGGGCAACAAGCAAGGGCTGGAGGTATTGGCGCAGGCGGCGCGCCAGCTGCGCGACCGGCCCGACATCTGGTTCGTGCTGTGCGGTGACGGCGCCGGGCGCGCCGCGCTCGAGCAGGCCTGCGCCGGGCTGCCGCAGGTCCGCTTCCTGCCGCTGCAGCCGGCCTCGCGCTTTCCGGCGCTGCTGGCCGCCGCCGACCTGCACCTGCTGCCGCAGCGTGCCGACGCCGCCGACCTGGTGCTGCCGTCGAAGCTGGCCGGCATGCTGGCCAGCGGCAGGGCGGTCATCGCAACGGCCCATGCGGGCACCGAGCTGGCCCGCCTGGTGGCGCGCTGTGGCCGCGTGGTGCCGCCCGGCGATGGGCTCGCGCTCGCCGCGGCGATCGAACAACTGGCCGGGGACCCCGCCACGCGCGACACGCTTGGCGCGGCGGGACGCGCCTGGGCCGAGCGCCATCTGGACCGCGACGCGGTGCTGGGCCGCTGGGAGGCCGCGATGCAGGCCCTGTGCGGCGAGCACACGGCGGTCAGCGTGTCCGCGGCAAGCGTCGGCACCGAACGATGAATCGCGCGGCTGCGCCTTACCGGTCGCTGCCGCTGGTCACACCGCCACCGCCCGTGCCGCGATCCGAGGTACCGCTGCCTTTGGTCGCGCCGGACGGCGTGCTGGCCTTGCCGCCCCCGGCACTGGCGCGGCTGCTGCCCTGGGTCGAGTCGGACACGCCGCTGGCACGGCGCGAGTCGCCCGCCGGCCTGCCGCTGGTCGCGTCGCCGCCGCGGTTGGCCGCGGTATTGCCTGCCGTATTGCCTGCCGTATTGCCTGCGGTATTGCCCGCGGTGTTCGCCGTCCCCCCGCCGCCGGGCGCTGCCTTCGCGCTGCCGGGCGGCTGACGTCCGCCGGACGGCGATCCGGTGGTGGGACTGCCGCCATGCTCGACATCGCCGGCGCGGGATTGACGCGAATCGCCGGCGCCGGCTTGTGCGCCACCCTGAGCGCCACCCTGAGCGCCACTCTGGACACCGCCTTGCCCGCTTCCTTGCGTGTTCGACTGCGCGCCCTGCCCGGGACCGACCGCGCCGCGCGCACCGCCGCTCAGGGGACCGCTGGCGCCGCCCGCCGTGCCGGTCGCCGCACCAGCTTCGGCGCCGGTTCCCGACGATGTCGCGCCCGTACCCGTGTTGCCCTGCGCGCTGGCGCCATCGCTCATGCCGGTCGATCCCGCCTTGCCGCTGCCGCCGCTGGAGCGGCCCTGCGCCATCGCGAGCTGGCTGGCCAGCGCGAGGCAGGATGCGGCCACCACCAGCAGATGTCGTGGTTTCATGCTGTCCCTCCTGATTGTCGACGTGGCGATCCACGCGATCTCTGCGCGGTCTCCAATGCCCCTCTCCACGCAAGCCGCATGCCGGCATGTGGGCACGATCCGCGACATGCGGACGCCGCACCGCGCGGCGTGCTTGCAGAATTTGCTCCACGGACTTGCATATTTGGGGCCGGCACGCCGCGCGTATCGGCGAACGCTTCCCCGTGGATCACGGCGCGGCGGCGAACGCGCTGGCCGGCACGCGCGCCGAGCGCCGCGCCAGCCGTTCGAACTCGACCATGTCGTGGCCGCAGCAGACCGTCATGTGGCCGTCGCGCCGTTCCTTCAGTTCGCGCAGATGCCGTTGCGTGGCCAGCCGCGCGGCGCGGTCCTTTTCCATCATCCATTGATAGAAGCGCAGCCCCGGCGTGCAGTACGGCCGCACCGGGTCGAGTTCGCCATGATGGAAGTAGGCGTCGCCGGCCTGCAACAGCCATTCGCCCTGCGCCTGCACCGCAATGCCCGCATGGCCGAAGGTGTGGCCCGGCAAAGCGACCATCGCGACTTCCGGCGGCAGGCCGTCGAGCGTGCGCACGCGGTCGAAGCCGTACCAGCGCTCGCCGGCGTCCGGCGCGTAGGTGCGCCAGCGCTCCTGCGTCGACCACTGTTGCGGGCGGAAGCGCTGGCGGTCCAGCCAGGTGCGCTGCAGCCGCGCATAGTCGCGTTCGGCCGCCATCAGGTGGACGGTAGCCCAGGGGAAATCGTCGAGGCCGCCGGCGTGGTCGAAGTCCAGATGCGTCAGCACGATGTGCCTCACATCGCGCGGATCGAAGCCGAGCGCCTGCACCTGACGATAGGCCGTCATCTCGTCGCGGAAATCGGGCCGCAGCAGCGTCAGGAAGAAGCCGCTCAGGCGCGAGCGCGGATCCTGCACGTCGCGCCGGCCCAGGCCGGTATCGACCAGAAGCAGGCACTCCGGCAGCTCGACTAGCAGGCAGTGGCAGGCCAGTTCGCCGCGCTCGAGGATCGAGCGCGAACGCCCGTCCATCAGCCGCCCGCCAAGCGGACAGGTCGAGATGCAGTTCAGATGATGGATCCGCATGAATGCCCTCCTGCAGGATCCTGCGCTCGTGCAAGTCTCATTCCAGGCCGCCCCGCCGCGTCCATGGCGAAGGTCTGTGACCGGCCGCACCGACCCGCTGCGTGGGCCGGCTCACCATCGTCCCGTGCGTGCCGCGCGCTTACCGGGACAGCCGATGCTGATTACGCAAGACGATCCGACCATGGGCCCCTCGTTCTCGCTGGGCAACCGCGTGCAGCGGCAGATCTGGAACTGGGTCTGGCTGTTGCTGTTCCGTCCGAGCCCGCGGCCCGCGCACGCGTGGCGCGCCGCGCTGCTGCGGCTGTTCGGCGCGCAGCTTGGGCGGCATGTCCATGTCTATCCCGGCGTCCGCATCTGGGCGCCGTGGAATCTGCGCATCGGCAACAATGCCGGCGTGGCCGACGGCGTCACGCTGTACAACATCGAGCGGATCGACATCGGCGAGTACTGCGTGGTGTCGCAAGGCGCGCACCTGTGCACCGGTTCCCACGACTACAACAGCCCGAATTTCCAGCTGATCGCGTTCCCGATCACGCTCGCACCGCGGGTATGGATCTGCGCGGAGAGCTTCGTCGCGCCCGGCGTGTCGGTGCCCGAAGGCGCGGTGGTCGCGCCGCGCTCGGTGGTCACCAAGCCGCTGCCGACGGCGTGGACCGTCTACGGCGGCACGCCGGCAAGGCCGATCGGCAAGCGCAAGCCGCAGGGACGCTGATTCGCGACGCGCCGCACTCGGTCTGCGCTCGGTCTGCGTCGGTCTGCGTCGGTCTGCGCTCAGGCGCCCAGCTCCACCACGATCTGCTGGTAGGTCTCGGCGAAGCGGCGACGACGCCGTACCAGGTCGTCGCGCGCAAGGCGCGCCTGTTCGGCGTCCCGCTCGGGCGACGCCGGGCGGGCAAGGACCTGCGCCATGGCGTCGGCCAGCGCCGGCGCATCGTCCGGCGCGAAATAGAGGCCACGCGGCGGCGCCTGTTCGCGATGGACCTCGATATCGGACAGCAGGATCGGCTTGTCCAGCGACTTGGCTTCCTCCACCGTGGTGCTCCATCCTTCGAAGCGTGACGGATTGATCAGCGCGGCCGCGCCGCGCATCAGGCCGGTCAGGTCGCCGTGCGGCACCACGCCGAGGAAACGGAAATGCCGTTGCAGCCCGGCCTGCTCGACGCTTTGGAGCAGGCGCTGGCCATAGCCGGGCTTGCGATGGTCCGCGGTCTGGCCGGTCGACAGCACCAGCGCATCGATCCCGCGCTGGCGCAGCAGGCGCAGCGCCTCGACCACGATGCCGTGGTTCTTGTGCTGCCACAGCTGGTTCGGCAAGTGGAAGTAGGGGCCGCGAAAGCCGTAGCGGCGTTCCAGCTCGGACACCGGCGGCGCCGGCGCCAGCGGATTCACGCTGGCGACGAACTGCAGCACGCGGGCGCGATGCGCCTGCGCCGGAAAGCAGCGCTGCAGGTCGCGGCACGCGGCATGGCTGCTGACCAGCACGCGCGCCGAGCCCTCGCACAAGGACGCGAACAGACGATCGCGCATCGCGATCTCTTCGGCCGAAAACATCTCGGGCAGATGCAGATGCTGAAAGTCCGGAATCCAGCCCAGCGTCGGCACGCCGGCGCGCGGACCGAGCGGGTTGTGGTGCGACAGCACCGCGATGCCCTTGCGGACCAGATAGCGCGCCAGCATCAGATCGGTGCCGCTGGCCGCCTGGCATGCCTTGCGCATGTACCACCATGGATGGCGGCGATCGAGCAGTCCCGTGCGGTGGACCGGCAGCGGCGGCATGCCGTCGAGCAGATACGCCGGCGTGCGCGCGCCGGTCAGGATCACCGGATCGATGGTGCGTTCGGGCAGCGTGTACAGCGCCCACAGCAGGTTGCGGAAGTAGCTGATGCCGCCGAGCCAGCCACGATCCTGAAAGGCAAAGACGAAGCCGACCCTAGTCATCGCACACCGCCTCGAACCAGCGTGCAAAGCGCCGCACGCCCTCTTCCAGCCGGATTTGCGGGGCCCACCCGGTGCTCAGCGTATGGCCGACGTCGGCACGCTGGTCGCAGGGATCGCCATGGCGGGCCTCGCGCGAAAAACACGGACGGCGGCCCGGCGCGAGCTCCCGATACAGCAGCGTCAGCGCCTGCCTGACCGTGGTGGCCGTGCCGCTGGCGCCGTTGTAGATCGCGCACGCCGGCGAGGCATGCAGCGCCACCGCGGCCACCAGGCGCGCCGCATCCTCGGCATGCAGCCAGTCGCGGCTCTCCTCGCCGGTGCCCCCATAGAGGTCGTCGCGCTGCCGGATCTTGCGGCAGGCGTCCCACAGCAATTGCTTGCGCTGGCCCTCCCCATACAGCGAGAAGAAGCGGACCACCGCGACCGGTACGCCGAAATGCGCGCCATACGAGGCACACAGCTGCTCGGCCATCAGCTTGTGGGTGCCGTAGGGGGAAGCGGGCCGCAATGGCACCGTGCCGCCTTCGCGGGCCGGGCAGTGCGCGGCGTCGCCATAGACGGCGGCGCTGGACGGATAGACCACCGGCGTGTGGGGGCAATGCCGCCGGACATATTCGAGGACGGCGGCGATACTGTCGACGGTGCGCGCGTGGTCGCCGAAGGGATCGCGCAGCGACGCCGACACCGAACCGCTGCCGGCGCAATGCACCAGCAGGTCGGGCTCGATCTCGAGCCGTTCCAGGCTCTCGAGCACGACATGGGCACGGTGCCAGACCATGCGGCCCTCGCAGGTGCACCCCGGCACGCCATGGCCAAGACCGATCACGCGCCAACCCGCGGCCAGATAGTGCTCCGCGACGTAGCCGCCGAAGAAGCCCCTCGCCCCGGTAACCAGCACAGTCTTCTCGGTCATCGTCAAATCGCCTGCGACGCGTTGCCAACCAAAACGTTTGGTTGTGTGAACAATATAGCGTTGAGACCGGCAATCCATCGTTGCCTGGGCCTCATAACGTAAAGATTCTTTGCTGACGGTCGTGAAGCGTGAACTGCGGGGCCGTGCGTGCTAGACGCAATGGCTGCGCAGCAGCTGCTTGACCTGTTCGCCGGCGCTGCGCCAGTTCAGCCGTTCGGCGTACTCGCGGTACGCGCCCCGTGCGAGCGCGCCATAGTGCGGGGCGGACTGGAACACGCGTTCGATGTAGTCGCACCACTGGGCCGCATCGGCTTCCAGTTCGAACGTCATGCCGTTGCGGCGATCGCGGACCGCTGTCGGAATGCCGCCAACGCGCGTGGCCAGCGACGGCAGGCCGAAGGAACTGGCCTCCGCCAGCACCACGCCGTAGCACTCGGCGGTCGAAGGCAGCAGCAGGAAATGCGCCTCGCTCATCAGCCGCTCGAAACGGCGGCGGCCCTCCTCGGTGGTCTTCGGCACGAAGCCGTGCAGCTTGACGAAGCTCGGCGGCTCGTACGGCGGGCGGCAGCCGACCACGTGCAGTTCGGTCGGCAGTCCACGGCGGTTCAGGCATTGCGCCACCGCCAGCGCGGTTTCGCCGCCCTTGCGGATCCAGTCCACGCCGATCAGCAGCAGCCTGCAGACACGGTAGTCCTTGCCGAGCACGATCCGCTCGATATCCTGCGAGGTGCGCCGGCAGTCCAGGTTGGCGCCGAACGGCACTACCTTGACCTTGGCCGCATCGACGTCGTAATGGCGCAGCGCGGTGGCGGCGGCCCATTCCGAGCTGAAGATCGCCAGCCGGCAGCGCGACAGCGCCTGCTGTTCGAGCCGGTGGCCGTCGCGCAGCGTTTCCGCGCAGAAATTGCTGAAGCCAGGATAGAAGCCGACCATGCCGTCGAAGGTGGCGTCGGTCCAGATCGCGATCGGGCGGTCGGTGTCCAGGCAGGACACCGGTAGCGTGCCCGGGCTGAGCACCGCGTCGCAATGCGCGCCCTCCAGGCGGCGCTGCACGCGCTGCGCATAGCGGCGCGCCACCGTCGGTGAGCGGTCGCGCTGGTAGTCGCGCCGCAGCAGCCGCCGATAGGCCAGCGCCTTGGCGCGCAGCAGGCAGGCCAGCACCGGCCCCTCGTCGACCTTGTCGATCACTTCGGTCTCGATCGCACTGCTGCGCAGCGCGCGCGGGATATAGCTTGCCGATCCCGACCAGGCATGGGGATCGGAGGCATCGTATGTCGTCACATAGGCCACTCGCATGGTTCTCTCCAGCGGTGGCGGCGCAAGCCGGCTACAGGGGTAACTGCATGGCCCGTCGTCGCTGCTCCTGTACCTTCAGCACCACCATGTATTCGTAGATCGATACCAGCACGCAGTAATGAAATCCGGCCTTCCCGTCGATGAAGCCGAACTTCAGCACGTACAGGTATAGAAAGCGCGCCACCGGCCGCATCGGCAGGCGGAACGACAGCTCTTTCAGCGCCCGCCGGCGCGCCGGCGGATCGGAGGCCAACAGCGAGGAAAAACGGAACTTGTCCTCGTCCAGACTGCGGATGGTCTCCAGCGCTTCCCCCATCGAATATTTGTTGTGCTTGTCGAACCAGGCGTCGAAGCCCTTGTTGAAGCTGTAGTGCAGGAAATGATGGCGCAGGAAGCCGACCGACCCGTCGACCACCGGCGCCGGGTTGACCAGCCGCTCCCAGCGCACCTTGTCGGGCTGGAAGAAGCGCAGTACCCAGATCGGATAACCGCCGGCGAAGCGGATCCATTTGCCGAGAAAGTAGTTCTTGTAGCGGACGCGGTAGGCGACAGGCGCCGAGCTGCCGTCGGCCGGCACCTGATCGGCGATCTCGCGCAGCTCCGCCGCCAGCTCCGGGCTGACCACTTCGTCCGCGTCGGAGTAGTAGACCCACTTGTGCTTGAAGTCGATGTTCTCGTTGGCCCAGTTCTGATGGGCCGACCAGTTGTCGAACTTGCGCTGGAACACGCGCGCGCCGTGGCGCCGCGCGATCTCCAGCGTCTGATCCGTGCTGTACGAGTCGAGCACGACCACATCGTCGGACCACGACACCGACTCCAGGCACCGGGCGAGGTTCTTCTCCTCGTTCAGCGTCAGGATCAGCACCGACACCCTGGCGGTCTGGCACGGCACGGCATGCGTGCCGTCGCCGGCGGCCTGCGGCGTGTCGGGACGCGCCACCGCCTGCGCCGGCAGGCTACGGGCCAGCGGAGCGGTCATTGGCCGTACCTCCGCAGCGCGATGCCGGCGCGCTGCAGCGCCGTGCGCAAGGCGGCGGCGTTGACCAGCGGTTCGGTTTCGCCGCGCCGCCACGGTTCCGCGTAGCCCGGATGGACCGAGATCTCGGTGATGCCGTCGCGCAGCAGCTCCGGCAGCCGCGCGGCCCAGTCGGTGTTGTCGTGGTTGATCGCGCCGTAGTAATGGGTATGGCGCAGCCCGTTGAAATAGCGCTGGCAATAGTTGTTCATCACCGCCTGGCGTGGATTGGCCGTGAAGTAGAAGTTCTGCGGCCGCCGTACCCATTCGAGGCCGGCGCGTTCGAGTTCGGTGCGCAAGGCGCTGATCACGATCGGAAACTTGTGCAGATGGCCGTGGCTGTCGACATGGGTCACCTCGACGCCGTTGTCGCGCAGCTCTTCGAGCTGCACCCGGAACTCGCGCGCGATATCGTCCTCGGACAGCATCCACGCGAGCGCGCGCACGCGCTGCCGATGGCTGGCGCGAAAACGCCCGTCGCGCGTGCACAGCGACGAAGGGCGGCCCGCATGCGGCAGATGGCCATCGACCATGTTGAAGTGCAGGCCGAACGAGAAGCGGCCGCGATTGTGGCGCGCGTAGTCGTACGCCTGCTGCGACGCCGGCCGGCCGGTCATGATGGTGGCGCTGGTCAGCAGCCCGCCTTCGAAACAGGCGATGGTGGCGTCGCAGGTATCGGCATCCCAGCCGAAGTCATCGGCATTGAGGATCAGTTCTCGCATCTGAGGTCTCCCGGTCAACCGCTAAGGGGCCGCATGCGAAAGCGCCGGTCCCGAATCGCGGTCGGCCGGCGGCGCGCCATCGGTGCGGCCCTGAATGATGTCGAGCAGGCGTTGTCCGACCTGCCTGCTCTGGAAGCGGCGCGCGAACGAGAGCGGCGCGGCGGCGCGCATGCGCGCGCGCGTGACCGCATCGGCGGCCAGCCATTCGCGCAGCCCCTGTTCGGTGCCGTCGACCGTATCGGTCTGCACGATGCCCGCGCCGTCGGCCTCGATCTCGCGCCAGATATTGACCTTGTCCGAGATCAGCACCGGCACGCCGCAACCGAGCGCCTCGACGACGGCCACGCCGAAGTTCTCCTGGTGCGAGGGCAGGCAGAACACCTCGGCGGCATGGAAGGCACCCCACTTCTGCGGGCCGGACAACATGCCGGTCCACACCACGCGCGGCGCGATGCCGACCCGTTCGGCCAGCATCTCCAGTTCCTCGCGCAGCGCCGGCGTGCCGGGGCCGGCGATCACCAGCTGCAGCGCCGGATCGACGTTGGCCACGCGCGCGAAGGCCTCGATCAGCAGATCGCAGCCCTTCTTCTCGTGGATGCGGCCGAAGAACAGCACGATGCGCTTGCCCTCGGTCTGCGGAAAGGCAGCGTGGAAGGCGGCGCGCAGCGTGCCGTCGTCGGCGGGCGGTTGCGCGGTGCCATAGGACGCGATGCGTTCCGTGCAGTGGTACCAGGGAAACGACAGGCGGGCGCGCCGGCGCTCCTCGTCGCAGGTGAACAGCACCGCGGTCGCATGGCGCAGCGCGCGGCGCTCGAACAGCAGCCAGTACGCCAGCTTCTTCAGATGCTTGAGCGGATAGCGGGCCTTGAACCACGGGTCCAGCATGCCGTGGGTGAACACGTAGTACGGCACCTTGCCGCGCAGCACCCGCAGCGCGGCAAGGCTGTGGAATTGCCACAGGCCTTCGATGATCACCGCGTCGTAGCGCGCGCCGTGCTCGCGCAGCCATGGCACCAGGCGCGGGTTGTAGGTGTAGATGCCCTTCGACGGCCCCAGCGCGATCACGTTGAGCTCGCTCTCGCGCACCCATGGCGCGGCGGGGTCGTCGCCGCAGACGACATCGACATGCACGCCGCGTTCGACCAGCGGCATCCGCAGCTGGCGCAGGCCCTCGATCGGGCCGCCGCCGGCCGGATTGATCGTCGCGATGATGTGAAGAAGCTTCATGGCCCTGACCGTATCGGCATGCAGCAGGATGGGATGGCGCACCACGGCGGACGGTGCCGCGCCAAGACGCGCCGTGCTGATGGGCGGCGCTCCGTGCCACAAAGCGTAGGCAGCGCGATGGGCAAGCTCTGTTCGCTGGCGCACCCAGCGGACGGGCCGCGGGGCGGCCAGTGGGGCGGCCAACCTCCCGGCCGGCCCCGCTCCGATGGCCGGCGAGCGGAGGGTGGAAGTGGGGGGAAGGCAGGATGGACAAAGGGACGATGGGCCCTGCCTCGCGGCCATCATCCTGATGGTGGAGAACCCACTCATCCATTTGGCGGGCCCCCCGTTCGCGGGGTCCGGCCCGTGTGCACGGCGGGCTCCATGGCGCGATGGGCGGCCGCTGTTTCAGCGCTGTATCGACAGGCCGCGCCGGGCTTGGCCCACTGCGGTCGGAACGTCATCGACGATGAGACGAGTTTCAACGCTGAAACATTATCGGACGAGCGTTGTTTCATTATTGAAACTCGAATGGCCCGATTTATTCTCACCCATTTGGGGAGGCTGGAAACGCTTATGGATCAAGGGTTACCGGATTATGAAAAGCGGTGGTAATCCCATCCTTCCGGGCCCCCCCGGAGGTGACTTGATTTCGACTGACTCAACCCATAAGATGCCCTAAACGGATTAAAGATAAATGTTTTGGGGTGGGGATCAGGGTCGGCTATCGGGCCGGCGCACCACAGTGGCCTGGTGATGCCGATACCGACAGACGGGGGGAAAGCCTGAGCCGCTTCGCCGGGAAGTCGCCTGCGATGAGGCAACTGCATTCGCCAGTGTGTTTGCCTGTTTTCCACCCACAGATACGGGGGAAAAAGAAGATGAATGCACTGTTGATTGAAAGCCATCCCTTGCTCCGGCTGGGCCTGCACCAGATGCTGGAGCGCATCGAGGGAATCGATCAGGTCATCGCGATCGATCCCGCCGATGTCTCTCTTCTCGACGGCACCGACGGCGATACCGACCTGATGGTGTTCGGCATGCCGCAGGATGTCGACGCCGGATGGCAACTGCTGACCCAGGTCCGCCGCGTGCTCAACGCACAGCGCGTGCTGCTGTTGTCCGATATGGTTCCGTTGCAGGTTCCCGCTGCCGCCATGGCGCAAGGCGTCTGCGGCTGCCTGCCGAAATCCGCCTCGCTCGCCGTGCTGGAAGCGGCCATTCGGCTGGCGATGGTCGGCGGCTATTTCGTGCGAGGCAATGGCGCCGCCGGCACGCTGTCGTCGTCGCTGCCAGGCGCCGGCTATGGCGGTCCGGTGGTCGCGCCGGCGTCGCTGGGCACGCGCCCCGTGATCGCCGGTACCGCCACCGTGTCGCCGCATCCGGCGATGCCGGCCTCCTCGCGCAGCGGCATCGTGCCGCCGCACGCCGCCGCGGCGGCGCCGCGTCCCGCGCCGGTCGACACCGGCAGCGCGGAAGCGACCTACTACGACGAAGCCGAGATGCTGCAGATCACGCCGCGGCAATACGAGGTGCTGGTGCTGCTGGCACGCGGCCATCCGATCAAGACGGTCAGCCGCATGCTCAATATCTCGGTGGCGACGGTCAAGAGCCACGCGTGCACGCTGTATCAGCGCTTGAAGGTGCGCAACAAGGGCGAGGCGGTGTACACCGCGCTGCAACGCGGCGCCAAGCTCGAATGGGTCAACGGCGACGGCGCGGCGCCGGTGGCGTCGGTCACGCGCATGCCGCGGCCGACGAACGAACGCGCGGAGATTGCCGAACTGCCGCTGCAGGCGGGAGGCGGCATGCGCTGACGCTGCGCGGGTTACCAACGAAGGCGGGCCGGAGAATATCCGGCCCGTTTTCGTTTGGGTACTGCGGACGCTCGCGCGGGGTGGAACGCTGGCTGCCCTCTCCCCTGCCCCTCTCCCGCAAGCGGGAGAGGGAACACCGACAGCGAGCGTGCGCCACAGGTTGCTGCTCACTCCTGCACGCGGGAGGGGGAACACCAACGGCGAGCGCGCCGCCACGCGTGCCTCCCTTCCGCAAGCGGGGAGAGGGAGCACCGACAGCAAGCGCGCGGCGCTGGTTCGCTCCCCTCTGCCGCTTGCGGGAGAGGGGTTGGAGAGAGGGCAAGGGCAACCGCACCCGCCCGCGACCCCCTTCCGTTGTCCTGCCCTTCCACACCGCATCAAATGTGTGACAACGCACCGATACCCAGTGCCTCGGCGGACACGATGGCAGCATCCGGGGGACATGGCCGTGCGCGTGTCCATGTGCAAGTCGCAGTGGGGGGAGGTTGCCATGAAAGCATTGGAACAGCATCAGCAACGCGGTCCACGCAGTGTGCGCCGCGGTCGGTCGGTGGCGGGATTGGTCGCAGCCAGCGCGATGGGTGCGGCGGCGCTGCTGGCCGGTTGCGCGAGTTCGCCTGGCATGTATTTCGACAAGCAGGCGCCGGTCTCCGCGATCGGCCCCGATGCGGTGCCCAAGATCACGCCGATCACGATGGACCTCGTGCGCGAGCTGCGCAACAACTCGCGCCGCGACAACGAGAACGTCGAGGAACTGTTCGCCGCGCCGCAGCCGTACCGCGTCGGCCCGGGCGACATCATCTCGGTCGTCGTTTGGGATCACCCCGAGCTCGTGTTCCCGACCCAGACCTACAGCATCGGCCAGGCCTACGAACTGCCGAGCACCGGCGGCAGCCCCAACGTGCCGGGCTATGTGGTCAGCCCGCACGGCGACATCCAGTTTCCGTATGCCGGCGTGATGAAGGTCGGCGGCAAGACCGCCAACGAGGTGCGCGATCAGATCGCCAAGGCGCTGTCGCGCGTGGTGCGCGATCCGCAGATGACGGTGCGCGTGCTGGCCTTCCGCAGCCAGCGCGTCTATGTCGACGGCGAGGTCAAGACACCGGGCATGCTGCCGATCGACGACGCGCCGATGACGCTGGTCGAGGCGCTGAACCGCGCCGGCGGCGTGCTGACGCAGACCGGCGACAGCAGCCGCATCCGCGTGACGCGCGGCGAGCGCAGCTGGTACATCAACATGCCGGCGCTGCTGGCCAAGGGCGTCGACCCGTCGCGCATCCTGCTGCGCAATGGCGACATCGTGCGCGTCGAACAGCGCGAGGACAGCAAGGTGTTCGTGACCGGCGAAGTGCTGCGTCCCACCGCGCTGCTGATGCGCAACGGCCGCATGACGCTGAACGAGGCCCTCGGCGATGCCGGCGGCGTCAATCCGAGCTCGGCCAGCGCCGACCAGATCTACGTGATTCGCAAGACCACCGCCGGGGAAGAGCCGAAGGTGTTCCATCTCGACGGCAGCTCGCCGGTGGCGCTGGCCATCGCCGAAGGGTTCGAGCTCGAGCCGAAGGACGTCGTCTACGTCGACGCGCGCGAACTGGTGCGCTGGAGCCGTGTCATCAACCTGCTGATCCCGTCGACCCAGCCGGTGATCGGCACGGCCGGCGTGGTCCGATAGGCGGGCGCGATGATCCGAACCATATTGGTGGTCTGCATCGGCAATACCTGTCGCAGTCCGATGGCGGAAGCCCTGCTGCGGCAGGCGCTGCCAACGTGCGAGGTGGCCTCCGCGGGACTGGCACCGCCGGTCGGCGCGGCAGCGCATCCGTGCGCGATCGCGCTGATGGCCACCGAAGGGCATGAACTGCGCGGGCACCGTGCCCGCGCCGTCGATGCGCAACTGGTGGAGTGGGCCGATCTGGTGCTGGTGATGGACCTCGAGCAGCGCGACGAGGTCGAGCGCCGGTTTCCGGACGCACGCGGCCGCGTCTATCGCATCGGCGAATTCATCGCGGCCGATGTGCCCGATCCCTTCGGCGGTTCGCACAGCATGTTCACCATCGCACTCGGCTTGATCAAGACGGGCATCGAATCCTGGTCGGCACGCATAAGAGCCATTGCGCCGGCCGAATGTCACGGGGAGGCATCATGAACAGCAACAACATCCGGAGCACCCACTCCGAGCGCGCGGACGAGCGCGATGGCATGGTCGATCTGACATCCTGGTTCGACGTGCTGGCGCGATACCGGTGGACCTTCCTGACGGTGGCGGGCCTGGTCATCGCGCTCGGGACGATCTACGCGCTGATCGCGCGCCCGGTCTATCGCGCCGACATCATGGTGCAGGTGGAGGAAAGCACCAACACCACGGCGGCGACCAACCGCGTGGCCGCGCAGATCTCGCCGGTAATCGAGGTCAAGTCGGCCGCCTCCGCCGAGATCGAGCTGCTGCAATCGCGCATGGTGGTCGGGCGCGCGGTCGACAACCTGATGCTGAACGTCGAGGCGTCGCCGCGCTACTTCCCGATCATCGGCCGCGCGATCGCGCAGAACAACAGCGAGCTGTCGCGGCCGGGGCTGTTCGGCTGGGGCGGCTTCGCCTGGGGCAGCGAATCGATCGCCGTCAGCGAGCTGACGGTGCCGGCCGAGATGGACGAACGCAAGATCACGGTCACCGCGCTCGGCAAGGGCGAATACCGCGTCAGCTTCGACAGCGATCCGGCCCGCGCCAACGGCAAGGTCGGCGAGCCGCTGACCGTCAAGACCGCCTACGGCCCGGTCAACCTGACGATCAGCAAGCTCGACGGCCGTCCCGGCGCGCAGTTCGCACTGCGCCATCTGCCGCGCCTGGCTGCGATCGCCCGCCTGCAGCAGCAGCTTCACATCATGGAGCGCGGCAAGCAGAGCGGCGTGATCGGCGTCACGCTCGAAGGCGATTCGCCGCAGCTGACCGCGGCGATCCTCAACGAGATCGGCATGGAGTACGTCGAGCAGAACGTGCGCCGCAAGGCCGCGGAAGCGGAGAAGTCGCTCGAATTCCTGCAGGGCCAGATGCCGCAGCTGCGCCAGCAGGTGGAGGCCGCCGAATCGCGCTATAACGCGATGCGCAACCAGCGCGGCACGGTGGACCTGAGCGAGGAATCGAAGCTGATCCTGGCGCAGTCGGTGCAGATCCAGACCCGCTTGCAGGAGCTGAAGCAGAAGCGGCAGGAACTGGCGATGCGCTTCGTCGGCGATCACCCCAGCATCACCGCGATCGACGGCCAGATCGAGAGCCTGACCGCGCAGCTGAACGGCGTCACCGGCCGCATCCAGCGCCTGCCCGATGTCGAGCAGAACGTGCTGCGGCTGATGCGCGACGTCAAGGTCAACACCGAGCTCTATCAGGCGCTGCTCAACGACGTGCAGCAGCTCAAGCTGATGAAGGCGAGCAAGGTCGGCACCGCACGCCTGGTCGACCCGGCCAACGTGCCGCTCAAGCCGGTGCGGCCGAACCGCCCGCTGATCGTCGCGGTGGCGGTGGGCCTGGGCGTGCTGGCCGGCCTGCTGATGGTGGTGGTGCGCCGCTCGCTCGACGGCGGGCTGACCGATGCCGACGAGATCGAGCAGCAGACCGGCCTGACGGTCTACGCCACGATCCCGCTGAGCCAGCAGCAGACCCGCAAGTTCGGCGGCGCCAAGCCGCTGCCCGGCCTGCTCGCGCTGCAGGAGCCGGAGGACCCGGCGATGGAGAGCCTGCGCAGCTTCCGCACCGCGCTGCAGTTCGCGCTGGTCGGCAGCCGCAACCGCATCGTGGTGATCACAGGCCCCGCGCCGGGCGTCGGCAAGTCGTTCATCGCCGCGAACTTCGCCGCGATCCTCGGCGCGGGCGGCAAGCGCGTCGCGCTGGTCGACGCCGACCTGCGCCGCGGCGGGCTGAACCACCGCTTCGGCTCGCGCCGCTCGCCGGGCCTGAGCGACGTGCTGCTCGGCACGCCGCTGGACAAGGTGGTGCAGCGCCAGGTCGCGCCGGGGCTGGACTTCATCCCGACCGGGGCGCAGGCGCCGCAGCCGGCCGACATGCTGAACAGCCCCGGCATGGAGGCGCTGATCGACGAACTGAAGGCGCGCTACGACGTGGTGCTGATCGATTCACCGCCGGTGCTGGCGGCGGCCGATGCCGGCATCCTGGCCAGCCGCGCGGGCGCGGTATTCCTGGTGGCGCGCGCCGATGTCACCACCGCCAGCGAGCTGCAGGCGACCGACAAGGCGATCCGCCATGCCGGCGGCGACGTCAAGGGCGTGCTGTTCAACGGCCTGCACGTCGAGGGCCGCTGGTACCGCTCGCACTACCACTTCGGCAAGTATCGCTATATGAACCAGTACAGCGCGATCAAGGCCAAGCGGGCCTGATACCGGCAGCTTTGACCCTACCGTCGTATCGGCACCGATCCCCGCCGCGCGCGGGGATCGGCGTTTTGTAGGACAGCGGGCGCGCGCCGCGTAGGAAGCCGCTGTCGGTCTTTTTGCCATTTGTAAGGAGTTGTTGGAACGCGGAAACGGCGACGGCCGCTTGCCATCAAAAATCGAGCGAGCGGCAGCATCCTCCGGGCGTGCGCCGCCACCGTCGTCCCCGCGGCCTGCACGGCCGCGGGCTTCGTTCGATAACAACTCACGAGGTCTGATATGTCCCGAAACCTGACTGTGCGCACCCGAACCGCCCTGGCGGCGCTGGCCGCGGGTCTGATCAGCGCAACTGCCTTTGCCCAGACGCCGATGGCGCCTTCCACCGGCACCGGTGCCGACACCAGCGTTGGCGCGGGTGCTGGTGCCAGTGTTGGCGCCGGCGCTGGTGCCGGCACGATGGCCCCCGCCGGAGCCTCGACCATGCCGACGACCGGCCCCGCCCCCGGCAGCGTTCCGGCCGGCATGGTGGCCGTTCCTCACGGGCCTGGTGTCTACCAGCTCCAGCCGAAGCTGGACCCGCTGGTCGAGCGGCGCATGGCGCGCGCCGAGGCGCGCGGTGAGTACCGCGCGCGCAAGTCCGAAGCGCGGCAGGAATACCGGCAGGAAGTGAACGCCGCCAAGCAGGAGCGCAAGGCGGAAATGCGCGAGGCCAACGAAGAGGCCAAGCGCGAACTGACGACGCCGCCGGCGCGCTGATGCGCTGATGCGCTGAGACGCTGAGACGCTGAGACGCTGACGCAGCGTAGGGCCGCCCCGGGCGCTGGACGACGCCGCGGCGTTAGTCCAGCATCCGGGATGCGGCTCGCGCGGTCGGCGTCGTGGCCGGTGCGATGCCGGTGGAAGCGGCCCGCGAAGAAGCCGGCGCCGCTTCCATTGGCGCACTCGATGCATCCAGCAAATCCAGCGCCGCCAGATGCCGCATCAGGCCAGCGGCGAATTGCGCGCGGCTCTCGGCCAGGAACAGCGAATGGTCCAGCCGCGGCAGCACGTGGACCCGAATGCCGCTCAACTGGGCCAGCGCCTCCAGATGCCGGCCGAAGCACGAGCGGGCTTCCTCCAGGCCGATATCCCCCGCCCCATACAGCAGGTCGACGCGCACGCCGCGGCGTTGCAGGCTGTGCATCGCGTCGCGCGCCCAGGTGTCCGGATCGTTCGCGCCGGGCTTGGCGCCGGCATTCGCACGGCCGGTAAATAGCCGGCGCGCCAGCGCCGCGGCATGCGGCCATGGATCGATCTCGCCGCGCAGCAGCCGCAGCCATTGCGCGGGATTGCGCGCCGCCGCCAGATAGACGCGTGTCGATTGCAGTTGCGCATCGGTGTCATCGTCGCCGTCCCGGCTGTCCCAGCGGAATTTCAGCAGATTGGCGAGCACCAGCCCGTCGATCGGTGCCCCGGCCAGCGCGGCCTGCAGCGCGACGAAGCCGCCCGAGCAAACCCCGCCGACGACCACGCGCCGATATCCGCGTGCCCTCAGCCACGCCACCGCCGCCGCGACATCGCGCCCCGGTTGTTCGCCGTAGAGCGTCGCAATGCGCATCGTGCGCGCCGCCAGCGGACTGTCGCCGAGCGCCGATACGTCAAGCCGCAATGCCGCCACGCCGGCATCGGCGAGCTGGCGCGACAGCGTGACGAACAGCCGGCAGTCGCCGACATGGTGGTTGCCGCCTGTGTTCGGAAACAGCACCGCGGTGCGGGTCGCATTACCGCCATCGTCGGGCGCGCACAGCACGCCGAACTGACGGCCGCCATCGAGCCACACCGGCTGCTCCACCGCGCCCGCGACCCGCAGCACCGCATCGCCGTCGACATGGCACGACGGCTGCCCACGGCGCGCGACCGATGCGGCCGGACCCAGCCATTGCGCGACCTGCTGCCACGCCTGCTCGGGCACGCTGCTGTGCTCGGCCGAACGCATCATCGCGGGATACTCGTCGAAGTCGAGCCGCGTCACCTGCGCGCCCTGCGCACGGTAGCGGCCCGCCAGCGCGGCGACCGGCGAACCGGGCCCGGGCCACGCATCGAGCAGCAGCATGCGCGGCGCGGGACAGACCGCGCGGCGCTCGAGCCGCAGGCTCTCGAGCAAGGCCACCGCATCCGAAGGCAGCCGATAGCCCAGCACCTCGCAGGAACCGTCGCCCGGCGGCGCGACCGGGATATCGGGGATCGCGTTATTGCACCAGCTGCGCTGCAGCGCGCGCAGCTCCCGCAGATAGCTGCGGCCCGTCACAGGAGGCGCCAGCAGGACCAGTCCATCGGCACGCTGGCCGCCGTCGGCGGCCATTGCCTCGGCGGCCAGCACCGCCAGCGTCGCGCCCAGGCGCAGGCCGCACAGCACCACGCGTTCGGCGCCGGTATGCGCGCGCAGCGTCTGGGCCGCACGCACGATGCTGTGCGCACAGGCGCTGAGCCGATCGGGACCGTCCTCGGTCCCCGCGGAATCGCCACAGCCGGGATAGTCGAAGCGCAGCACCGGCATGCCGGCGCTGGCGAGGTCGTCGGCCAGATGCCGCCACGCGCGATGCGACCACATCGCTTCGTGACCCCAAGGCGCGCACAACACCACGCCGGTTGCGCCAGGGCCTGGATGCAGCCAGCCGACGCAGTGGTCGAACGCCACTCGCTTCATCGGTCTTCCCCCGGATGCCGAGAAGGCGCGCGGACAAGAGCCCGCGCGTGCCTGCTCGAAACGTTCCTACTGCCTCCGCAATCCTGCCCGACACCTACGCAGAAACTGGTACGCTGCCCGCTTCACGCCTTGCCCGCTTCACGCCTTGCCCGCTTCACGCCTTGCCCGCTTCACGCCTTGCCCGCTTCACGCCTTGCCCGCGGCGGCCGCCACCGGACGTTCGAGGGCACGGGCCGCCGGTGTTGCAGGCGGCAGCGGCATGCCCAGATACGGATTGATGGTGGCAAAGTCCGCGCGGTTGCTGCGACGCTGCGCGACGCCGTTGATGATGCCTCCCGCGATGCGCGCATCGGCGCGCGACAGCCGCTTGAGCGTGTCGTCGACCTGGCCGGGCAGCGTCACGTCTGCGCGCATCACCAGCAGCGTCGAGCCGGCCAGGCTGGCGATCAGCATCGCGTCGGCGACCGACAGCACCGGCGGCGTATCGACGATGACCAGGTCGAAGCGCTCCTTGCACTGCTGCAGCGCGTCCTTCAGCGTCGGCAGCATCAACAGTTCCGACGGATTGGCCGGCGTCGCGCCGGCACCGAGGATGCACAGGCCCGCGACCACGGTCGGCTGCACCGCCGCGCCGACCGGAATGCGGCCGGCCAGCACATCGGACAGGCCCGGCTCGGCGGCCTGGCCAAACCACGTCGCAACCTTGCCGCGCCGCATGTCGGCGTCGATCAGCAGCACGCGTTGCCCGGCCTCGGCGAACAGCACCGCGAGATTGACCGCGGCGAAGGTCTTGCCGGCACCGGGCGCGGGACTGGTGATCGCCAGCACGCCATCGGGCGCGCCGCGCAGGCCGAAGTACAGCGAGGCGCGCACGCTGCGCAAGCCTTCGACCGCCAAGGCATGCGGCGAGCGGCGCGCCAGCAGGAAGCGGTCGTGCAGCCCGTTGCCGTTGCGGGCGCCGGCCTGCGGGTCCGCGCCGCCTTGCGCCTCGGCCAGCGCGGTGCCTGGCGCGGGCGCGGCCAGCCGTTGGCGCGCGGCGTCGGCCAGTCCCATCGCCGCCATCGCGCCGAAGCGCCGCTCCAGTTCGGCCTGGCGCTCAAGTTCGGCCTGTTCGTCGCTGAAGGCGACGTCGCCGAGCATCGGCAGTCCCAGGCGCGCCTCCGCTTCGTTGGCATCGGCGACCACAGGCTTGACGCGCCGGCGCAGCATCACGCCGCCGATCGCCAGCGCCAGCGCCGCCGCGCCGCCTGCCACCGCGGCCGGCCATGGGCCGATACCGACGGGCACGGTCGAGGCAGCGGCCGCATCGACGACACGCACCGCGCTGCTGCGGTCGGCCTGCACCAGCGACAGCTGTTCGATCTTGCGGCGCAGGGTCATGTACATGTCCTCGGCCACCTTGACGTCGCGCGTCAACGCGACCGATTCGCGCTCGGACAGCGACAGGTTCTGCATCCGTTCGTCGAGTTCGCGCCGCTCGCGGATCAGTTGCTGGATCTGGCTGTCGACGGTCTTGACCTCGTTCGCATCGGTAGTGAAACGCTGCAGCAGCTTGGTGCGCTCGAGCCGCAGCGCCGCGATCTGGCGCTGATATTCCATGCTGCCCTGCAGATACGACTGCGCATCCTGCGTCGGCTGGATCGAGCCCGAGCGCGAGCGATAGCGGGTCAGCGCCGACTCCGCGCGTTCGAGCTCGGCCTGCACGCGCGGCAGCTCGGCCGCGAGGAACGCCAGCGATTCGGCCGCGTCGCCGCGACGGGCGCTGGTCTGCCCGCGGATATAGCCCTCGGCGATGCCGTTGATCAGATCGGCGGCCTGCTTGCGATCGCCGCTTTGCCACGACAGCCGCACGGTGCCGCCCGGCATTTCGCTGACCTTGAGCTGGCTCGCGATCGCATCGACGGTCGCGACCGGATCACGGCGCATCAGCGTGAAACGCGTGCCGGGCCGCGCGTCGATGCGCGAGATCAGTACCTCGACGCCGTCGACCGCGGCCGTCTCGCCGACGCGGCCTTCGAGCAGCGTACGGTTGGCATCGCCGAGGCGGAACGCGCCGCCGCTGAGCACCTCGAGCGTCAGCGGCTTGTTCAGCAGCCGCTCGGGCACTGCGAGCGTATCGAGCGCGATGCGCTCGCCGCCCCATGCGTAGCCCATTCCCGGCGGCCAGGCGCCGCGCACCTGTCCGGGCTCCGACAGCCGCGCCGCCAGCGCGCCCACCAGCGGCGCGCGTACCGGCTCGGCGGTGATGCCCAGCCTGAGCTGCTCGATCACCGGCGCGGCGACCGCGCGGCTCTTCAGAATGCTGGCGTCGAAGCCGGCGGCGGGCGTCGATGGCGCGCCCGGCGTGCCGCTGACGGCAACGTCAGGCCGCGCGACCTGGATCAGCGCCGCGGCTTCGTAGCGCGGCGGCACCGTCAGCGCCGCCAGTCCGGCCACGGCCGCGCCGGCCAGCGTCGCGCCGACCAGCAAGCCCGCGCGATCCTGCAGCGCACGCGCATAGCCGGCCGGCCGCTGCGGCACCACGTTGGGAGCCGGCATCGTTCCGGCGAAAGACAACCTGTCCACGGCAATCTCCTGACGCACTGGCGCAAATCACGCTTCGGCGAGGGCCGGCAGCAGCCGGTCGAATTCGCGCTTGACGAGCTTGTAGCATTCGCACGAATGCGCTTCGAGCCCATGACGATCGAGCACCGTGATATGGCCGCGGCTGTGGTGGATCAGGCCGAGGTCCTCCAGCTTGCCGGCGGCCTCGGTCACGCCCTCGCGGCGCACGCCCAGCATGTTGGCGATGACCTGCTGCGTGATCACCAGCTCGTTGGTCGCCATGCGATCGAGCGCGAGCAGCAGCCAGCGGCACAGCTGCTTGTTCAACGAATGATGGCGATTGCAGACCGCGGTCTGCGCGATCTGCGTCAGCACCGCCTGCACGTACAGCAGCGTGGCGCGCTGGATCGTCGGCGAGCGCATGAACTCCTGGCGCAACGTGCCGGCCGACAGCCGGTACGCGAAGCCCGGCGTGCGGACCTCGACGCGGCACGGCATGGTGTCGCCACCGGTCAGCACCGGAATGCCGACCAGCCCCTCATTGCCGATCGCGGCGATCTCGGCCGTCGCGCCGTTTTCCAGCAGCGACAGCATCGACACGATCGCCGTGGTTGGAAAGTACACATGATGGATGCGTTGACCCGAGTCGGTGAGCAGTTGTCCCGCACGCATCCGTACCAGCTCCAGGTGCCCCGACAGCGTTTCCCATTCCTTGCGCGGCAGCGAGGCCAGCAGGTGGTTGACGTGCAAATCCGAACGTTGACCGATCATTTCTGTTCTCCCTTCTTGTCCTTTTTGTTCCCTGGCTTTCCCTGTTTTCCCCCGCCTCGCACCGATGCCCATCGACGACGTCCGTCACAACCACGAGACAACACGCTGACCGTAACGGCGACGCGGTGCGGCTTGCGTGCTTCCATTAAGTTCCATCTGTGGGACGCCCAACAGTAGCCGCACGGCTGAAACCTGCTCATCCTTCGGTAGGTGGGAATCGGAAGGGAGCCGCGTTACAGCGATGCAACCGTTTGGCGCACCACTTCGGCGACGCGTCGGCGGGTCGTGATGGGGACTGGCCTGCGCGCCGATGCGTCAGGCGCCGTAGCCAAGTGGACGAGGTGCGTTCAGCGCGCGAATCTCACCCATCGGGATGGCTGCGCTCGCCAGACGGTTTAGGCCTTCTGCGGCGCGCCTGTCCCCGTGACCCGGTTCGTCGTCGGCACGCAGCAGCACACGGCGGCTCGCGCCGGGTGCGAGATGGAAGTAATCGCTTGCCGGTTGCAGGTTGGCATCGTCGATCTGCACCCAGCGTGCGAAACGGCGCGCCGATATCGTCAGCCACCACTGGCCATCGACACGCTCGACCTGCGCATGCAGCTCCGGCGGCGACAGCGCGGCCGCGCTGCGATCGGGCAGATAGAAAGCCTCGCTGACCACCGTGCCGCTGCCATCGAGCCACGCCGCATGGACCACGTCATGCAGGCGCGGGCCGAAGCGGTAGGCATGGGCGAAGTCGAAGAACTCGCCGGCCAGCTCGGCGCCGCTGACACATTGCACCGAGCGCGGCGCCAGCATGAAGTCGCGCGCCACGTCGAGCAGCGGCGTCAGACCATCGCGCAGGCAGCGCAGCTGCAGGCGCATCGGCTGCGCGACGGCGCTCTCGTTGATCAGATGCAGATGGACGCCGTTCAGGCCTTCGTCGGTGATCAGCACCTGCAGCGGCTGCCAGACCTGGCGCAGCGCAT
Source organism: Cupriavidus sp. UGS-1 (assembly GCF_021213615.1). NCBI lineage: Bacteria > Pseudomonadati > Pseudomonadota > Betaproteobacteria > Burkholderiales > Burkholderiaceae > Cupriavidus > Cupriavidus sp. UGS-1. The sequence continues at coordinate 145,905 of NZ_JAJQJF010000007.1, read as the reverse complement.
GCCAGCCCGACTTGGGCCGGCGCAGCGCATCGACGATGCCCCAGCCCGCACCGGGTACCAGGTCCTGCCATTGCCATACCAGCCCGCCGGCGCAGCACGAGCCTGCGCGGCGCCATTCGGCAAAGACCTCGCTCATCAGCTCGGCGACCACCGCGCGCGAACAATACAGATAGCGCGCCGGATCCTCCCGGCGCAGCCGCGCGGGATCGACCGCATAGAGCGACTGCAGGTAGAAGTCGCGCACGTCCTCGAAATCCCAACTGGCGCCGGCATCGCGCGGCACCGCGCGCTTCCAGTGCGGATCGTGCACCGGCGCCACACCGGCCATCGTCTCGCGCAGCGTGCGCTCGCATGGCACGTTGGCGAAGGCCAGGCATTCGGCGGCAAAGCGCACACGCGCGCGCCGCGCGTCCTCCAGCGGCCGCTGGTAGGCGCCGACGCCGTAGTAGTGGCTGACGCCGCGATCGGGCTGGAACGGCCAGGCACCGCCGCTCGGCGAATTGCGGACATAAGGCACCGAGACGCCGTGCGCGGCGAGGCAGTCGGGAATCACCGTGTCGAATAGCGGCTGGCGCCACGTCTCGCACGGAGCGCCGAGCATCGCGGCCTGCTGCTCCGCTTCGCTGCCGCCGCACAGCACCGCCAGGCTCGGATGATGGCCATGTGCGGCGAGCCATTGGCGCACCTCTTGGCGGACGTCGTCGAGCAGTGCGGTGCCGGCATCGGAGGCGGGGTTGGCGCCATCGATGTTCGAATAGTCGAAGTTGGCGAATGGAAAGTCCTGCCAGACCAGCAGGCCCATCGCATCGCAGGCCGCGTAGAACGCTTCGCCCTGGTAGCAGGTCACGCCGCTGACGCGAACCATGTTCATGTTGGCCTCGCGCGCCTGCGCCAGCCACGCGGCGCAGTTCCGCGCGTCGGGCGCGTGGCCGTGCAGATCGAGGCTGGCCACGCAGGCGCCGCGGCAGAAGACCGGCACGCCGTTGACGCGGACGACGAAGCCGCCATCGCTGTCGTCGACATCGATCTGCCGGAAGCCGACCCGCGCGCAATGCAGCGTCTGCGCGCCGGCGCGCAACGTGACGTCGTACAGCGCCGGCTCGCCGTGTGTGTGTGGCCACCATTTGCGGACGCGGGGCACCGATACGGTGCCGTGCCATATGGTGTCGTGCTCCGGGCAGTGGTGCGGGCCGAGTCGTTCGATCTGCCGGCACGTCAACGCGGCCTCGTGGCCGTCGATCGCCAGCATCAGCGGACTGTCGAGCGGTGCAGCGACGCCGCGCACCTGTACCGACACGACGCCATCGTTGCCGTCCAGGCGCGCGCTGATCTCGCAGCGCGCGGCGTCGAGCGCTCGCGTGGCCGATGGCGCCGGCAACAGATCGATCTCGCGCCATGGCCCGACCGCGTGGACGGGCGGACACCAGCCCGGCATATGGCCGAGCAGCGTGGTGCGGACATGCCGCAACGATGGCAACGACACCAGCCGCGGCTTCCATCGCACCGGGCCGCGGCGGCCCCGCAACGCACGTTCGAGAGAACGAAAGCACAGCGACAGCGTGTGGGTACCCGACAGCGTCAGCGCGATCTCGTGCTCGACGAACATCGAACGGCTGTCAAGCACGCGCGTGCCGTCGAGCCACACCTCGCAGATCGTGGCGAGGCCGCGTAGCCGCAGAGTGTGCAGTCCCTCGCCGGAGATCGGCACGCGATACCAGTAGTCGCGCCCGTGCAAGGCAGGCGGCGCCTCGTCGCACCAGCGGCCGGCCGCCTGCAGCGCCCGCGCGACCGTGCCGGGGACCGGAGCGGGCAGCCAGTCGCCGCCGGCCGGCAAGTCGAGCGGCGTGGCGATGGCATCGGCGTCGGTCTCCAGCATGCGCCACGGGCCGGCCAGAGGCTGGTGCACCAGCGGCCGGCCGAGCGGCATGGCCGGCGCCATGCGCTCGCTCCCAACCGTCGCGGTTACCGCGGCCTCCCCGGCGCCCACGGCGCCCGCCGCGCCCGCGGCGTCAGGGCTCGCCCTCGCCGACATAGGCGGCAAGCGCCGGCACCGCGGCCTCGTAGCAGGCTTCCATCTGATCGAGGCAATCCTGGCAGGGGTCGGGCCGGCGTCCGAGAATCGAGCGGATCAGCCGGAACTGCATCACCATCGCCTCGGACGCCAGGCGCTGGCAGGCGGTGGCGATCGCGGCCGGCAACGGCTGTCCCTGCACGCTGAGCCAGCGCAGGTATTTGCCGAGCAGCTCGAAGTTGGCGCCCAGCTGGCGCAGCACGTTGAACGCGTACGGGTGGAAGGCCGGCTCGCCGCGTACCGCCAGTTCGTCCAGGTGCTGCGGAAACACCTGCCGGTACGCCGCGATCGGGTTCTGCCGCGGGCGCCGCGCCAGATGCCGCCGCAACAGCGCCAAAGACGCGCGCAGCAGCATCGGGCCGGACAGCGGCGGAAAGCGCCGCCGCACGACCTCGGCATACGGGAACAGCAGGTGCGGATCGGCCTGCAGCTCGGGCAGCAGCCGGAACAGGCCCGCATAGTCGTCGCCGCGCGCGACGTGGTAGCCGTCGTTGTGGTAGTAGCCGACGCCGCGCGCCTCGGGCATCAGCACGTCGATGCCGATGGTGGTCTTGGTGTGCTGGCGCCGGTACGACGTGGCGCGATTGTCCGGCAGGTAGTAGCCGTCGACCTCGAGCAGCACCACGTGGCCGCGCGCGGTCTGCGTCGCGACATGGCGCTCCATCGCGTCGTACAGCGACAGCTCCTGCACGACCACGCCATAGAGCCGTTCGAGATCGTCAACCGGATACTTGAAGAAGGTGAACTGGTCGCCCTCGAAGTCCTGCGCGACGGTAAAGGGCAGCGCCGCCAGCGGATCGAGCTGCCAGCCGTGCAGCAACTCGATCCACAGGTCGACATAGCAGTTGGTCTGCGGCCACACCGCCTGCTCGGTATGCAGCACATGCGAGGCATGCACGGATGGCGCCAGCCGCCCGGTGCCGTCATACATGGCGCAGTCCCAACAGCTCGCGCACCTGGCTCGGCCAGCGCGCCAGCGCGAAACCGTGGTGGCGCAGCAGCGCCAGGATCAGCCGGTCGATGCCGAAGCCGACGCAGCCGGTATGGGCTCGCGCGCCGTCGGCGGTGCGCAGCGGCCAGACTTCGGCGAAGTGGTCCTTGTGGTAGTTGAAGCTCATGCAGGCGGTAGGCGGGGCGTCGTCGTGAATCGGAATCAGCAGTTCGAACTTCAGCTTCTGCTCGCGCTGGCCGTCGGCGACGATCTTGCCGCCGCGGCCGAAGAAAGGGTCGTTGGCCAGATCGAGCTGCCAGGGCAGGGCCAGCTGCTGCGCCAGCGCACTGCCGCGCTCGATCCACTGCGTGCGGAACGCGACGATCTGCTCGGCGGTGCCCAGCCGCACGTACTCGCGCATGCGGAACAGCTGCATGCGCGCCGGATCCACCGAGGGCTCATGGCGGAAGCAGTACGACAGCACGTCGACCACGCGGCCCTGCGGCGGCAGCGGACCGCGCGCGGCCATCACCGGATAGATCGGATAGCAGGCGGCGGGGGTCAGCACCACGCGCGTGGGCCGCTGCTGGTCGGCCCATTCCTCGCCGGCATCGAGCCGCGCCAGCAGCCGATGATGGTCGCGATCGCCGCCGCAGAAGCTGTGCACGGTGCCGGCCAGTTGCGGAAAGCTCTTCAGGTATTCGCTGGCTTCGAAGTCCTGCCGCGCCATCGCCGGCGGAAAGCGCATCACCTCGGCCTGCTGGTCGGCGCCCAGCGCGCCGATGGCGGCGTTCAGCCCGTCTGCAATCGCCTCGAAGTCTGCGCTGCGGCCATACAAGCCATCGACGCCGGTCGGGATCAGCAGGCCCGCCTCGATCAGCGCCTGGCGAAAGCGCCGCTGCGCCGCCAGCGCGGCCTCCTCCGGTGGCCGGGACAGGCTCTGCGGCGGCGCCGTGGTGTCGGCAGGCCCGACGGCGCCATCGTGCTGGCCGCTCTGGTAGTCCATGCCGATTCTCCTCAATGCGAACGTTCGGCCAGCAGCAGGCTGGCGGTATTGGTCAGGATGCGGTCGTTGCTGATCATCAGCGGCGCGGACCACAGATCGCGCAGATGACGGCCGACGCTGAACGGCGTGCCTTGCTTGTAGCCCGCCATGCCGCAGATCAGCAGGGCGATCTGCACCGCTTCCAGCGCCAGCGTCGACACGCTGGTCTTCAGGCCATTCATTTCGGCGGCGAAGGCAAAGTCCGCGGAGACGGAACGGCCGGGCGTGTGCTGGCGGTAATGCGCGAGCGCGATCTGCACGCGCGCCTCCATCGTGTCGATCATCGCCGCGGCCTCGGCCAGCTGCGTGGCCGAGGGCGGCAGCGTGCCGGGCCGGGCCCTCGCCTGGCCCTGGAAGAAGGCCTTGGCCCGCTGCACCGCGTCGGCGGCGATGCCGGTCCACAACGCGCTCCACAGCATGTGCGACACCGGCGTCATGGTCGCGTCGGCGATCTCGCCGAACGGCACCGGCACGATCTGCTCGCAGGCGCCGCGCGCCTCGAGCCGGAAGCCGTTGCTGCAGGTGCCGCGCATGCCCAGCGTGTCCCATCCGCTCGTGCATTGCAGCGTGCAATCGCCATCGAGCACGCAGACCAGCACCTGGTCGGACTGCGGCGCCTCCGCATGCCGGCGAGCGGTGGCGAGAATCACGTCGGCCTGCGCGCCGTACGAAATGGTCGGCGCTATCTTGACCAGGTGAAAGCGCCCGCCGTCCGTGGCCACCGCGCAGCCGCTGGTGCGCAGCGCGCCGCCGATCGACTGCTCCGAGGTCGCCGACGCCAGCAGCAGCTGGTCGGCGGCGATGCGCGCCAGCAGGCGCTCGTGCCAGATGCTGCCGCGCGCATGAGCGACCAGGCAGGCGACCTGGATCTGGTGCATCGCGTAGATCATGCCGGTGGCCGCGCAGGCGCCGCCGAGCACGCGGCAGATCGCCGCGATGGTGTCGAGCGTTGCGCCGCCGCCGCCCAGTTCGATCGGCACCATCGCGCCGAGCAGGCCGCGCTCGCGCAGCGCGGCGATCGCCAGCTCGGGAAACGCTGCTTCGCGGTCGACGCGATCGGCCTGCGCCGCGGCAAGCGGCACGACGTCGCGCGCGGCGGCCATCGCGTCCCGCGGCGGATGCCCGGACTCCGGCGCATCGTCCTGCCCCTGATCGGCGGCGTCGTGCGGGCGGGGCTGCACCGCATGCGCGGCGAACGCGTTCATGCTGCCTCCTGCTGCTGGCGCAGATAGACGATCGCGTCGGCCAGCGACTGGATGCTGCGGAACAGCTGGCGCGTCAGCATACGGTCCGGAATCTCGATATCGAAGGCGTTCTCGATAGCCAGCATCACGTGCACCGTGGCGAGCGACGACAGACCGGCTTCGTAGAGGTCGGCCTGGTCGTCCAGCGTGTCCGCTGGCACCTCGAGCCGGCCCACCTCCGCCAGGATCGTGCGTAGGGTGGCTTTCATGGTCTCCTCTCCCTGGGGTCTTGGTATGCCCCATTTGGCTCGACCGTACCCGCCGGCACCGTGCGCTTGCCAACGCACGTTCGCCACCGCCGTGGGCCGGACCCCGTTCAGAACGCGCTCTTGCCAGTCCAGCCGTGCAGTGCGGTGCGCGCGATGATCCGCAGGTCCAGCTGGAAGGACCAGTTGCGGATGTAGTAGATGTCGAACTCGATGCGGGCGCGCATCTTCTCGACCGTGTCGGTCTGCCCGCGCAGGCCGTTGATCTGCGCCCAGCCGGTGATGCCGGGCTTGACGCGATGGCGCAGCATGTAGCGGTCGATCAGCTCCTTGTACATCTCGTTGTGTTCGAGCGCATGCGGGCGCGGGCCGACCACCGACATCTCGCCGCGCAGCACGTTGAAGAACTGCGGCAGCTCGTCGAGGCTGGTACGGCGCAGGAAGCCGCCGATGCGCGTCACGCGCGGATCGTTGCGCGTCGCCTGCGTGACGCCGCGGTCCTGGTGGACCACCATCGTGCGGAACTTGAAGACGTCGAACGGCTTGCCGTCGATGCCCAGGCGCTTCTGCCGGAACAGCACCGGACCGGGCGAGGACAGCTTGACGCCGATCGCGATGGCGATCAGCAGCGGCGACATGCCGAGCAGCGCCACGGCGGCGAACACGCGATCGAAGCTTGCCTTGAGCAGGCCGGTGATGCGCGAATCGGGCGGGCTGTTCAGATCGATCACCGGCAAGCCCAGGAATTCGCTGAAGCGGTGACCGAGCAGCTCGACCGACATGATGTCGGGTACCCAGCGAATGTCGACCAGGTCGTTGCGGAACTGGTAGACCACGTCGCACAGGTCGCGGCACGCCGCCATCGGCAGCGTCAGCCAGATCTCGCGCACGTCGTGGCTGCGCACGAAGCGCGTGACGTCGCGCATCTCGCGCAGGATCGGCACGCCGGTCGGCAGCGTGTCGTCGTCGTGGTCGCAGTAGATGCCCACCACGTGATAGCCAGCCTCGCGAATGCGCTGCACGCGCCGGTACATCTCGTTGCCGAGCGGACCGTAGCCGAAGATCAGCACGCGCTTGGCGTTGATGCCCTGCTGCCGCACATTGCCCAGCAGCTGGTACAGCACCAGCCGCGAGCCCACCAGCGCCAGCGAGACGGCGCCGAACCAGCTGGTCGACCACAGCCGCGACACCGCGCCTATCTGATGCATCAGATAGGCCAGCACCAGGCCGCTGACGGCCACCAGGCTCCATGCCGCCAGCGTGCGCAGCCCGAGCGCGGCTCGGCTGCGGCCGCGCCACGATTCGTACAGTCCGCAGGCTGGAAACACGATCAGCGTGGCGACCGCGCAGAACGCGGTCAGGAAGCCGTGCACCGGCGCCGCCGATGCCAGTCCGCCCTCGGGAAACCAGAATTCGCCGACCAGGATGCCGCAGATGCCGACCGTCAATGCATCCGAGACCCGATACAGCAGTTGCAGCGCTGTCTGCCGCTCGACGACCGCTTGCGCGCTTGCCGTTGCCATGACCCTCTCCCCTTGCTGCCCCGTCGATGCCGTGCGCCGGCATATCGGGAACATCGTCGCGCCCGGGTCGGCGTGGGGTCTGTTGGCTCGCCCACACACACTTGGGGACGGCGGCGCGGTGCGGTCGACGGTGCGGTGGCGGGTCTTGTCGTTCTCGTTGGTCTTTCGTCTTGTGCCTGCTCTTTAGTCGCGCGTGGCGGAGATCGAATCGATGCGCCATTGCGCGGGAAGCGGCCGCGGCCGTGCAGCAGGCGTGATGGTGGTGGGCGTGGACGTTGGCGTGGCGAGCGACGACGGTGACGATGGCGGGATCGTCGCGGCTTCGCGCCGTGGCCAATCCGCGCGTTGAAACGGCCTCGCGCGTCCGGACAGATACAGCGCGATCTGCTCGATCCATTGTTCGGTCGGCGCGTGGGCGCCCGATGCCGGCACGCCCAGCAGCACGGCGCCAAGCAGCAGCAACAGCGGTGCGCGCGGCGAACGGCGCCGGCGCGGCGCGGTCGCGAGCAGACAGCCGCCGCTGACGGCAAAGCCCAGCGTGAGTCCGCCGATCACTTCGCTGGCCGAATGCGCGCCCAGCGGCAGACGCGAATAGCCCACCAGCAGCGCGAGCGATGCGCCCAGCATTGCCGCGGCCCACCCGAGTCGCGGCGCACGCCCCGGCGCGAGCCGATGCATCAGCACCGGCAGCACGCTCGCCGCCATCATGCTGTGGCCGGAGAAGCCGGTGAAGTCGAGCGCAGGCACGCCGACGCCCCAGCCGATGAAGGCGAGCTTCGATGCCAGTGTCAGTCCCGCCGCCGCGGCGAACGCCAGGCACCAGTCGCGCGCCGCGCGCCATTCGCCGCGATGGCAAAGCGACAGCAGCAACAGCGCGGCGCAAGGCAACAGCAGCGCGGTGTCGCCGAAGCGCGAGATCAAATGCCAGTTCCACATGGTGTCGAAGGCCCCGTGCCGCCGCGCTTCAGGCGTGGGCTTTTGGTCCTTTTGGTTGATGGAAGTCGCAAGATCGATTGGATATCGTCAGTCTTGTGGTGGGCCAGGCGGAATCGGCCTGCCACTTTGGAGCCCGCATGGTCCCCCGGTCTGCGGGCTTCTTTTTTCCCCCTTCCCGGCTGCGGTCGTCGTCGCCTCGTCGACCTGCCCGCGACCCTTCAAAAAAAGAAAGGACCCCGGCGTGCCGCCGATCGAGCGGCGGCTCCGCCGTGGTCCGCAGATCCGGCCGGGCGATCGCCGCGGCCGAGACGCGCGTGTACGCATGTCGTTCGACTCGTCATCCGACATGCGGCTCCCCCGAGCACGCGCCTTGTTTTCCCCCCTTCGTGTACGTTCGGCAGGCTTCGCTTATCGATCTTCCGGCCGCGGTGTCTCGATGTCGCCGCCCTTGCTTGCGCACGTGCCGGGCGCCACCGACAGGAACGACGTCGCCAGTCCTGCCGCGATACGCCGTCGCGCCTCGCGCTCGCCGGCTTCGCGGGCGGCGATCACCGCGGCATCCTCGCTGCAGAATGCGCGGCCATGCAGTTCGCCGCGATGGACCAGCGGCCCATCGCACGCCGATGCCAGCCGGATTTCATAACAACATGCCCACTTGTTGCGGCCCTCCGGCACGGCGAAGCCGCGCACGATCAGCACCGCCGATCCTCCATTCATATGACCCCCCGCTTCTGCGGCGGCGGACCTTCTGATCCCGGGTCCGGCTACGCCAGCAGCGTAGTGCCAGCATAGGCGGCATCACCGGTGGGCGACCATCAGCCGCTTGCCGTAGAACCAGGGCGCAAAAAGTTGGAGGCCGGTGCGGGAGCGGGCGCCATCAACCAGGCCATGCTGGCGCGCGGAAAGCATTGGCCGCCGGCGCTGACGAGCGCCACCGCGGCGCAGACCAGGTCCGGAGAAGCCGGGGCCAGCAGGCAGCCGCCGGCGCCGGCCCGGGCCGCGCGCTGGGTCAGCGCGGTGGCGCCCGGCCGGGCGATCAGCAGCCATCGACACGGCGCGATGCGCTGGCACAGGGCGTCGATCAGCGCGACCGGGTCCGCTTCGCTGCTGCTGCAATCGAGCAGCGCGAAATCGACGGGTTGTTTGGGCAGTTCGGTCGAGGGGGCGTTCAGCAGCCATTCCGGCGACTGCAAGGTCAGCGGGCGAGAGGCCTGGCGCTTGCCCAGGTAGCGCGACAGCGCGCGCACCATGATCGCGTTGTTGGCCAGAAGGATGGTCGTCATCGACTCGGGCGAGCTCAGGAGGGCGAGGTGACTGCCGGCGTGCATGTCCATAAGCCTAGCAAGCCGCCTCCCGGGCCGCCTCGACCATTGGCATGAAGTGTCTCAGCCGAAAGGATGAGTTCGCGCCAGCACATGCCCCCGTCACCGGCGCTGCCGAGATCACGCCGCCTGACAGACCGCCGGCATCCGCACGCCGTCCGCGTGCAACGGCACCGCCCCGAGCGCCGAGGGTCCGGGCCAGTTCAGCTTGGCGCCGCGCCGCAGCGCTTCGTAGACCGCCTCGCCCTTGTTGCGCACATGCAGACGGTGGTACAGCGTGCAGGCATGGGTCTTGGCCGTGGCCACCGAGATATTGAGCACGCGGCTGACCGTCTTGATCGGGTAGCCGCGCGCCAGCAGCGCGAGCACCTCGTATTGCCGCTCGGTGATATTGAGCAGATGCGAGCCGAACGACGGCGTCTCGATATCGGGCTGGATCAATGGCGCGGTCCGGATGGCAATGTCCGTGGGCCAGCCGGGCACCGCGCGCGTCGACTCGATCGGTTCGTCCGGCCGGTTCACGTCCCCTTGCCCTTCCCCGTCCGCGGCGGGGCTGCGCGCGGCAGCCTGCTGCGTCGGATCGGCGTAGATCAGTGCCGGGAAACATTCGCCGCCCGCAAGCACCAGCCGGATGGCGGCATCCAGGACTTCGGCGCAACAGTTCTTCGACAGCAGGCCCGCCACCATCGGCGGCACCGATTCCTGCGCCATCGCGGCGGGCAGGCCATCGGCCAGCACCAGGACCCGCTGCGGCGCCAGGTAGCGGCACACGTCCTCCATCGCGCGCCAGGTGCCGCTGCCATCGTCGTGCCAGCCGTAGATCAGCAGGTCGGCGTCGCGCAGCCGGGCATCATCGGCTGACGGCAGCGCGGCCGGTTCGACATCGATGACGTGGACGGGGAGTTCGGATTGCGCCAGTAGCTGGCGCAGGCCCAATCGCAGTAGTGGATGAGGCTCGATCAACAGAATGGTGGCCATGCCGCTCTCGTTCTTGTTGCGACACGTGCGCCGCGACGGTCGCCCGTGTGATCGGAAGTGCGGCGCTATGTTGCGCCTGCCCCTCCCTACGATCCACCCCGCTTTAGTACGGCGCAGCGTTCAGCGCAGCCGTCCCTTCCCGTCAAGCGCGATGCAATCGCCCCGTTTGCGTGTTTGCACGCTTTCGATCCCTCTAAAGACAGACTTAACTTTCACTTATTCTGCGGTCCAGCATATGCAGGGCAAAACAGGAAAGCAAGGCTCGCCAGATGGTTGGTAAGTCGCTTTTGTGCGAATGCGTACGCAGCGCAAGGCTGGAGGCGGGCTAAGGATTTTCCCTTACGTCAATCGCAAAGCGGCCGCCTTCTTAGGGTTCGGACCGATGTCCGGGGCGCTTTTTGGCGGGGCTCGGCCCGGTGGAAGGCCCGGCGGGCAGGTGTGCCGAGAAAATAATTTACATTACACTTCGGGTAGCAATTTGGGCAGGTTGCGCTACCCGTCTGCCGAAAGTCGTTATCAATCAATCACTTAAGGCCGATTGTCGATGTCTGTACGGGACGACACGCTGGATCCTTCGAAACTGACGCGAACGGAATTCGCCGTGGTGCGGGCGTATGCCCAGGGCATGGCGGCGGTCGATATCGCCAACCGCTACCTGCTGGACCCGGACGAGGAGGAGGCGCTGACCGAGCACCAGGCGGTACAGCGCATCCTGCGGCTGCGCGATCGGCTGGTGCAGTTCGCGCTGCAGAACAACCGCCCCGATATCGCGGCGATGTTCGACTCGCTGAAGGGCCGTTCCAATGTCGCGATGGACCGACGCGTCGACGCGTTGTCGTCGCTGGAGCGACTGTCCCCGGGGCGGCCCGCGCTGGACCATGCGGTCTCGTTGTGGTTCGGGCCCAGCCTGTCGCGCAGGCTGGTGGCGGGCGGTATCGGCAGCATCGGCGAGCTGGTGGAACGGGTCAACCGGCGCGGCGCCGCCTGGTGGCGCGGGGTGCCGCGCCTGGGCGCCAAGTCGGCCGACGTGGTGCGGCACTGGCTCGAGCGGCAGCGGGAGACGCTGCGTGCCAGCGACGGCGGGCCGGTACTCGGGCCGCAGGTCGGCGCGCTGCTGGTGCCGTCGCAGCGGCCGCCGATGGGGCCCGCGCTGCTGGATGATCGGCTCGGCGATCCCGTTCCGCTGGAATATATGCTTTGTGCTTCACTTTCCGGCGACTGGCGCTTTGCGCTGGGCGAAGAGGTACGGCTGGTACGCCAATGGCTCGACGGCAAGCGGCCCGGCTCGCATACCTGGGCCAGTTATCGGCGCGAGGCCGAGCGGCTGCTGCTGTGGGCGGCACGGCGGCGGCGTCCCTTGCGCACGATGACGGCGGACGATCTGGCGGCGTACTGGGACTTCCTCGCCGATCCGCAACCGGCGTCGTTCTGGCAAGGACCCGCGGGCCCTCGCGATCGCAGGCCGTGGCGGCCCTTCGAAGGCGGGCTGCGCGACAGTTCGCGTCAGGCGGCGATGCGGGTGATACGCGCGATGTTTGGTTGGCTGCTGCAGCGTGGCGTGCTGACGCGCCATCCCTTCGACGGGTTCATGATTCCGGGTGCTGCGGTGGCGTCCCTTGGCGGACACGGTGCGGATGGCAGCGCGACGGGCATCGCCGCCCAGAGCGTGAGCGCGTTTCGCCGTTGGCTTGACGGGCCGGACGGTACGCCGATATGGCGGACCGCCAATGCCGCGGCCTATCTGATCGGCGATTGCGAAATGCGGATCGGCGAAGTCGTATTGGCCACCGGCGAGCATCTACGGCTGGACGGCGGCAGGCGCTGTCTGCTTCGGCCGCGGTCAGCCTTGGGTGCCCTGGATGCCCTGGATGCCGCGGGACGGATGGCGATCGTTGTGCCGGACGTTGAATCGCGCCAGTCTGAGATGCGGCTCGCCACGCTGGGCGATGAAGCCTGGGTCGCGCTCTCGCGGCACTGGGCGGACCGTGGCCTGGCGGCGGACGGGCTGCCGCCGGCGGCGCCGTTGCTGGGTCCGCTGAGATTGCCGCCCACCTCCCGGGGCCAGGCCAAGCAGGCCAGCCAGCCGCTTGCCGGCTACTCCGCCAGTGGACTGGATCGGCTGCTGCGCGCTGCGTGGCGTGATTTCGTGGCGTTGCCCGAACATGCGGAGCACCGTACTGTTCGTTTTACGCCACGTCTGTTGGCGCGGGGGCAAGCCGGAGAGCCGTGATAGCCGGCCGGGCGCCTCGGCCGGGTTCTCGTCCGAGCGGGGCGCGGCCTTCCGCAGCCTGCTATAGCAGCGATTTGTCCAGGCCGAAGCGTGCCTTCAGGGCTTCCAGCAGCGCTTCGCGCGCGTCGCGATCGGTCAGTTGGACATCGAGCACGACGCGGCCGGAATCCCATTCCTTGATCGTGCCCAGCAACTCCCCGCCGCTGGTGCGGATCTTGTACTGGCGGCTGATCTCCTTGACCTTGCGCGCCTTGCCTTCCTGCGCCTGCTTGCGGATCGCCTCCACTTCGCGGCTCGACAGGCCGTCGTTCATGATCCGCATCGCGAGCTCGCGCGTGCGCTCCTCGCCTGCCAGCTTGCAGTACAGCGTCAGCTCATAGCCGGCCGCGATGCCGATCGCGCTGGGACGCTCGCGCATCACCATCAGCACCGACTCCGGCAGTTTCAGCAGCGCCAGCGTCTTGTTGACGGTGCCGGCCGACATGCCGGTCAGCTCGCAAATATCTTCTTCCTTGGAGACCTTGCCTTCGTCCAGCAACTGGCGCCAGGCGATGGCATTGTCGAGGGCCGACTGGTCCGAGCGCTGCTCGTTCAGCAGGAACGACAGCCGGTAGAAGTCGAGGTCGCTGAGGTCGCTCTCGACGAAGCACTCCATCTCGAGCTTGCCGGCAGCCGCCAGCGCGCGCTTGCGGTAGTGGCCATCGATCAGGATGTAGTGCCCGGGACGGGACGGGTCCGGCGCCGCCAGGCCCGGCGTCTTCTGACCGTGGGTCGCGATCGAGGCGGCGCGCTCCTGAACGACCGCGGGATCGTAGATCCGGCGCGCGTTCAGCGGGTTGTCGTGCAGCTGGGCCAGGGGGATGCGCTTCAGGACCCGGCCGTCCGCCGAGCGTTCCTCGTTTTCAGCGCTGAAAGTTTCAGCGCTGAAAGGCGGCCGTGTTTCGGCGCCCTTCGCCTGCAGCAAACCGTGCGGGTGCTTGGCGATCGCGGCTTCGGCGCGGGCGAAGCGATCCAGTGTGTCGGCACGGTTCTTCTCCGCCGCCATGCCCGCCAGCATGCCGGCCCGCAGATTCTTGATCTTCGTTGCCATTCTCTTTACTCGATCAGGGACAGCACCTCGTCCACCATGATGTCGACCTCCTGCACCGCCTCCCGGGCGCCGGCCACGCCGTGCACGGTACAACCGATCGCCTGGCACTCACGGAACGCGGAGCGCGAGCCGATCATCGATTGCAGCAGAGGAAAGTCGCCGTCATCGCCCAGGATTTCGATGGCCTGGCGCGCGATGGAAACGCGGCGTTGAACCATATTGGCCATCACACGGACGGTCAACGTTTCGTTCTGGACCTGCGCATGCTGCGCGAGGGTCTTGGCCGCCACCGCGGCCCATAGATCGGGGGGCGACGGGACCACGGGTATTACCGCCAGATCCGAGATCAGCAGCGCGCTGGAAGGCGCGGCCGAATGCACCGCCGGCGGGCAGTCGACGACGATATAGTCGTAGTCCTGTACGAACTTGCGCACTTCCCGGTGCATTGCCCCGCCGGACGCCGCCAGACCGATGACCGACGCCGGAAAAGGGCGCTCGTCGGAGGCCTGCGCCGCCCAGCGCGTCGCGGTTCCCTGCTCGTCCATGTCGACCAGCATCGCGCGCGCGCCGCGCAAACCCAGGGTGCCGGCCAGATGCATGCTGACCGTCGTCTTGCCGCAGCCGCCCTTCTGATTGAACACCGTGATGATTTTCGCTGCCACCGGGGCCTCTCTCTTTCAGCGCTGAAAGCGCGGTTTGACTGTAGGCGAAACTTTAGACAATCGCCTCCGTGCTATCAACCGATTTCTTCAAATACACGAATTAGTTACAGTGGAGATGCCAAAAGCCGCGCAAGTATCTTCAAAACTTGTGCTTGAAAATCGGTCGAGAATCGGCCTACATTAGAGGTTGTGCGTTGTACGCCGCACATGACACGGTTAGACAAACTGGATATGATGCCCAACACAGTCGCGTCAAGTCGTGTCACCCTCGTCGGCTTCCGTTCGGTATCTGCGAGAAATCAACGTGCTTGAACGGTTGTTTGCGTCGTGTACAAAGAACTTGCGTCGGAAAGGAAACTCACATGGCAACCGGTACGGTTAAGTGGTTCAACGAAACCAAGGGGTTCGGCTTCATTACCCCGGACGATGGTGGCGCGGACTTGTTCGCCCATTTCTCGGAAATCCAGGGCACTGGATTCAAGACGCTGAAGGACGGCCAGCGAGTGACCTTCGAAGTCAAGGAAGGTCCGAAGGGCAAGCAAGCATCCGGCATCAAGCCGGCCTGATCGCCCGCGTCGCCGCTGGTTCGCGGCACTCGTCGGGAACCAGCAAAAAAGCAGGTGTTCAACACCTGCTTTTTTTTTGCCCCAACGAACAGGGCCCGGCGTCCGCGGCCGCTGTGGTTCGCTGCTCAGGCCAGCTTGCGCACGCTGGTCCGCGACGGCTGCAAAATCAGCGCCTTCGACGAATCGGCGTCGACCTTGGCGTCCGGATAGACCACCAGCACGTCCTTCAGCGCCTTGCGGAACAACGCACGGAACTTGCGCTCGCTCTCGGTCTCGGTACCGAACTGCATCTGCAGCGCTTCCCAGGGGATCTCGGTGCGCCGCTGAATCGTGAAGAAGCGGTAGGTCAGCCAGGAATAGACGTCCAGCGCGAACGGCGACTGCTTCAGCGCCTTCAGCGCGCGCATATCGACCGGCACAGGACGATTGACCAGCTCGTTGAAGAACGGCTCGGACAGCACCACGAAGCTTTCGAACATCGAGCCCTGGCCGGGCTGCATCGGATCCCACCACGTGGACAGCTGGTCGGCCAGCAGATAGCCGACGCGATCGATCGACATCGGCTCGTGGTTGTTGGTCTGGTTCTGGGTCGGCGCGGATTTGTTCTGGACGATCGCGATGGTCGCCGAGAACAGGCGGATCATCTGCTGGCGCACCAGCGTCATCGTGCCGCGCTTGCCGCCCGTTGCCATCGGGATGCCGAGGTTGTACATGAACTCGGACAGCGAGTTGCCCAGCGAAATGCGGCGGTCTTCGACGGTGCCGGTAAACTCGCCGCGCTTCTTCTTCGCCATGATCTCCTTGCCGATCCAGGCCAGCATCAGGCGTGGATAGGAGCCGTAGGGATAACCAAGCGACACGGTTTCCGACACCAGCTTCTGGCGGCCATTGCTGGCGCGCTCCGAACGCTGCTGCGTGAAATAACCGGGCTGGATCATCAGCGAGATATTGCCGCTGGTGCGCGTCCAGACGGGCGGCGCGCCCTTCGGGGCACGGTAGGGCAGGGTGACCTGGACACTCGCGCGGCTGAGGAAGCCGACTTCGCCACTTTGCCAGGCGTCCTCGCGCTCCATGGCCTGCGCTTCGTCGAACAGCCGCTGAAATTTTTCGGACGGAACCAACGGCGCCTCGTTGCCAGGAACGATGATGCGCGAGGGTCCGGTTTCGACGTCAGTGACGGTGCGGTCGTCCGGGGTGGCCAGGGAACGTTTGATCGGCATATCGGCGTGCTTCGAATTACCCGCCTTTTTACTTGATGACGCCACCCTTGTCACGCAGAAACGGGTACGTTCGGGGATTCGGGCGTATACCCCGAAGCGGCACCCAGTCTGGCCGGCGTATACGCCAGCTTCGCGGCTGCTACCGCCACCCCTGATCTGGTCGCGATCTCTCTCTTTTGCCAGCTCGCATGCCGTGCGGCAGGGGGCAACCCGGCAGGGTTGTCCACTTCCGCGCGGTCATCCACTACAAGCAATACATACCTTTACGGTTAACTACTCGTAAACCGTATACGCGCGGCCAAGCCGTTGAACCGTAAACGTAAACCGTGCGTCTCCGTACCTGATTCTGCGCTGCAGCGTACTCGATTCTGCGAAGCCTCGAACCCGAATCTGCGTATACCCGAACCCGTTTCAGCGCAAGGCCCGAACCGCTTTCTGCGGGGATAACTTCGGCATTGCACAGGCTTATCCACAGCTGCGGCGATGCCAGGCGTACCCGTTTCTGCGCCGAAATGGGAGCGCAGGCCGCGCGGAATCACCGCATAAGCGTGCCTGGGCGCACTTCTACGTCGCATCCGGGCCGAATCTCTCCGGTTCCGTACCCGTTTCTGCGCCCGGCCAGCGCGAACCTGCGCTCCGCTGCGGCGTACCCGTTTCTGCGGCGTACCCAGTTCTGCAAGCCGAAGGGGCTGGCGTGGCTTCCGAAAAGCGTACCTACTTCTGCGTACCGAACCGAGCCTCGATCGAACGGCCAGCGTACCTGTTTCTGCGAGGCTTCCGGCTCGACAGACGGCACTTTTGCCGTCGCGCCACCGCGTATACGCACGGCATACGAAAAGCGGGCACTTGCAAACTTATCGGGCCGAACAATCATGGCCTCGCCCCGGAACGTACCCATTTCTGCGACGGCAGCCTGCGTCCGCGCTCGGCGCAGGGACGAGTTCTCCGCCGGGGCGTACCCGTTTCTGCGCGTCGAGGCAGGGAATCGGCCAGCCATGGCGCGTACCCATTTCTGCGGCCAACAGCGCGCTGACGGCCGGCAGAACGCAGCCCAAAAAGACCGTACCCGTTTCTGCGCGGCACAAAAAAATTGCTCGGACCGTACCCGTTTCTGCGCGCGCCACCGTGCAGGGATCGCTGAACGGCGTTTCAAGTCGGCGGACCCGTACCCGTTTCTGCGGGCTTCGAACCGTGGCCATGATCGGCACGCGTACCCATTTCTGCGACTGTTGATGGTTCGACAAAGGCGGCGCGCCGCGAATCCGTACCCGATTCTGCGGACGATACAGCGCGAACCCGTACCCGTTTCTGCGGCGCTGGCCCAGGGAAATCGGGTCCCCATCCGCCCCGGCGCGCGCTACCAGGGGAAGGCGGGAAGGCGGGAAGGCGGGAAGGCGGGAAGGCGGGGAAGGCGGGGGGAGTGGGGCCGACCGGACCGGACGCCCGGAAAGCAAAAAGCCCCGCACGGGGCGGGGCTTTCAGCGTCGTCTCGCCGGAAAGGCGAGGGGCGCGATGCCTTACAGCGGGGTGATGTTCGCTGCTTGCAGGCCCTTCGGGCCATTCTTCACTTCGAACGAAACGCGCTGGTTTTCTTGCAGCGACTTGAATCCAGAGCCCTGGATTTCCGAGAAGTGGGCGAACAGATCATCACCGCCTTCGTCCGGCTTGATGAAACCGAAACCCTTGGCGTCGTTGAACCATTTGACGATACCGGTTTTCATGGTCTTGCATTTCCTAAAAAAAATTAAAAAACGGAAGGCGCGTGGCGCTTCCGGCAGAGCAACTCAAGGAAAGGACACCATGGACAACCGAAGTACCATGACGGTGGCTAACGAATGTGCTGTTGCCTCGTCGCTTGAATCTAGCGCGCTTTATACGGGGGATCGGAGCCCACGTCAAGCGCTGAGTTCCCCTGCTGCAGGCTAGATCACGCGCGTGCCCTCGTGCGATCATCACCCATTTTGCATACAGTCTATTTGTCCGTATCGGCGCACCTGTATACAAAAGTGTAAGACATTACGTGTGCCTCCCCTGGCCAATGCGCGGGGAGGCTCTTGCCTTTTGCGAGAGACGGGACAAAACGATACAGGAGACACAGCATGTCGATGCCCGAACCCCTTTCCGAACCCAACGACACACCCGCCATGGCCGCGCCGTCGCGCCGCTCCCCGCTCGAACGCCTGTTCAAGCTGCGTGAGCACCAGACCGACGTGCGCACCGAGATACTGGCCGGCGTCACCACCTTCCTGACGATGGCGTACATCATCTTCGTCAACCCGACCATCCTGGGCGATGCGGGCATGCCGAAGGACGCCGTGTTCGTCGCGACCTGCGTGGCCGCGGCGCTTGGCACGCTGATCATGGGGTTCTATGCCAACTACCCGATCGCGATGGCGCCGGGCATGGGGCTGAACGCCTATTTCGCCTATACGGTCGTCAAGGGCATGGGGCTGCCATGGGAAGCCGCGCTCGGTGCGGTGTTCATCTCCGGCTGTCTGTTCCTGCTGGTCACGCTGCTGCGCGTGCGCGAGATGATCGTCAACGGCATCCCGCATTCGATCCGCGTGGCGATCACCGCCGGTATCGGGCTGTTTCTCGCCATCGTCGCGCTGAAGAACGCCGGCATCGTTACGGCGAGTCCCGCCACCCTGGTCACGCTCGGCGATCTGCATCAGCCTTCGGCGGTGCTGGCCATCGTCGGCTTCCTGGCGATTGTCGCGCTCGACCGCCTCAAGGTGAAGGGCGCGATCCTGATCGGCATCCTGCTGACCACGCTGCTGAGCTTTGCCTTCGGCGGCAACACCTTCCACGGCATCGTCTCCGCGCCGCCGTCGATCGATCCGACGCTGTTCAAGCTCGACATCACCGCCGCGCTGTCGATCGGCATCATCAACGTGGTGCTGGTGTTCTTCCTGGTCGAGCTGTTCGACGCGACCGGCACGCTGATGGGCGTGGCCAACCGAGCCGGCCTGCTCAAGGCTGGCAAGATGGATCGGTTGAACAAGGCGCTGATGGCCGACAGCACCGCGATCATGGCCGGCTCCTTCCTCGGCACCTCGTCGACCACCGCCTATATCGAAAGCGCCTCCGGCGTGCAGGCCGGCGGCCGCACCGGCCTGACGGCGGTGACGGTGGCCGTGCTGTTCCTTGCCTGCCTGTTCATCGCGCCGCTGGCCGGCACCGTGCCGGCCTACGCTACCGCTCCGGCGCTGCTGTATGTGTCCTGCCTGATGCTGCGCGAGCTGGTCGATATCGACTGGAACGACGCGACCGAGGTGGTGCCGGCCGTGCTGACCGCGCTGGGCATGCCGTTCACCTATTCGGTGGCCAACGGCGTGGCCTTCGGCTTTGTGACCTATGCGGGCCTGAAGCTGCTGACCGGCCGGGCCAAGGACGTGCCGATCATGGTGTGGATCATCGCCGCGGTCTTTATCTTCAAGTTCTACTATCTGCCCGGCCATTGAGGGGAGCAGCGTTTCGCGAACAGGGCGGCCACGGCCGCCCTTTTTCACGTCCGTCGCCGGCGATGTGTCCGGAAACGTTCGAATTTTCGCTGCATACTTGCCCAACCGTACCCGTTTCTGCGCACGGCCAGGCATGGCGGAACGCTGATACCGTACCCGTTTCTGCGTCCAAGGTAAGTGCTTATTTACCTTGCGCACCATGGTGGGTCGCCGTTGTTACGGTCATCCCGAAGGATGATTTTGGGGGCATGCCCCGCGCGGGGGCTAGACAAACGAAGCCAAATGCACTGAACTAGAGGCATATTTCCGGGGGCGCTTCGAGGCGCCCCTTGTTGACTCCGGGAAACGGAGTGCGCCAGTGGCGCGACGCAGACCCATTCGATCCGCTGCAGCGGACGTACAGACAGACCGCCGCCAGGCGGCTTCGCCTCCACGACGAGAGCATGCGCCAAGCGTGCCGGAACAATAAGCGGAACAAGTGGTAATCGCGAACGTGTAGTGCCGGGGGATGTTGTTCAACGGGGAAGAATCATGACCGCAGGAGAAGTCCATCGGCCCGTTCTCGAGCCGACTCGATCCGCCACGCCTTCGATTGCCCGCGCCTGGAGCCATCTGGCCGATGTCGCCAGCGCCAAACCCGATCACGATCCCAGCCAGTCCCATCGCGAGCATCGCGACGAATCGATCGCCGATGCCGTTGCCGCCCTGCTCGCGGCCGACGACAGCGTGCCGCCGAACATACGGCAGGCCATCGAGAGCCTGTTGCAACGCCACCGCCAGCTCGAAGCCGATGTCGCCCGCCTGCGCGCGCAGCGCGAGGAATGGATCGTCAACGTGCTGACCTATCAGGCCCTCTATCACCGTTATTCCGGCCAGACCCTGCATGACCCCAGCGACCGCCTGATGCGCGAGCGAGACAGCATGCGCCGGACCATCCGTGAACAGCTGCGCAGCGGCACGACGCCGACCGCGATGTTCGATCTGCCTCCCCACAGCGTGTCGAGCGTGTAATGGCGGCCCCGCACATGGGTGCCCAGCCGCACCGCTTACCACTGGACCGCGGCCCGATCCCGTCCGCCAGCCGGCGCGGCGAAACGGTCAGGCATGCGGCCACGCCAAACGCGCGGGAGAACGGCATGGACCGACTGAGCAAGCCGCCATCGCGGGCCGCGCAGGTCCTGGTGGTATCACGACAGCAGAACTTCGGCATCGATGCGAGCCAGTTCGGTCCCGGTTGGGAGATCCGCCACCACCACCAGTTGCGCGATCTGCCGCGGGTCGTTCGCGGCAGCGGGCCGATGGCCGGCGTGCTCGACCTGGAGACCGAATACACCGATGCCGAGATCGCGCTGCTCGAGCAGAGCCTGCAATGCCTGCACGTGATGTGGGTCGCGATCACGTCGCCGCAGCGGCTCGAGGACGAGCGCGTGCGGCGCCTGATCCGCGACTATTGCGTCGACTACGTGCGCGTGCCGTTCTCGTACAACGAGCTCGCCTACACGCTCAAGCATGCGCACGGCATGGCCGCGCTGCACGCCGCGCGCGGGCCGGACACGGCGGTGCAGGGCAAGATGATCGGCGAATGCGCGGCGATGCGCGCGATGTTCCGTTCGCTGTCCAAGGTGGCGCACAACGATGCCCCGGTGTTCATCTCGGGCGAGTCGGGCACCGGCAAGGAACTGGCCGCGCAGGCGATCCACGAAGCGTCGAACCGCCGCAAGGGGCCGTTCGTCGCGATCAACTGCGGCGCGATTCCGCCGCACCTGGTGCAGTCCGAACTGTTCGGCTACGAGAAGGGCGCCTTCACCGGCGCCAACCAGCGCAAGATCGGCTGGATCGAACAGGCGCAGGGCGGCACGCTGTTCCTCGACGAGATCGGCGACCTGCCGCTGGAGAGCCAGGTCGCGCTGCTGCGCTTCCTGCAGCAGGGCATGATCACGCGCCTGGGCGGACATCAATCGATCCCGCTGGACCTGCGCATCATCTCGGCCACGCACGTGGACCTGGTCGCGGCGCAGGCCGAGGGGCGCTTCCGTTCGGACCTGTTCCACCGGCTGTGCGTGCTGACGCTGTCGATCCCGCCGCTGCGCGAGCGCGGCGAGGATATCCTGCTGCTGGCCAACGCGGTGCTCGCCGAGCATGGCCACGAGGCCATCGGCGCATTCGCGGTTTCTCGCCGTGCGCGACGCAGGCGATGATGCAGTACGGCTGGCCGGGCAATGTGCGCGAGCTGATCAACCGGGTGCGGCGCGCGATCGTGATGACGGACAATCGCAAGATCACGGCCGAGGACCTGCAGTTGCACGGCAACAGCGACGCGCCGCGCAAGACCCTCGACGCGATTCGCGAAGAGGCGGAGCGCGAGGCGATCCGCTCGGTGATGGCAAGCCACGGCTTTCACGTGGTGCCCGCCGCGCGCGAGCTCAACGTGTCGCGTGTCACGCTTTATCGGCTGATGCACAAGCACAATATCCGCGTCGAAGGGCAGTCGAACCACGCGGAGTAGCGCGTCGCCGCGGACAGCGGCGATCACCGGGGCCGACGATGCGTCGGCCCTTTTTCATGGTGAGGCGATCAGCGCCGCGGCGCCAATGACGACGCAGGCTTCCAGCATCCGGAGCCAAGACCGCCGCCGTAGCCGGCCGCGTCGCCCGACGCCGCCAGCAGATCGAACGGCAGGCGACCCACCTGCCGCGTCTTGCCGTCGTCATCCACCGCGGACCACTGCCCGCGCGGCTCGCCGTCCTCCGCGCTGCCGCCAAGCACGCCCAATGACAAGCCGAAGCCCCTGACGTAGATATCGTTGCTCAGTGCCGTATGGCTATGGATCTCGGCATCGTCGGACCGGTCCAGATGGCTGAAGCTGCCGGCCGCCGCGCCGGTACAGAAGGTGGCCATCGCGGCCAATGCGCAAAGCTTCGTTTCCATTGTCTCTCTCCTCCCTGCTCGGATACCGGACGAGCCGCCCGCGCGCAGCGGCGCATGGACAGGCGACCGGCTGACGGCATCAGGCCGCCGACGACCCACGGGAGGACAGCTAGCGTCGCGTCCGGCTGCGGAAGGCCGCGATCGGCGGGACGCGGTTGGACTCCAGGCAGAACGACGATGTCGCCCGATGTGGCAACCGCGGCGCAGGCAATAGCGGGGGCGACAGCAGTTGCAGTACCGACGGCGCGGCTCGCGCCGGACGTTGGGCGCGGCGTCGTGCCGTCATGCGTGCTGGAGGGTGACGCATGGTGGGGCGCTCTCCCGTGGCTGAAGCGTGGATCCTGGCTCTTCCGGGGGGCTGTTGCGACAAGCATGCCAAGCGGCGCCGGCCCTTGCCCAGGCTCGGATTGGCGGGATATCGCGCCAGCGCGGAAAGTCCACCGCTGTGCGCCGGTCCGATTCTGTTGCGGCGCTGAAACCCGGGTGGCGGCGTCGGCCCTTGCCGTGTTTCCGTCCCGGGCCTGCCGCCATCGGCGGCACGGTGGCTCGCGGCCGGCCGGCACAACGGCACCGGCCCGGACATCCGTCCTACGGAGGAAGTTTGGATGAAGCAAGGGCGAGGAGCGGCCGGATGCGTTCGCCAAAACGGCGGAAGTGGCGCGATTCGGCGGCGCTTCCTCCCACCGGGCCCGCAGGTTGCAGCGGCTTAACGGCGCGCGGGCCGGACGCGGGCATGCGGATCCGCTGCGCAGGGGCGCATGCAAGGCATCCGGACACGCACGGATCGCACAGACGGAGGGATCCGTGCCCGGCCACGGTACGTCCGCAGAAACGGGTACGCTCCGCGGCTGCGCTCGCGCGTCACTCCTTGCGGGCCGGCGGATTGGTCGATGGCGCGGTGTCCGCGGCGGGCGTGTCGCCCGAAATCGGCTTGGGCCCGGGCTGGCTACGGTCGCAACCGGCGCTCGCCAGCATGGCGGCGATGCCCAGCGTCAGCGTGCCGAGCCGGACGGTGCGCAACGATGCGGTCGGAAAACGGATCACGGTACCTCCTGATGGAAAGGGGGGACGAAAGGCGGTGCGCGACGGATCGGCGCGCTGTCCGCATTTACTCTAGCAGTTGGCCACGCCGGCCCTTGCGCCGATGCCGGCTTGGGCACAGCCGCAAGGCGCGGTATCCTGAACGCTGCCCCGCCGCGGCGGCGGTGGCAGGACCCCAGCCCATCCGGACTTCAGCCCACCGACCAAGCCAGGGAGCGCCGTCTTGCCGATGTTCCAACCCGATCCCGAGGACCGCAACGGCCGCCGGCACGGCGTGGCCCGCATGCTGCCCGACCGTCATACGCTGCGCCGCACCGCCATGGTGGTGTCCGCGGCCGTGCAGTCGTGGTTCGCGCACCGCGCCGCCAGCAAGGGCGCCGCGCTGTCGTTCTACATGCTGTTCTCGCTGGCGCCGATCCTGGTGCTGGTGATCTCGATCGCGGGGCAGTTCTTCGGCGCCGAAGCGGCGCGCGGCGAGATCTTCGAGCAGCTGGAGGGTCTGCTTGGAACCCAGGGCGCGGCGGCGATCCAGCAGATCCTGGCGGCCACGCATCGCGCCGGCGGCAGCGGCATGGCCGCGCTGATTGCCACCGGCATCCTGATCGTCGGCGCGACCAGCGCCTTTGCCGAACTCAAGGCGAGCCTGGACGACATCTGGGAGGCCGACGCCACGCCGGCCAGCGGCTGGCGCGCGCTGGTGCGCACGCGGCTGCTGTCGTTCGGACTGGTGTTGGTACTGGCGCTGATGCTGCTGATCTCGCTGGTCGTCAATGCCGCGATTGCCGTGGTGCAGCGCTTCTGGGACGGCATGTGGTTCGAGTCGTGGCTGGCGCCGGTGGCCACGACGATCTCCAGCGGCTTCTCGTTCGTCGTGGTCAGCGTGCTGTTCGCCGTGGTGTTCAAGATGCTGCCGCGCGTGCGCGTGACCTGGCGCGACGTGGCGATGGGCGCGATCATCACCGCGGTGCTGTTCTCGGTCGGCAAGCGCCTGATCGGCATCTACCTGGGCAACAGCGCGGTGGCGTCCTCGTATGGGGCCGCCGGGTCGGTGGTGGCGCTGATGCTGTGGGTGTACTACTCGGCCCAGATCTTTTTCTTCGGCGCCGAACTGACCCATCAGTACGCGCTGCAATTCGGCAGCCTGCGCGAGCGGCAGCGCCGCGGCGAGGCGCCGGAACCGGTCGGCGCCGGGAACCGGTAGAATAACGGCCCATTCCCCTCGGGCGCCCCGCCGCGACAGCCGATCCCAAGCCGGCCGGCGCGGACCGCGACACCAGGCGCGGCGCGATCGGCTCGGCCATCGCGCTTCTGCCGCGCCCGCCGTGCCCCCCGGGTCCCGATCCATCCGCAGCCATCCGAACGTCCTACCGTGAGCTCGCTCGTATCCGAAATTGCGCGTCGTCGCACCTTTGCCATCATTTCCCACCCCGACGCCGGCAAGACCACGCTGACGGAAAAGCTGCTGTGGTTCGGCGGCGCGATCCAGGTCGCCGGCGAGGTGCGCGCGCGCAAGGCCGACCGCCACGCGACCTCCGACTGGATGGAGCTGGAAAAGCAGCGCGGCATCTCGGTGACGTCGTCGGTGATGCAGTTCCCCTACCGCGAGCACATCGTCAACCTGCTCGACACCCCGGGCCACGAGGACTTCTCGGAAGATACCTATCGCACGCTGACCGCGGTCGACTCGGCCGTGATGGTGATCGACTCGGTCAATGGCGTCGAGGCGCAGACGATCAAGCTGCTGAACGTCTGCCGGCTGCGCGACACGCCGATCCTGACCTTCATCAACAAGCTGGACCGCGAAGGGCGCTCGCCGATCGAACTGCTCGACGAGATCGAGGACGTGCTGAAGATCCAGTGCGCGCCGATGACCTGGCCGATCGGCATGGGCAAGTCGTTCCGCGGCGTCTATCACCTGATCGACGACAAGGTGCAGCTGTTCGATCCGCACGGCGACAAGGGCACCGCCGCGATCCTGGACGGGCTGGACAATCCGGAACTCGATCGCGTGCTCGGTTCGCAGGCCGATGAACTGCGCGTCGAAATCGAGCTGGTGCGCGGCGCCTCGCACGCCTTCGACAAGGCCGCCTTCCTGGCCGGCAAGCAGACCCCGGTCTATTTCGGCTCGGCGATCAACAACTTCGGCGTGCAGTCGCTGCTCGACGCGCTGTGCGACCTGTCGCCGGCGCCGCAGCCGCGCGCGACCGACAGCCGCACGGTGCAGCCGGAGGAAGCGAAGTTCAGCGGCTTCGTGTTCAAGATCCAGGCGAACATGGACCCGCGCCACCGCGACCGCATTGCCTTCGTGCGGGTCTGCTCCGGCCGCTTCACGCGCGGCATGAAGCTGCTGCACGTGTCGGCGGGCAAGACGGTGGCCATCAACAACGCGATCACCTTCATGGCGCAGGATCGCAACACCACCGAGGAGGCCTACGCCGGCGACATCATCGGGGTGCCGAACCACGGCACGATCCGGCTGGGCGATGTCTTCACCGAAGGCGAGCCGCTGAAGTTCACCGGCATTCCGTCGTTCGCGCCGGAATTCTTCCGCCGTGCGCGGCTGAACAACCCGTTGAAGGTCAAGCAGCTGCAGAAGGGCCTGCAGCAGCTGGCCGAGGAGGGCGCGACGCAGATGTTCCGCCCGATCGCCTCGAACGAACTGGTGCTCGGCGCGGTCGGCATCCTGCAGTTCGACGTGGTGGCGCACCGGCTCGAGCACGAGTACGGCGTCGACGCGATCTTCGAATCGCACGAGTGCGCGACCGCGCGCTGGCTCAAGGGCGACCCGGCCGAGATCGAGAAGCTGATCGAGAAGGCCGGCCACAACGTCGCGCTGGACGGCGCCGGCGACCACGTCTATCTGGCCCCGAGCATGGTCAACCTGCGGCTGACCCAGGAGCGCTTCCCGAACCTGCAGTTCATGGAAACGCGCGAGATCGTCTAGGCGGCTCGCGCCTCATCGTCGTCCCCGCGCATGCGGGGACTCACCGTCCTGCCCGCGGACACCCATCGTGCCGCGGGCAAGCATTCAACCGCGCTTCCAACCCGCCGCTCAGAACGCCAGCGTCGCCTGCACGTAGAACGTGCGCGGCATGCCGACGTACTTGCCCAGGTTGTTGTCGGTCGAGCGCGTGAAATAGCGGCGATCGAACAAGTTCTTGACGCCGACCGCCAGCTTCAGGTTCGACATCGACTTGCCGAAGTCGTAGCCCAGGCGCATGTGCACCAGCGCGTAGCCGGGGATGTCGCCGAGCGCGCCGTTGGCGCTCTCTTCAGTCTGGTACGGCGTGCCATCGGTCGGATCGCCCGGCGAATGCTGGCGCGATTGCGCGAAGCCATCGACGTTCAGCGTCCAGCGGTTGCGGCTGTAGCGCACGCCGGCGGTCGCCACATGGCGCGAGTAGAACGGCAGGTCGCGGCCGGCGAAGGTGCCGTGGTTGTAGGTCGCCTCGGTATAGGTGTAGCCGGCGTACGCCGACAGCCCGGCCAGCGTCTTCGACAGCGTGCCGAAGTCGTAGCGCAGCGAGCTCTCGACGCCGCGGTGGCGCGTCGCGCCGAGATTGGTCCAGGCGTCCGGGCTGCCCATCGTGCCGCCGCGCAGCTGCAGCTCGTCGTCGAAGTCGATGTTGAACAGCGTCAGCTCGCCGCCCCAGCCGTTGGCGTTGAAGTGCGTGCCCAGCTCGTAGGTCTTGGCCTTTTCCGGGGCCAGGCCATTGGTGGTCTGCGCGATCTGGAAGTACTGCAGCGGGCCGAACGACACGCCGGCATTGCCGAACAGCTTCCAGTTGTCGCTGACGTGGTACATCACGGCCAGCGACGGCAGCGGCTCGTCCGACTTGATGTCGGTGCGGCGCTGCGTGAAATGGTCGGTCACGTTGGAGCGGATCATTTCATAGCGCAGGCCCGGCGTGATGGTCCAGTTGCCGACGTTGATGGTGTCGTCGATGTAGACCGCGTTGGCGGTGGTGCCGCCGCTGCGCCATTGGTACATCGGCGAGGCGATCGTGGTCGGATCGACGGTGCCGGGCGTGTAGAACGCCGTGCGCGATGCCTGCTCGTCGCTCGACTCGCGCAGGTAACGGTAGCCGACGCTGACCTCGTGGCTGACGTTGGCGCCGCGGAACAGCTGCGAATAGCGCGGCTCGACGGCGAAGGTGTGGTAGTGCCGCGGGAACGATCCCAGCCGGCGGCGGCCGGCGCTCTCGCTCTCGATCTGGCTGCCGCGGAAGCTGTCGGTGTAGTACGTCAGCACCTCGAACTTGCGGTTGTTGTCCTGGTGCGAGTACTTCAGCGAGACGTCGTTGCGGCGGCCGGCGAAGGTGTCGTAGGGCCGTACCGACTGGAACGGATCGGCGGCGTATTGGGCGGCCGTCAGCCCGCCCGGCATGTCGGCCAGCGCCTCGTAATAGTGGTAGCTGGCAGTGATCTGGTCCGTGCTGGAGATCCGGTACGAACCCTTGAGCATCAGGTCGTCGACGTCGACGCGGTCGTTGCCGCGGCGATAGCCGTCGCCGTGCACGCCCGAATACATCAGCGCACCGCCCAGGCCGTTGTCGTTGGTGCCGCCGATGAAGACGCTCGGCATGGTCTTCACATTGCCGCCGTGCGTCGCGATCTCGGTTTCCACCGACGCCTGCGCGGCGAACGTTTGCGGAATCGGCCGGGTCACGAAGTTGATGATGCCGCCGACGTTCTGCGGGCCATAGCGCACGGAACCGGCGCCGCGCACCACGTCGATGGTGTCGATATTGCCCATCGACAGCGGCGCCATCGACAGCTGAGGCTGGCCGTAGGGCGCGACCGCCAGCGGAATGCCGTCGAGCAGCACGGTCGAGCGCGGCGACAGCCGCGAGGCGAGACCGCGCACGCCGACGTTCAGCGAGATGTCGCTGCCGCCGGTGCCATTGCTGTCCTGCACCTGCACGCCCGGCATGCGGCGCAGCACCTCGCGCACATTGGTCGCGCCGCTTTCCTCGATGGTGCGCCGGTCGGCGATCGAGCGCGCGCCGGGATGCTCCAGCACCTTGGTTTCGTTGGGCTGGTCGAGCCAGTTGCCGACCACTGTCACCGTGCTCAGCGTCTTGTCGGCGTCGGCCACCGCGGTGGCGGCTTGCGCCTGGGTTTGCGGCGACGCCTGGGCGGTTACGACAGGCTCGGCGGCACGGGCCGGGGACGACAGGCACAGCAGGGCGACGCCGGCGGCTGCGGCGGTCAGGCGGAAGGCGGCTTGCAAGATCGGATCCTGAAGAAAGGCGGGAAAGCGGCATCGGGTTCGCGAGACGGCGCGCGATGACCGACACGTGACCGGATGAGCGGCATCACGGCGTCGGCGTCACCCGAGAAGCGGCGGATTATAAATGCGAAGCATTCTCAAGCGCCCGAAACCTGCCTCGCCGTCATGGTCGACGTTGCAGGAGGCCAACACCGCCAACACCGGCCCAACACCGGCCCAACACCGCGCCGCCGGAAGGGACTCATGTAGCGTCGAGCGCGCATGGCGGCGCTCCGCTAGAATTGCGGCTTGCCGGCGTAGCGAGCCATGGCGACCCATGGGCGCCTCACACCGGCCTCCCGCTGTCCCGGCAGCCGTCACCGCACAAGGCGGCGCCGCTTCTCTCTCCCGCCATGCCTTCCACCCCTGCCAGCACGACCCCGGCCGCTTCCGATCCGGATTCGGTCTTTCGCGACCCCGGTTTCCGCATGTTCTGGTGCGCGCGTCTGTGCACCACGATCGGCTACCAGATCCTGACGGTGGCCGTCGGCTGGCAGATGTACGACCTGACCGGCGATGCGCTGATGCTGGGCCTGGTCGGCCTGGTGCAATTCCTGCCGTCGGTGGTGCTGCTGCTGATGTCGGGCCACGTGGCCGACCGCTTCGACCGCCGCCAGATCGTCCGGATCTGCCAGCTGACCGAAGCTGCGATCGCCATCGGCATGGCGGCGGCCAGTCTGGCCGGCTGGGTTCGGCACGAGCACATCTTCATCTTCGTCGCGCTGCTGGGCGCGACCCGCGCGTTCGAAACGCCGACGCTGCAGGCGCTGCTGCCCAGCGTGGTGACGCCGCGCCAGCTGCCGCGGGCGGTGGCGCTGTCGAGCTCGGCGACGCAAACGGCGATCATCGTCGGCCCGGCGCTCGGCGGCTTCGCCTATGTGGCGGGTCCCGGCGTGGTCTACGGCATCGGCGCGCTGCTGTTCCTGGCGGCCGCGACGCTGATCACGCTGCTGCGGCTGCGCCAGCGGCCGCAGCGGCTGACGGCACCGGTCAGCATCAGCACGCTGTTCGCCGGGTTTGCCTATATCCGCAGCCGGCCGGTGCTGCTAGGCGCGATTTCGCTCGACCTGTTCGCGGTGCTGCTGGGCGGCGCCACCGCGCTGCTGCCGATCTATGCGCGCGACATCCTGCACACCGGTCCATGGGGGTTGGGCCTGCTGCGCTCGTCGCCGGCGATCGGCGCGCTGGCCACGGCGATCTGGCTGGCCCGCCATCCGCTCGAGCGCAAGGTGGGCCGCGTGATGTTCGGCGCGGTGGCGCTGTTCGGCCTGGCGACGATCTGCTTCGGGCTGTCGACGCTGCTGCCGTTGTCGATGCTGGCGCTGGTGGTGCTGGGCGCCTCCGACATGATCAGCGTGGTGGTGCGCTCGACGCTGGTCCAGCTCGATACGCCCGACGATATGCGCGGCCGCGTCGGTGCGGTCAATTCGGTCTTCATCGGCGCCTCGAACCAGCTCGGCGAATTCGAGTCCGGCGTGACCGCGGCCTGGCTCGGCCCGGTCGGCGCCGTGCTGCTTGGCGGCATCGGCACGCTGGTGGTCGTGGCGGTGTGGATGCGTCTGTTTCCGGCATTGGCGAGCCGCGATCGCCTGCACGACACGCCAGGCCCGGCCTGAGGGCGTACCCGTTTCTGCGTGGCGCCGGCCCGGCGCAAGCGGCGTCGGCGCCACTACTCCCAATATTTTTTCAAACCGCTGCAGGCCTTGCCCAGCAAGGGCTGGCGCCCGTCCGCCCGGTTCCCCGCCGAATATTCAGGGAAACCATTTCTCCATCGATCTGTCCCGAAAATATTGTCAATTTCGATTATCTGTAGGCGAAATCCGACATTGCGTCGGATGAGCGCGGGCAGACCCCGAAATCGCCCCGTGCGATAAGCAAGGGTGTCCCGCGCGCCTGCGGGCAAGGGAGCAGACCATCGATGTGCGGTATCGCAGGAGAAATACGTTTCGATCAACAAATGGCGGACCTTCACGCCGTGGCCGACATGGCGCGGGTGCAGGCCGCGCGCGGCCCTGACGGCGAAGGGCTGTTCGGCCTTGGCCGGCGCGCCTTCGGCCATCGGCGCCTGCGCATCATGGATCTGTCCGAGCGCGCGCATCAGCCCTTCATCGACAACGCGCTGGGGATGGGCATCGTCTTCAACGGCGCGATCTACAACCACCACGCGCTGCGCGAGGAACTGAGCGCGCGCGGCTATACCTTCTCGTCGACCGGCGACACCGAGGTCATCATCAAGGCGTGGCATGCCTGGGGCCCCGCGGCACTCGATCGCCTGGCCGGCATGTTCGCGTTCGCGCTGTGGGAGCGCGACACCGGCATCACGCACCTGGTGCGCGACCGCCTGGGCATCAAGCCGCTGTACTACAGCCAGGACGCGCGGCGCCTGCGCTTCGCCTCGACGTTGCTGGCGCTCTTGGCTGGCGGCGACATCGATACCGCGCTCGACCCGGTCGCGCTGCATCACTATCTGACGCTGCATGCCGTGGTGCCGGCCCCGCATACGATCGTGCAGGGCGTGCGCAAGCTGCCGCCCGCCACGCACATGACGGTGCACGCGGACGGCCGCACCGAAACGCGGACCTGGTGGCGGCTCGAGTTCGTGCACGACGCCGCCGACGAGGCGCGCTCCTTCGAGGAATGGCGCGACATGACGCTGGCCGCGCTGCGCGACGCAGTGCGCCTGCGCACCGTCGCCGATGTGCCGGTCGGCGTGCTGCTGTCGGGCGGCGTCGACTCCAGCCTGATCACCGGCCTGCTCGCAGAAACGGGTACGCCCGACCTGCGCACCTATGCGATCGGCTTCGAGGCGGCCGGCGGCGAGGCCGGCGACGAGTTCCACTATTCCGACCTGGTGGCGCGGCATTTCGGCACGCGCCACGAGAAGATGATGATCCCGGCGGCCGATCTGCTGGAGGCGCTGCCCGATGCGATCCACGCGATGAGCGAGCCGATGGTCAGCCACGACTGCGTGGCCTTCTATCTGCTGTCGGCCGCGGTCGCGCGCCACAGCCGCGTGGTGCAGAGCGGGCAGGGCGCCGACGAGGTGTTCGGCGGCTACCACTGGTATCCGCCGCTGGCCGCCAACACCGATGCCGACGGCGGCGTCGCGGCCTATCGCAAGGTGTTCTTCGACCGCACGCCATCCGAGATGGCCGAGCTGCTGTCGCCGCAATGGCTGGCCGACGATCCGAGCGGCCGCTTCCTGGCGGCGCATTTCGCGATGCCGGGTGCCGACAGCGCGATCGACCGCGCGCTGCGGCTCGATACCACCGTGATGCTGGTCGAGGACCCGGTCAAGCGCGTCGACAACATGACGATGGCCCATGCGCTGGAGGCCCGCGTGCCCTTCCTCGACCACCGTCTGGTGGAGCTGGCCGCGCGCATGCCGGCGCGCCACAAGATCGCCGCCGGCGGCAAGCACGTGCTGAAGGAAGCCGCGCGCCAGGTGATTCCCGCCGAGGTGATCGACCGCCCGAAGGGCTATTTCCCGGTGCCGGCGCTGAAGTACCTGCGCGGCCCCTTCCTCGACTACGTGCGCGGTCTGGTCGACAGCGATGCGGCGCGCCAGCGCGGCCTGTACCGGCCCGGCGTGGTCGAGTCGATGCTGGCGGACCCTGACGCCCACATCACCCCGCTGAAGGGCTCGAAGCTGTGGCAGGTAGCGCTGCTCGAGGGGTGGATGCAGTCGCATGGCCTGTGAGGCCGGCCATGACTGGCGACAAACCGGCAGCCCCCCAACCCGACGATGAAGCCAACGGCCGCCGCGCGCGGCCGCAGTCCCTTGTCGGCAACGACAGAAGCCAGAACGCGGACAACAACGAGGAGAAAGATCGAATGTCGACCGTCAATGCGGAAGTCCGTCCCAACAAGCCGGCGATGCTGGCCGACTCCCTCCATCTCGGCGCACCCGTCGATGCCGCGGGGCAGGCGCCCCGTGCCGTGATGCACGACGCGGGCGGCGCGCCGGTGCAGCAGGATCCCGCCATGCAGCCAAGCCCGGCACCGGCGCCGGTGTCCGCCCGCCCGAACGCGATGCTCGACTGCGGCTGGGGCCGGCTGATGTTCGCGCCGTCGTTCGAATCGCCGGCGCGGCTGGCCGCCGAGCTGCAGCAGGAAGCGCCGGGCCGCCGCGATATCGCGCTCTATGTCGAAGCGCCGCAGCTGCTGCTGGCCGAGGCGCCGCAGACGCTGTTCCTCGATCCGTCGCTGCTGTTCCGCCGCACGCTGGAGGACGGGGATGCCGCGGTAGCGACCGGCGCCGCGGGCGTGACGATCCGCCGCCTGTCGACCCGAGCCGATATCGCCGCGATCAACCGCCTCTACGCCTCGCGACATATGGTGCCGCTCGATCCCGCCACGGTCTGGCGCCAGCGCGACCACGACGCGGTGGTCTACCTGATCGCCGAGGACGAATCGACCGGCGACATCATCGGTTCGGCGATGGGCGTCGACCATCTGCTGGCCTTCGGCGACGAGCGCGGCGGCAGCAGCCTGTGGTGCCTGGTGGTCGATCCGCAGACGCATCTGGCCGGCGTCGGCCAGGCGCTGGTGCGCGAGCTGATCGCGCTGTTCGCCGCGCGCGGACGCAAGCACCTGGACCTGTCGGTGCTGCACGACAACCAGCATGCGATCGGGCTGTACCACAAGCTCGGCTTCGTGCAGGTCGACGGCTTCGTCGTCAAGCACAAGAACGCGATCAACGAGCCGCTGTTCGCCGGCTCGAGCGAATGCGACAACCTCAATCCGTATGCCGCGCTGATCGTCAAGGAAGCGCGCCGGCGCGGCATCGGCGTCGAGATCATCGATGCCGATGCCGGCATCTTCAGCCTGCGCTACGGCGGCCGCGAGATCCTGTGCCGCGAGTCGCTGTCCGAGCTGACCGGCGCGGTGGCGATGACCTGGTGCCAGGACAAGGCGCTGACGCGCAAGCGGCTGGAGCAGGTTGGCCTGAAGGTGCCCGCGCAGCGCCAGATCGGCACCGATGCCGAGAACCTGGCGTTTCTCGCCGAGCACGGCTCGGTGGTGGTCAAGCCGGCTTTCGGCGAACAGGGCCGCGGCATCAGCGTCGACGTCCGCACCGAGGAGCATTTGCGCAGCGCGATCGAGACCGCGCACGCCGAGGGCGGCACCGTGCTGCTCGAATCGTTCTGCCCGGGCCAGGACCTGCGCATCGTGGTGATCGGCTACGAGGTCGTCGCGGCCGCGATCCGCAAGCCGGCCGAGGTGGTCGGCGATGGGCAGGCCGACCTGAAGACGCTGATCGAGCGCCACAGCGCGCGGCGCAGCGCGGCCACGGGCGGCGAGAGCCGCATTCCGCTCGATGCCGAGACCGAACGCTGCCTCGCGGCGCAGGGGCTGACGCTGCAATCGGTGCCGGCCGCCGGGGAGCGCGTGCCGGTGCGCAAGACGGCGAATCTGCATACCGGCGGCACGCTGCACGACGTCACCGCCCAGCTGCATCCGGTGCTGCGCGAGGCCGCGCAGACCGCGGCGCGGGCGCTGCGCATCCCGGTGGTCGGCCTGGATTTCCTGGTGCCGGCCGCCGACCAGCCCGAGTACGTGATCATCGAAGCGAACGAGCGGCCGGGCCTGGCCAATCACGAGCCGCAGCCGACCGCCGAGCGCTTCGTCGATCTGCTCTTCCCCTTTACATCCTGAATTCTTGCCGGGCGCGCCGCACCCGGCATCGTTATCCATGCAGAAACTGAAGATCGACCGGCTGTACCTGAAGACCGCGCTGCTCGAGCTGCTCGCGATCCCGAGCCCGGCCGGGCTGACCGACGAGATCGTGCACTACACCGCCAACGTGCTGGACGGTCTCGACATCCCCTACCAGCTGACCCGGCGCGGCACGATCCGCGCGACGCTGCGCGGCAATCGCGCCAACAGCGGCATGGGGCCCGACTGCGCGATCGTCGCGCACCTGGACACGCTCGGCGCGATGGTGCGCGAGCTCAAGCCCAACGGCCGGCTGGCGCTGGCGCCGATCGGCACCTGGTCCAGCCGCTGGGCCGAAGGCGGTCGCGTGACGCTGTTTACCGAGCATGGCCGGCATCGCGGCTCGGTGCTGCCGCTGCTGGCCTCGGGCCACGTCTACAACGAGGCGGTGGACACGCAACCGGTCAACTGGGACCAGCTCGAACTGCGGCTCGACGAGCCGGCGGCGACGCCGGAGCAGCTGCGCACGCTCGGCATCCAGGTCGGCGACTTCGTCGCCTTCGACGCCAACCCCGAGATTCTCGACAACGGCTATGTCGTCTCGCGGCATCTGGACAACAAGGCCGGCGTCGCCGCGGTGCTGGCCGCGCTGAAGGCGGTGCGCGAGAGCGGCGCCTCGGTGCCGATGGACTGCCATGCGGTGTTCACGCTGACCGAGGAAGTGGGCTCCGGCGCGACCGCGGTGATCGAGGACGATGTCAGCGAGGTGATCGGCATCGACATCGGTCCGGTCGCGCCGGGGCAGGGCGCGCGCGAGGAGGGCGTGACGATTCCGCTGATGGATTCGGCCGGCCCGCACGACTATCACCTGACGCGGCGCCTGCTGCGGCTGTGCGACGAGCATGGCATCCCCAGCCATCGCGACGTGTTCCGCTTCTACCATTCGGACGCCGGCGCGGCGGTCAGCGCCGGCCACGACGTGCGCACCGCGCTGCTGTGCTTCGGTGCCGATGCCTCGCATGGCTACGAGCGGACCCATCTGGACGTGCTGGTCAATCTGGCCGAGCTGCTGACCGTCTATATCCAGAGCGGGCCGACGCTGCCGGAGGACCGCCAGCGCCGCATGGGCTCGGTGGCCGGCTTCTCCCATCAGCTCGATCCGCGCCAGCTGACGCGCAGCGAGACACCGCTGCCCGATGCCGGCGAACTGGTGCATACGCGCCGCGACAGCGCGTCCTGATGCCGCGCTTGATGACATCCCTTCCGGAATGAACCTTATGGATCTGAATTTCATCGACGCCGACAAGCTGCAGGCCACCTGGGCCTATCTGCTGCAGCTGGCGGTGCACCAGGGCCTGAACGTGCTGGCCGCGCTCGCCATCCTGCTGGTCGGCTGGTGGCTTAGCGGCCGCGCGCGCAACGCGGTGCTGCACGCCTTCGACCGCCCCCATGTCGACGCGACGCTGCGGCCGATGCTGGGCAGCGTCACGCAGTGGGTGGTGCGTGTCGTCACCGTGATCCTGGTGCTGTCGCAGTTCGGCGTGCAGACCGCCAGCATCATCGCGATGCTCGGCGCCGCGGGCCTGGCGATCGGCCTGGCGCTGCAGGGCACGCTGCAGAATATTGCCGCGGGCATCATGCTGGTGCTGCTGCGGCCGTTTCGCGTTGGCCAGTACATCGACGCCCAAGGCATTGCCGGCACCGTGCGCGAGACCGGACTGTTCATGACGGAGCTGACGACCTTCGATGGCGTCTGCCTGCGCGTGCCGAACAACAAGATCTGGGGCAGCGCGATCACCAACTACAGCGAGAATCCGACGCGCCGGCTCGATATCGAGGTCACGGTGCCGTTCGGCGCCGACGTGCAGACCGCGTTGCGGGTGCTGCGCCATATGCTGGCCGACGACGAGCGCGTGCTCGAGGTGCCGGCGGCCGAGGCGATGGTGGTCAACTTCACCAGCGAGGGCGTGACGCTGAACCTGCGCTGCTGGACCTCGAACGACAACTACTGGAACCTGCGCTTCGCCTTCTACGAGCGCGTCAAGCGCGAGCTGCAGGCAGTCGGCATCGACATCGCGGTGCCGGTGCAGGAGCTGCGTGTGCCGGGCAATGGCGAGTCGACGGCGCTGGTGCTACACCATACGGCGCATGCTTCGCCGGCTTCGTCGCCGCCCTCGACCATCGGTACGCCGCGGCGCGCCTAGCGCGAAAGCGGAAAACGGGCTGCCGGGTTGTCGTTCCCGCGAAAGCGGGAATCCAGCGTCTTGGACCAGCCACTGGGTCCCCGCCTGCGCGGGGACGACAACGCATGTGGATCAGCCTTCGTCCGCGAACAGCGTGCAGGCGCCTTCCTCGGCCGTGCTGACATTGCGGCGGAACGTACCGAACAGGTCCCGGCCGACGCCATGGCGATGGCGGCTCAGGTCGGGCCGCTCGATCGTGCGGGCCTCCCACTCGGCCTGCGGCACCAGCGCGGTCAGGATGCCGGCCGGCGCATCGACGCGGATCATGTCGCCGTCGCGGACCTTGCCGATCGCGCCGCCCTTCAGCGCCTCGGGGCAGACGTGGATCGCGGCCGGCACCTTGCCCGACGCGCCCGACATGCGGCCGTCGGTGACCAGCGCCACGTGAAAGCCGCGGTCCTGCAGCACCGTCAGCGTCGGCGTCAGCTTGTGCAGCTCCGGCATGCCGCAGGCCGCCGGCCCCTGGTACGGCAGCACCGCGACGAAATCGCGCTCCAGCTCGCCGCGCTTGAAGGCGGCCAGCATGTCGTCCTGATGATGGAACACGCGCGCCGGCGCCTGTACCACCTGATGCTCGGCCTTGACCGCCGAGGTCTTGATCACCGCGCGTCCCAGGTTGCCGTCCAGCACCTTGATGCCGCCGTCGGGCGCGAAGGGTTCGCCCGCGCCGCGCACCACCGACGTGTCCAGCGATTCGGTCGGCCCGTCGAGCCAGACCAGCTTGCCGTCGCGCAGCGCCGGTTCGCGCGTGTAGTCCTCCAGGCCCTGACCGACGACGGTGGTGACATCGTTGTGCAGCAGCTCGCGCGCCAGCAGGCCGCGGATCACCAGCGCCAGGCCTCCTGCGGCCTGGAAGCCGTTGACGTCGGCCTGGCCGTTCGGATAGACGCGCGCCAGCAGCGGCACCACCGCCGACAGCTCGTCGAAATCGTCCCAGGTCAGCATGATGCCGGCCACGCGCGCCATCGCGATCAGATGCAGCGTGTGGTTGGTCGAGCCGCCGGTGGCCAGCAGGCCGACGATGCCGTTGACGAACGCGCGCTCGTCGAGCACCTGTGCGATCGGCGTATAGCGCTCGCCCTGGTGCACCAGCCGCAGCACATGCCGCGCGGCCTCGCGCGTCAGCGCCTCGCGCAGCGGCGTGTACGGGTTGATGAAGGCGGTGCCGGGCAGATGCAGCCCCATGATCTCCATCAGCATCTGGTTCGAATTGGCGGTGCCGTAGAAGGTGCAGGTGCCGGGCGAATGGTAGGACCGGCTTTCGGCCTCCAGCAGCTCCTCGCGGCCGATCTTGCCCTGTGCGTACAGCTGGCGGATGCGCGCCTTTTCCTCGTTGGGGATGCCGGTGGGCATCGGCCCGCCCGGCACGAACACCGCGGGCAGATGGCCGAACGACAGCGCCCCCATCACCAGCCCGGGCACGATCTTGTCGCAGATGCCCAGATACAGCGCGGCATCGAACATCTGGTGCGACAGCGCGACCGCGGTGGCCTGCGCAATCACGTCGCGCGAGAACAGCGACAGCTCCATGCCGTCCTGGCCCTGTGTCACGCCGTCGCACATCGCCGGCACGCCGCCGGCGAACTGCGCGGTGGCGCCCGCCTCCAGCGCGGTCTCCTTGAGCCAGGCGGGGAACTCTCCGAGCGGTTGGTGCGCCGAAAGCATGTCGTTGTACGAGGAAACGATCGCCACGTTGGGCCGTTCCTCGGCCTTCAGGCGGATCTTGGCGGGCTCGGGCATCGAGGCGAAGCCGTGGGCCAGGTTCGTGCACGACAGCTGCGCGCGTTGCACCTTGCTGCCGGCCATGGCTTGCGTGCGGGACAGGTAGGCCTGGCGCGTCGGCGCGCTGCGGGCCACGATGCGGGCCGTCACTTGTTCGAGTACGGGATGGGGCATGGGGCTCTCTCCAGCGGGATTCTTGGATGTCGCAGGTGATGTCGCAGTTCAGCCTAGCGCATGTCATCGAGGCTTGCATGGAGCATGCCTGCCGCGCCGCGACCCCTTGCCGCTGGCTGCCGCGTGGCTCGCAAAGCGCCCGCGACTCACGTAAACTGGCCGCAACGGCCGCGCTTCGGGGTCTCTATCAAGCGACAAGGAGGTCAGGGTGAGCATGCCCGATTTCGACATGGTGCTGGTTGGCGGCACCGGTGACCTGGCCAGGCGCAAACTGCTGCCGGCCTTGTTCGACGCGCATCGCGCCGGATTGTTGCATCCCGCGGCGCGCATCCTGGCCACGGGCAGCCATCCTTCCACCACCGAGGAGTATGTCGCCACGCTCGAGCAGGGCATGCGGCCGGGGCTCGAGCATGCGCCGCCGGGCGACTGGGCCAGTTTCGTCGCGCGGCTGTGCTACGTGCAGGCCGACGCCCGCCAACCCGAGCATTTCGATGCGCTGGCGCGCAAGGTGCTGTCCCGCCAGCCCGAGGTCGTGGTCTGCTATCTGGCCACCGCGCCGCATCTGTTCGTGCCGATCTGCGAGCAGTTCGGCCGCACCGGCCTGAACCAATCCAACGTGCGCGTGGTGCTGGAAAAACCGCTGGGCCACGACCTGGATTCGAACGAGGCGATCAACGCGGCAGTGGCCCGTTACTTCGCCGAGGAGCAGATCTACCGGATCGACCACTACCTGGGCAAGGAGTCGGTGCAGAACCTGATGGCGATCCGCTTCGGCAACGCGCTGTTCGAGCCGCTGTGGCGGCGCGAGTGGGTGCAGGACGTGCAGATCACGATCGCCGAGGAGCTCGGTGTCGAAGGCCGCGGCGACTTCTACGACCAGACCGGCGCGCTGCGCGACATGGTGCAGAACCACCTGCTGCAGCTGCTGTGCATGGTCGCGATGGAGCCGCCCACCAGCCTGACCGAAGACGCGGTGCGCGACGAGAAGATCAAGATCCTGAAGGCGCTCCGGCCGATCACGCCGCAGGAAGTCGCCGAGAAGACCGTGCGCGGCCAATACCGCGCCGGCGCGATCGCCGGCAAGCCGGTGCCGGGCTATCTCGAGGAGCCTGGCATCGCGCCGGACAGCCGCACCGAGACCTTCGTCGCGATCAAGGCCGAGATCGCCAACTGGCGCTGGGCCGGCGTGCCGTTCTACCTGCGCACCGGCAAGCGGATGCAGTCGCGCGTGGCCGAGATCGTGATCCACTTCCGCGACGTGCCGCATGCGATCTTTCCGCGCCCGCTGACGCTGTCGCCGCAGAACCGGCTGGTGATCCGCCTGCAGCCCGAGGAAAGCATCCGCCTGTACTTCCTGGTCAAGCAACCGGGCGACACGGTCGCGCTGACGCCGACCTCGCTGGACCTGGACTTCGCCAACTCGTTCAAGGTGCGCCGCGCGGGCGCCTACGAACGCCTGCTGCTCGACGTGATACGCGGACGGCTGGGCCTGTTCGTGCGCCGCGACGAACAGGTGCAGGCATGGCGCTGGGTCGAGCCGATCATCGACACCTGGGCGGAGAGCTCGCTGCCGCCCAAGCCCTATACCGCGGGCACCTGGGGGCCGGCGGCCTCGTCCGCGCTGCTGTCGCGCGACGGCGCGCTGTGGCACGAGGAGGTCTGACGTTCCGCCTACCCACCGGTTCGCCCCGCCGGTCCGCTGCAACGAATCCACATCCGGGAAATCGCCATGCGCCGCTTCGAACATCCTTCGCCGCTGGACCAGGCCGAAGCGCTGGCTGCCTCCATCAGCCACGCGCTCGACCTTGCCATTCAGGACCGCGGACACGCGGTGCTTGCCGTCTCGGGGGGGCGTTCGCCGGTGCCGATGTTCGAGCGGCTGCGCTATCGGCCGGTGCGCTGGGACGCGGTCACGATCACGCTGGTCGACGAGCGCGCGGTGCCGCCCGGGCACGAGGACAGCAATGCGCGGCTGGTGCAGGAACACCTGCTGCGCGATGCCGCCGCCGCGGCCAGCTTCGTGCCACTGATCGCCGATGCGCTCGAGGCGTCCGAGCCCGCGCGGGCGGTGGTGCGCCTCAATGGCGCACTCAATGCCGCGTTTCGCCAGCCCGACGTGGCGGTGCTCGGCATGGGCGAGGACGGCCATACCGCCTCGCTGTTCGCCGATGCGCCGGAGCTCGGCGAAGCGCTCAATGGCGATACGCCTTGCTATGTGGTGACGCGCCCGGCCAGCGCGCCGCATGCGCGCGTGACGCTGAACCTGGCCGCGTTGCTGGCGACCGAGCGCGTCTTCCTGGCATTTGCCAGGGCGACCAAGGCCGCCGTATTCGAACGCGCGCTGCAGGAGCCGGGGCCTGCGTTGCCGGTGGGACTTGTGGCCAGCCGGCATCGTCATGGCTTCGACGTGTTCTCCGCCTGACGTATTCGCTGCAGTGCGCGCGTTGCCACGAGCGCCCGAATTTTGCCCGATGTTTCCCGCCTTGCGATGACTACCTACCCACGCCTGCTCGCCGATGTCGGCGGCACCAATGTCCGCTTCGCCCTGCAGACCGCGCCCGATGCGATCGGACCGGTCACCGCGCTGAAGGTCGCCGACTATCCGTCGCTGGAGGCGGCGATGCGGCAATACCTGTCGCAGCTATCCGGCCCGCAACCCCGCCACGCGGCGATCGGTCTCGCCAATCCGGTCACTGGCGATCGCGTCAAGCTGACCAACCATGCCTGGGCCTTCTCGATCGAGGCGGTGCGCCAGGCGCTGGGCCTGGAGACGCTGCTGGCGCTGAACGACTTCACCGCGCTGGCACTGGCGCTGCCGTATCTGCGGCCCAGCGAACTGGCGCCGGTGCGCGCCGGCACGCCCGCCGCCGGCTCGCCGCTGGCCTTGATCGGCCCCGGCACCGGGCTCGGCGTGTCGGGGCTGATCCCCGGCCGCCACGGTGCCGCGCCGGTGGCGCTGGCCGGAGAGGGCGGGCATATCGAACTGATGCCGGCCACCGACGACGAGTGGATCGCCTGGCATGCCGCGCATCGTGACCACGGCCGCGTGTCGGCCGAACGGCTGCTGTCGGGCATGGGGCTGTCGCACACGCATGCCGCGCTCGCCGCAGAAACGGGTACGCCCGTGCGCGTGCCGCTGACCGCGGCGGAGGTCACCGAGGGTGCCCTGCAGCGCGGCGACGCGCTATGCCAGCGTGCGCTGGCCGTGTTCTGCGGCCTGCTCGGTTCGGTCGCGGCCGATGTGACGCTGATCCTTGGCGCGCGCGGTGGTGTCTATATCGGCGGCGGCATCGTGCCGCGCTTCGTTGAGGCGCTGGCGGCGTCGAGCTTCAATGCGCGCTTCATCGACAAGGGACGCATGCGCGCGTTTCTGGAACCGGTGCCGGTGCAGGTGATCACCGCGCAGTTTCCCGCGCTGCCGGGGCTGGCACACGCGCTGGCCGAAGCGGTCGATCGGCGATGAGCCGCCGCGGGCCTTGCGGATTGCGAACCAACGGAGCGAAGCGATGCGCGTGCTGCTGATCGAAGACGACACGATGATCGGCGATTCCGTGCGGCTCGCGCTGCGGCAGGAAGGCTTCGCGGTGGACTGGGTGCGCGATGGCGAGGCCGGCCTGTCGGCCGCCACGCAGCCGCCCGGCATCGCCGCCGGCGGCGCCGCCGAAGGGCAGCACGATCTGGTGCTGCTCGATCTCGGCCTGCCGCGCCGTTCGGGACTCGACGTGCTGGCCGGCATGCGCGCGCGCGGCGTCGCCACGCCGGTGCTGATCCTGACCGCGCGCGATGCGGTCGCCGATCGGGTCGCCGGCCTGAACGCCGGTGCGGACGACTATCTGGTCAAGCCGTTCGACCTGCAGGAGCTGGTGGCGCGCATCCATGCGCTCTCGCGACGCGCGCAGGGCCGGGCCGAGCCGCTGGTCCGCTATGGCGCGATCGTGCTCAATCCGGCCACGCGCGAAGTCACGCTGGCCGGCGAGCCGGTCCATCTGTCGGCGCGCGAATACGCGCTGCTGGCGGCGTTGCTGGCCCGGCCCGGCAAGGTCTGGTCGGTGCCGCAGCTGCAGGAGAAGTTGTACGGCTGGGACGACGAGGTCGGCAGCAATACGGTCGAGGTCTATATCCACGCGCTGCGCAAGAAGTTCGGCCAGGGTTTGATCCGCAATATCCGCGGCGTCGGTTATGTCTGTCCGAAGCTCGAGGAGAGCGCCGAGCCAGGTGGCGCCGATCCCGCGGCAGGGGGCGTGCGCTGATGCGATCGATCCAGCGGACCCTGCTGTGGTGGCTCGCCCTCGGCCTGCTGGCCGGCATCGCCGCCGCCACCGCGCTGATCTACGGCCAGGCGCGGCAGGAGGCCAACGCGCTGTTCGACTACCAGATGCGCCAGGTCGCGCTTGCGCTGCCGAGCCAGTTCAGCGGCCCGGCGCTGCCGTCGCTGTCGCCGCCGCTGCCGCCCGGCACCGACAATCTGTTTCGCTCCGACGAGGATGTGGTGATCCATATCTGGGACGGTACCGGCCGCAGCCTCTATCTGTCGCACTCGCGGCCGTCGCTGCCGCCGCGCGCCGAGCTGGGTTTCTCCAACGTCCGCACCGACGACGGCGAGTTCCGCATTTACAGCGTGCAGCTTGGGCCGGCGGTGGTGCAGATCGCGCAGCCGATGAGCGCGCGCCGCGAAGTGGCGGCACGGATGGCGCTGCGCACGGTCGCGCCGCTGCTGTTGCTGCTGCCGCTGCTCGGCTGGATGGTCTGGCTCGCGGTCGGCCGCGGGCTGCGGCCGGTGCGCGAGATCGCGCGGCAGGTCGGCAAACGCGATGCCAACGCGCTGTCGCCGCTGGCGGTCGCCGAGATGCCGGCCGAGATCGCGCCGCTGACCGAGGCGCTGAACCTGCTGCTGGCGCGGCTCTCCGACGCGATCGACACGCAGCGCGCGTTCATCGCCGATGCCGCGCACGCGCTGCGCACGCCGCTGACGGCGCTGCAGCTGCAGGCGCAGCTGGTCGAACGCGCCGACAGCGAGCCGGCGCGCCGCGAGGCAGTGGGCAATCTGCGCGACGGCCTCGAGCGGCTGACGCATCTGGTGACGCAGTTATTGACGCTGGCGCGTCACGAGCCGGGCGCGGCCGTCGCGGGCCAGCAGCCGGTCGCCTTGCGCGAACTGGCCGCGGCCGTGGTCGGCGAGATGACGCAGGCCGCGCTGGACCGGAATATCGACCTGGGGCTCGACGCCAGCGGCGACGGCGACGATGGTGGCAATGGTCGCCAGGCTGGCGATGCTGGCGCTGGAGACGCGGCCGGGCTGACCGTGCAGGGCGATGCCGACGCGCTGCGCATCCTGCTGACCAATCTGATCGACAACGCGCTGCGTTA
The DNA here is from genome assembly GCF_021213615.1 of Cupriavidus sp. UGS-1. Taxonomy (NCBI): domain Bacteria; kingdom Pseudomonadati; phylum Pseudomonadota; class Betaproteobacteria; order Burkholderiales; family Burkholderiaceae; genus Cupriavidus; species Cupriavidus sp. UGS-1. The sequence goes on along the minus strand of NZ_JAJQJF010000007.1, from coordinate 102,012 downwards.
TGTGCCGGCCGGCGGCAAGGTCGACGTGCGCGTGCAGCGCGGCGACGCGGGCCGGGTCGCGCTGATCGTCGCCGACAACGGTCCCGGCATCCCGCCCGAACAGCGCGCCCGCGTGCTGGACCGCTTCTATCGCTTGCCCGATGCGCCGAGCGGCGGCAGCGGCCTGGGCCTGGCCATCGTCGACGAGATCGCCCAGGTGCATCGCGCCACGCTGTCGCTCGAGGATAACGAGCCGGGGCTGCGCGTGCGGGTGGTGTTTCCCGAGGCCGCCAACGCGTCAGGCACGGGCCGCGATTAGGCCGCTGCCTTCACGCGCCGCCACGTTCTTGTCGAAAAGCGTACCCGTTTCTGCGTACTCGCTTGACCGACCCTTTCGGACTTTCCGAACCTTTGCGTCCCCTTCGCTGATCTCACCCCGCTTCAGGAGGTACCCATGCAAATCGATCTCACCGGCAAGACCGCGCTGGTCACCGCCTCGACAGCCGGCATCGGGCTGGCCATCGCCATCGGGCTGGCGCGCAGCGGCGCGGCGGTCATCGTCAATGGCCGCAAGCAGGACACCGTCGAAGGCGCCATCGCGGACGTGGTGCGCGAGGTGCCGGGCGCCACGGTGCGCGGCGTCGCGGCCGACGTGGGCAGCGCCCACGGGTGCGATGCGATCGTGGCCGCGGAGCCGGCGGTCGACATTCTGGTGAACAACGCCGGCATCTACGGTCCGCGCGATTTCTACGAACTGAGCGACGAGGACTGGGCCCGCATCTTCGATGTCAACGTGATGTCCGGCGTGCGGCTGGCGCGGGCGTATACGGCCGCGATGGCGGCCAACGGCTGGGGCCGCGTGGTCTTCATCTCGTCGGAGTCTGCGCTGAACACGCCGGAGGACATGATCCACTACGGCTTCTCGAAGACCGCGCAGCTGGCGGTGTCGCGCGGCCTCGCCAAACGGCTGACCGGTACCGGCGTCACGGTCAACGCGGTATTGCCAGGGCCAACGCTGTCCGACGGCCTGCGCGAGATGCTGCGCGAGGATGCCGACAAGGCAGGGCTGTCGATCGAGGAAGCGGCCGCCGAGTTCGTCAAGGCGCATCGGCCCAGCTCGATCCTCCAGCGCGCGGCCACGGTGGAGGAAGTCGCCAACATGGTGGTCTATGTCTGTTCGCCGCAGGCATCGGCGACGACCGGCGCCGCGTTGCGCGTCGACGGCGGCGTGGTCGATACCATCGCTTGATGCCGGGGCGCGAGCGGGCGGCATCCGCGCGGCGATGGCGAGACGTCGAGACATCGGAGACCCTTGATTCGACTGAGGTTGTGTACGCAGAAACGGGTACGCACGGCACGCCACGCGGCATCGGACGGCGTTCGCACGACGCAGAAACGGGTACGGTGCGGCCCCGCATTCGCACGTGCCCGGTGCGGATGGCCCGCCCGATTCATGCCGTGCCCGGGCCTGGCTTTGGTCCGCAAGGTGCACTGTGTGCCGGCAACTGGGCCGGCAATTGGGCGGGCAGTAGGGCCGGCAGTAGGGCTGGCCATGGGGCTGTCGATGCGGCCGCCAATCGGCTCCAGTCGGCTGCCAGTCGGCTGCCAATGCGGCCCGCAGAAACGGGTACGCGCGCCGAAAGCCGTGCGCAGAAACGGGTACGCTTTGGCGCCCATGCATGCGCGGCAGCGATGAAACGAAAACACCGGCGCGCATGGCGATGCCATGCCGCGCCGGTGTCGTTGTTTCAGACCTGTATCAGACGGATATCAAACCTCGGCCGGCTCCGATGCGGCGGCGCGCGCGGCAATCACCGGCGCGAGCGGAGGCGCCATCCGTGGCGCCTGCGGCAGCGGACCGCAAAAGCCGAAGTCCACTTCCGGCACGCGGCCGCTGATCAGTTCGGCGATCGCGCGTCCCGAGCCGCAGCCGTGCGTCCAGCCCAGCGTGCCATGGCCGGTGTTCAGGTACAGCCCCTGCACCGCGCTCGCGCCGATATACGGCACGTTGCCCGGCGTCGCGGGACGCAGGCCGGTCCAGTAGCGCGCCAGTTCGGGCCGGCTGACACCGGGGAAGATCTCCAGCGTACGCCGCACGATGGCCTCGCAGCGCACCGGGTTCAGCTCCATCGAATAGCCGTTGAGCTCGGCGGTGCCGGCGATGCGCAGCCGGTCGCCCAGCCGCGAAAACACCAGCTTGTACTCGTCGTCGGTCAGGCTGACGCTCGGCGCGCGCTCGGGATCGAGCACCGGCAGCGTGGCCGAATAACCCTTGGCCGGATAGATGTCGAGCTTGACGCCCAGCGGACGCGCCAGCATCGGGCTGAAGCTGCCGAGCGCGAGCACATAGGCGTCCGCCTGCTCGACGGTATAGGCGCCGGTCTCGTCGGCGATCTCGACCCCACGCATGCGGCCGCCTTCGGCCAGCAGCCGCTGCACGCGCACGCCATAGCGGAAGTGCACGCCGCGCGCCTCGCACAGCGCGGCCAGTCCGGTGGTGAAGCGATGCACGTCGCCGGACTCGTCCTCGCTGGTGTAGGTGGCGCCCGCCAGCCGCGGCGCGATCGACGCCAACGCGGGTTCCAGCTTCACCACTTCGTCGGGACCGATCACGCGGCGCTCGCAGCCGAGCTCGCGCATGATGCGCGCCGGCTCGATCGCCGCGTCGAATTCCTTCTGGCTGGTATAGAAGTGGAGGATGCCGTGGGTCAGGTGGTCGTACTCGATGCCGGTCTCGGCGCGCAGCGCCTGCAGGCTGGCGCGGCTGTAGGTGCCGAGATTGAGCAGCTGGATCATGTTGCGGGTGGAACGCCGGGCCGGACATTCGCGCAGGAATTTCAGGCCCCACGACCATTGCGCCGGGTCGGCGCGCAGGCGGAACAGCAGCGGCGCGTCCTCGCGTCCCAGCCAGCTGAGCAGCTTCAGCGGCGCCGACGGGTTGGCCCAGGGCTCGGCATGGCTGACCGAGATCTGGCCGCCATTGCCGAAGCTGGTTTCGCGTGCCGCGCCGGCATTGCGCTCGAGCACCACGACCTCGTGGCCGGCCTTGGACAGATACCACGCCGAGGCCACGCCGATCACGCCGGCTCCCATCACGATGACTTTCATTTCAGGCTCCAGGATGCAAAAAGGGGCAGCCGGCCGGCATCGTCGATGCCAACCCGGCTGCCCCCACTGTCCTTTTGCCTGAGAGATTCACCGCGTCCGCCCCGGACCCGGCTTGCCCCTTCGGCGGCCGTCATCGTCAAATCATGATGGCGGCGCTCTCCAGTTCGTTGTCGTCTCCAGTCTTCGGTACCTGAGCGTTTCGGGGGTACGCCTTCGGCAGCGCTGCCGCCGCGCTGTCGCGGCAGGCTCGCTTTCTCCTGGATGGGCGGACAGTAACACGGCGCGGCGGCGGCCGCAACGCGAGTTACTGACGCCCGGCGGGCGGCGTCCCCGCCTTGCGGGCCTGCTTGTTGGCGTACATCGCCTGATCGGCCTGCGCCAGCAGATCGGCGATGCCCGCATGGCGGGCGGGATCGAACGCGACCGCGCCGGCGCTGAAGTCGAGCCGATAGCCGCGCTGGCTCTGCGCGTTGTGTGCCTCCACGCCTTGCCGCAGCCGGGCCAGCATCGCGTCGCACTGGTCGGCGCAGGCGTCGACCAGCAGCACGACGAACTCGTCGCCGCCGAGCCGTCCGATCAGGTCGGACTGCCGGAACGCCTGGCGCAATTGATCGGCAAAGGCGGTCAGCGCCAGATCGCCCTCCGCGTGGCCGAAGCGGTCGTTGATGGCCTTGAAGCCATCCATGTCGAAGAACAGCAGCGTGGCCGGCATCCGCTGGCGCTGGCAGACCGCCAGCGCATGCTGCGCCAGCGCCGAAAAGCCGCGCCGGTTCGACAGCATCGTCAGGTCATCCATCGACGCCAGTTGCGCCGACTCCAGCTCCTGCTCGGCCAGGCGCCCCAGATCGTGCAGCAGCGCCTGGTCGTCCTTGTCGAACTCGCGCGGCGCGGTGTCGATCAGGCACAGCGTGCCGACCTTGGCGCCGCCGCGTACCGCGAGCGGGCAGCCGGCATAGAAGCGCACGCCGGGCGCGCCCGTGACCAGCGGGTTGTCGTGAAAGCGCTGGTCCTGCAGCGCATCGGGCACGATCAGCAGATCGTCGCGCAGGATCGCGTGGCCGCAGAACGATTGCTCGCGCGGCGTTTCGCGTACGGCCAGGCCGAACGAGGACTTGAACCATTGCCGCCTGGCGTCGACCAGGCTCACCAGCGCGATCGGCACGTCGAACAGCCGCCTGGCCAGGCGTGTCAGCCGGTCGAAGCGCTCTTCGGCGGCGGTGTCGAGGAGGTTCAGCGAATACAGCGCGTCGAGGCGCCGCGGGTCATCGGCGGGAATGGGAGCAGGAATCATCTCGTCAATGCGATCGTTGTTACCCCGATCGTCGTCGGCCCGTCTGGAGCGGGTTTGTCGCCGGCCGCCGCGGTGCCGCGGGGCCGGTCGATGGGTCGTTCAATGTGTGGGCGGCCGCATGCGCCGTCGTGGACGTGGCCGCCAGCACCGGTGCGCTGACGCTACACCTCGCGCGTCATCCCCTTCAGATCGATCCATTGTTCGAACTGCTCGGCGGTGACATGGCCCGAGGCGATTGCCGCCTCGCGCAGCGACAGGTTGCGGGCCACGGCCAGCTTGGCGATCTCGGCGGCCTTGTCGTAGCCGATATGCGGGTTCAGCGCGGTGACCGGCATCAGCGATCGCTCGAGCAGCTCGGCGATGCGCGCCCGGTCGGCTTCGACGCCGGCCACCATGTGTTCGGCGAAGCTGGCCGCCGCGTCGGCCAGCAGTGTAACCGACTGCAGCAGGCTGTACACGATGACCGGCTTGTAGGCGTTCAGCTCCAGCGTGCCGAGGCCGTTGGCCAGCGTGATCGTGGTGTGGTTGCCGATCACGCGGCAGCAGACCATCGCCAGCGCCTCGGCCTGGGTCGGGTTGACTTTGCCCGGCATGATCGACGAGCCGGGCTCGTTTGCCGGGAGCTGCAGTTCGGCAAAGCCCGCGCGCGGGCCGGAACCGAGCAGCATGAAGTCGCGCGCGATCTTCAGGAAGGACGAGGCCGTGGTGTTCAGCGCGCCGGACAGATCGGCGAGCGCGTCGTGCGCGGCCTGCAGCGCGTAGCGGTTGGCCGCCGGTTCGAACGGCAGGCCCGTGTAGTCGGCCAGCGCGCGCGCGAAGGCGGCGGCAAAGCCGGCGGGCGCATTCAGGCCGGTGCCGACCGCGGTGCCGCCCTGGGGCACCGGCATCGCGCGCAGCACGGCCTGGTGCAGCCGCGCCTGCGCATCGGCGACCTGGGCCTGGTAGCCGGAGAACTCCTGGCCCAGCGTCAGCGGCACCGCATCCTGCAGATGGGTGCGGCCCACCTTGACGATGTCGGCGAAGGCCTCGACCTTGCTGCCCAGCGTCTTCTGCAACGTCTCCAGCGCCGGCAGCAGCTGGCGCTGCACCGCGCGCGCGGCGGCGATATGCATCGCGGTCGGGAAGCTGTCGTTGGACGACTGGCTCGCGTTGACGTGGTCGTTGGGATGAACCGGACGCTTGCTGCCGACCTCGCCGCCGAGCAGCTGGATCGCACGATTGGCGATCACCTCGTTCAGGTTCATGTTGGTCTGCGTGCCCGAGCCGGTCTGCCAGACCGACAGCGGAAACTCGTCGGGCCACTGGCCGGCGATGATCTCCTCGGCGGCCTGTTCGATCGCCTGCGCCAGCGCCGCGTCGAGCACGTTCAGCTCGCGGTTCGCACGCGCCGCGCACAGCTTCAGGATCGCAAAGGCCTCGATCAGCGCGGGCGGCATCTTCTCGTTGCCGATGCGGAAGTTCTGGCGCGAGCGCTCGGTCTGCGCGCCCCACAGGTGGTCGGCGGGGACGGGTACCTGGCCCAGGCTGTCCTGTTCGATGCGGGTCGCTGGGGGCTGCTGGTCTGACATGACTGGCTCCTGTGAACGAACGATGCGGATCGGCCTTCTAGGATACGCCGCCGGGACTGCCGACGCCGCGCCGGCGCGCAAGCCGGCCTACGGGCGCGCCTCCCGCGATCGGTTCGCCAGCTCGGGCGGGCCGATCTCGAAGCGGCCGCGTCCGGCGTCCTTGGCGCGGTACAGCAGCGCATCGGCCTCCTTGGCCAGCTGCTGCCATGTCATCGGCGCGCCCTGGTACAGCGCGATGCCGATGCTGACATTGACGTCGACGAAGGCGCCCTCGATGAAGAAGCGGCGGCCCACCGCATGCAGGATCGCGCCGGCGACGCGCACCGCGACATCGGGCCGGTCGATGTCCTCCATCACGATGGCGAACTCGTCGCCGCCCAGCCGCGCCACCGCATCGCGCTCGCGCACGCAGCGCTGCACGCGCTTGGCAAAGCTCTGCAGCAACTGGTCGCCGGCCGCGTGGCCATAGTGGTCGTTGACCGCCTTGAAGCGGTCCATGTCCAGATACAGCAGCGCCATCAGCCGGTCCTGCGAGCGGCTGCGCGCCATCGCCTCGGCCAGCCGCGTCTCGAACGCGCTGCGGTTCAGCAGCTGCGTCAGATGGTCCAGGCGCGAGATCTGCGCGAGCCGCAGCGTCTCGAGCTTGCGTGCGGTGATGTCCTGCACATGGACATGCACCCCCTCGACGCGGCTGCCGTCGGCGCTCCACTCGGGCCGGAAATTGGTTTCGGTGCAGTGGTAGTCGGGATCGTGGAACTCGGTCTCGAACGTGACCGCGGTGCCGGCCAGCGCCTGCTGCAGATACGGCTGGATGCGGGCGTAGCGCGCCTCGCCCAGCAGTTCGCGCAGCGTCATGCCGCGCAGCTGGTCGAGCGGAATGCCGAAGGTGCGCTCGTAGGCGAGGTTGTTGAAGACGTAGCGCTCGTCGGTGTCGATGAAGGCCAGCAGCGACGGCAGCGTGTCGGTGACCGCGCGCAGGCGCGTTTCGCTGCGGTGCAGCTGTTCGCGGCGCTCGCGCACGTCGCGCATCAGCCGGGCGAACGCGCGCGCCAGCACGCCGATCTCGTCATGGCGATGGGTCGACAGCCGCTCGTAGGCCGACAGGTCGCGCGCGCTGTCGCGCACCACGCGCCGCAGCTGCGCCAGCGGCGCGAACATCCAGTGCACCGCGAACCAGTTCAGCACCGCCGCCAATCCCACCGCGACCGCCGACCACAACAGGAAGCGCTGCTGCATCGCGTGCAGCGGCTGGAAGGCCTCCTTGGCCGGCAGCACGGCGACCAGTTCCCAACCGGTGGTCGCCATCAGATAGCGTGCGATGACCGGCTCGCGCGGTGTCAGGAACTCCAGGGTCGCCGGCTGTGCCTGCACGCCGCAGGTCTCTCCCTGCGCGCGCGCCGGCCGCCCGACCTGCTGCTGCAGCCGGTGTTGCACGTAGACCGGCTGCGCGCCGGCCGATACCAGGCAATAGAAGCCGGTGCTGGCGATCGGGCTGTGCGGCACTTCCACCAGGAAGTTCGAGCGCGCCAGGTCGATCCAGCCGCCGACCAGGCCCAGGAAGGTCTTGTCGTCCGAGACGATCGGCACGGCCAGCAGCACGCCGACCGAACCGTCGGCGCGGGCGCGGATCGGCGGGCTGATCACCGGCGCCAGGGTGCGCGCGGCCTCGCGGAAGTAGGTGCGGTCCGCGACCGACACCAGGGTGCCGTCGCGGGCCAGCAGCATGCCCCTGGCATCGACCACGACGGCGCTGTTGAAGGTACCGGGAATCGGAATGGTGCGGCTGAGCATGGCCTGCAGCTGCGCGGCCGGCGCGTCCATCATCGACTTGAATTGCGGGGCCAGGTGCTCGAGCAGGATCAGGCGATCGTTGACCGCGGAATCGAGCTGCTCCGCCGTCAGCTTGACGACGGAATCCTGTTGCGCCTGCAGTGCGTCACGCAGATCGTCATGGGCCGATTTCAGCGAGCCCACCACGAGGGCGGCGCCGAGCACGGTCGACAGACCCGCGGTGACCAGCGCGATGCGCGTCGTCAACGACAGCGCGAACCGGGGACGACGCGTCGTGGCCGTGGCCGGGTCCTCGCGGCGATCGTCGTTCGGTGTGTCGGGCGGTCGTTTCAGCGCTACGTGCGGCGGTGCGTTGGGCGAGTCGTCGAGCAAGGGGGGACGGTTCATGCGTGCCCGCAAGGGCATTCCCCGGGTCGGCGGGTTCCGTAGGCGTCACCGTATCACATCGAGCGGCATGGTGCGAGTCGCGGCACACGGCCTGTCCCGCTGTCGCAAAGTGCATTTGGCGCGGTATAGTCCAAGCCGTGATCCGAGCCTGGACGCCAGCGGCATCGGTGCCGGTCACGACCTTGGCGCCAAGCCGCGCCGCTCCTATCCAGGCCGCACGGCCCCGCCATGCTATTGCGATGAAACTGCCTTCGCTTCCTCCCGCCGTCCTGGCTTTGCTCGTCGTGGCCGCCGGCGCTTGCGTCACCGCCGCGGCCGCCGTGCAGACCGCCGCGTGGAGCGAACGTGCCGCCGCCCAGCGGCTCGATGCGATGCTGTCGGCGAGCGTGATGGCAGTGCGCCAGCGGCTCGACACCGGCGAGCGCCTGCTGCGCGGCGCCAGCGGCCTGCTGGCGGCCGATCCCGACACGACGCGCGACCAATGGCGGGCTTATATGCTCGCCACGCAGGTCGACGATCTGCCCCCCGGCATCCATTCGGTCGGTTATGCCAGGTTGACGCAGGCCTCCGCGCTCGACGCGCTGGTCGAATCGGTTCGCGCCGAGGGCCTGCCCGCCTTCGACGTGTTCCCTCGGGGCGAGCGCGAGGTCTACGCACCGGGCGTCTATGTCGAGCCCTTCGCCGGCCGCACGCTGGGCGCGCTCGGCTTCGACCACCTGTCCGATCCGGCACGCCGGGCCACCGCGGAAGCGGCGCGCGATTCGATGCAGGCGCGCATGACGCCGCGCGTGGCGCTGCTGCGCGAGGCGCATCGCAGCGTCGCGGCGCAGGGTGCGGTGCTGTATCTGCCGGTCTACCGCAACGGCATGCCGGTCAATTCGGTGGAGGAGCGCCGGCGGGCCCTGCTCGGCTATGTCTATGCGGCCTACCGGCTCGGCGACCTGATGGCCGACGCGGCGGCGGTTCATGGCGGCAGGCTGTCGCTGTCGCTGTATCAGGGGCGGCCCTCCGCCGCCGATACCTTGCTGCTGGCCCGGGCAGGCGGCGAGGCGGCCCCCCGCAACCATTCGCATCCGCTGCGCCAGCTCGATCGCGAGCTGACGTTCGGCGGCCAGACCTGGACCGTACGCGCGACCACGCTGGCCGCGTTCGAGGAAGGCGGGCCCGGTGCGCCCGTGCCGCTGGTGATCGCGGCCGGCGCGCTCGGTACCGCGCTGCTCGGCTGGCTGGCGTGGCATCTGGCCGCGCGGCGCCGCGCCGCCGAACGCGCCAGGCAGTCGGCCGATGTGGTGGCGCAGCGGCATGCACGCCTGCTCGACCATGCACCGATCTGCGTGATCGCTTTCGACGGGCACGGCACCATCACGTCGATCAACCGGCCCGGCGAGCAGATGCTCTGGTACCAGGCGCACGAACTGGTCGGACGCATTCCATACAGCGCGCTGCACGAGCCGGGCGAACTGGCCGCGCGTGCCCGTGCCTTGTCCGCCGAGCTCGGCCAGCCGGTCGCCCCCGGTTTCGAAGCGCTGATCGCCAAGCCCCGCCTCGGGCTGGTCGACGAGCACACCTGGCACTACATCCGCAAGGGTGGCTCGACGCTGCCAGTGCAATTGACGCTGTTGCCGCTGTCCGACCCGGGCGGCGATGCCGGCAAGCGCCACGGCCAGTCAGGCCAGTCCGGCCAGTCCGGCCAGTCCCGGCAGGACGGTGCCGGCGGCTATCTGGCGATCGCCCATGACCTGACGGAGCGCCGGCGCGCCGATGCCTATATCGATCACCTCGCGCACCACGACACGCTGACCGGCCTGCCCAACCGCGACTATCTGAGCGGACGCGCCGACGCGTTGCTGCAGGCGATCGGCGCCCGCAATGGCCGGGTCGCGCTGCTGCTGATCGATCTGGACCAGTTCAAGCGCATCAACGATTCGCTGGGCCACCATGTCGGCGACGACGTGTTGCGCACCATGGCGGACCGGCTGCGCGCCGCCGTGCGCCGCGCCGATCTGGCGGCGCGGATGGATGGCGACGAGTTCGCGGTGGTGTTGTCGGACATTGCCGACGACAGCGAGGCGGAACTGGCGGCCGCCAAGATCGTCGCGCGGCTGTCGGAGGAACTGCGGCTGGGCGGCGTCAGGCTGCGGGTGGTGCCGTCGATCGGCATGGCGCTGTTTCCGAACGACGGCAATACCGTCGCCGACCTGTTGCAGGCGGCCGATGCGGCGCTGCATGCGGCCAAGCAAGGCGGCCGCGGCCAGGTGCGCCGTTTCTCGCCTGACATGAAGGAGGCGTCGCTGGCCCGCTTCACCATCGAGGGCCTGCTGCGGCGGGCGCTGGCCGAGCAGGAATTCACGCTGCGCTATCAGCCGCTGGTCGATACCGCCAGCCAGCGCATCGTTGGCGTCGAGACGCTGATCTCGTGGCACACCCCCGAACGTGGCGCGATGCAGCCGGCCCAGTTCATCCCGATCGCCGAGCAATGCGGGCTGATCGTGCCGATCAGCGAATGGGTGTTGGCCACCGCGTGCCGCGAGATCCAGACGCTGCGGATGCGCACCGGCATTGACCTGGAGGTCGCGGTCAATATCTCGCCGCCGCACCTGCAGCAAGAGGACTTCCCCGCGCTGGTCGATCGCTGCCTGCGCGAAAGCGGCCTGCCGGCCCGCAATCTGGCGATCGAGGTCACCGAGGGCATCCTGATCGAGGGTACGCCGCAGACGATCGACGCCTTCCGCGGCATTCGCGCGCTCGGCGTGGGCCTGTCGATCGACGACTTCGGTACCGGCTATTCGGGGTTGAGCTATCTGACGCGGCTGCCGATCAACAAGCTGAAGATCGACCGTTCCTTCGTCGCCAATCTCGCCGAGGACGACGGCAATGGCGAGGACCGGGCCGTGGTCGCGGCGATCATCGCGCTCGGCCATCAGTTGCGGCTGCAGGTCGTGGCAGAAGGCGTGGAAACCGCCGACCAGTTCCGCTTCCTGCGGGAACAGGGCTGCGACGCGGTGCAGGGCTTTCTGTTCGGCGCCGGCGTGCCGCTGGCGGAGCTGATCGAGCGCTGCGAGCGGGGCGTGGCGGTACAGGCCGTCTAGCGACGACGTGTCGGCGGCGCCCGCAGAAACGGGTACGTTTTGTCCCGGCATGCCGCCGGTTCGCGGCCGCCGTGCCGCCGCACCAAAAAAAGAAGCCGCCAGTTGCCTGGCGGCTCGTCGGGAATGCGTCGGAGGGGTCAATTAACTCTGGCGCAGGTCAGAGTTTAATTTCACTTAAGGCGTTTTGTCACTGCTTGTAATATTTACCCTTTCTTTTGTGGGGTCAAGCTGATGCCGTCGCGCAACAGTTGCGCCGTTACATCGGCAGAGCGGACGCCGGGACCATGCGGATGTCCGAAAACGGCTTGCCATTGGGCCGCGACGCGCGTCAAATCCGGCCATCTGCGCACATCCGCGCGCCTGTACCGGACGCCACGAGCGCCGATCCCGTCATGACCGCCGCCGATTTCCTCCGTCTGCTCTCGCTGTCCGCCATCTGGGGCGCCAGCTTCCTGTTCATTCGTGTCGGCGCGCCGGTGCTTGGCCCGCTGACCGCGGCCTTCGTGCGCGTGGTCATTGGTGCGCTTGCATTGGCGGCGATCCTGGCCGTACTGCGTATCCGCTGGGATATGCGTGGCAAACGGGTCCGCGTGATGATGCTGGGTGCGATCAACTCCGGCATTCCCTTCGTGATGTACTCGGTTGCCGCGCTGTGGCTGCCGGCCGGTTATTCGGCGGTGTTCAACGCGATGACGCCGCTGATGGGCGTGCTGATCGGCGCGTTGTTCTTTGCCGAACGGATGACGCTGGCCAAGGCCGCGGGCGTATTGATCGGCGTGGCCGGCGTGGCGGTGTTGACGCGGACCGGCCCGGTCGCGTTCAGCATGGAGGTGCTCCTCGGCGCTCTCGCTTGTCTTGCCGCGACCGCCTGCTATGGGCTGGCCGGCTTTCTGACGCGCCGCTGGATTGGCCAGCAGGGCGGGCTCGATGCGAGGCTGGTGGCGGCGGGGAGCATGGTCGGCGCGACACTGTTCCTGCTGCCGTTTTGCGTGGCGGCGCTTGTCCGCGAGAACACGCTGCCGGCCGCAAGCGCCGGCGTCTGGGCGGCGATGGCAGCGCTCGGCATTGTCTGCACCGCGCTCGCCTACATCCTGTATTTCCGGCTGATCGCCGATATCGGACCGGTGCGCGCGCTCAGCGTGACCTTTCTGATTCCGCCGTTCGGCATTGTCTGGGGCGCCGTGTTTCTGGGCGAGTCGCTGTCCTGGGCCCACGCGGTGGGCGGGGCGCTGATCGGCGTGGCGTTGTGGCTGGTGTTGAGGCCGGCGGCGGTGCCGGCGGTGCCGGCCGCGGGGCGGCCATGATCGGGCGGTGAACGATCATCGCGTGAGTTGGCGGCCGGCGGCCCAGGCCGCGGCGGCGCCGGCCTCGCGACTGCCATGTCCCGCAAGACCGGCGGCAACGTTGTAGCGCTCGCGCACCAGCATGATGACCTGCCGGGCATGCGGCAGGTCGCGCACGGCATCGTCATCGCACCGACCGGGAAAATCAACCTCCGCGCTCCAGTTGCAGCCGGTATGGTCGGGCCGGTGCACGCACACCGCGCGCAACTGGCAATCGTGGCAACCCGGCTGCTCGCGCAACTGCCGCGCCAGGATGCGTTTCAGTTCGGTCAATGGCTTGAACAGGCGTTCCATCGCGAAGCTCCATCAGGTGGGCTGGCATGCGAAGCGGCGGACAGTCAGAGAAGGGCGCTCGATGCGCCGGCGCGGAACGCGCGCCGGGCGACGGATGTTCCGGCTGCCGCGCCCTGGCCGGGCGCCCGGAAAGACACGCCATGCAGGGCACGGCGCCAGGAATAAAAAGGTGGCTTTGCTTGCCGACGAAGTTTGGCGATCAAGAAAGCGGGGTCTGGTTGCTTCCCTGATCCTCCGGCGACTGGCTACTGCCAAACGCTCCGCGGTACGGAGCGGTCCCCACAAAAGACGGTTGTCGGACGCCGCCAGGCGACGTCGCGGAATTCTTGCGGCAAGCGCTGGTGTCGCGCCACCGGCTGGTCTGCGCCTCGGTCCTGATACTCAGGTGTCGGCGTCGTCAGACAGTGATGCGATAGTAAATGAGAATCGATCGCATTACAAGCATTGATCGATGAGGGGAAACATACTGTTACATCTGCAGCACGCTGTCGATGTCTGGCGTGCCTTGGAGCGCGTGTTGTCTTCATGAAGTTCATGAAGTAGGATCGCCGATATGTAGCGTCACTGTCCGATCAAAAGGCTGTCCGATGAAGATCTATCGCACCCGATATAGGAGCGGCCACGGAGAACCGTCAGAAAACGTACGGCATCCATATGCCTACGGCACTTCCCTCTATGCCGGACGCCCGTTCCGCTATGGCGATGTCCTGATACTCAACCAGAGTGCGGCGATGTACGCGGATGCGGCACAGCCGCTACGGGTTACCGGCAGCCTTCCTCCACGCCATGAACCCTTCTCTCATAAGGTGAGGGCGAAGACGGAAGCAAGAGACGTTGGCACCGCGAAGCGATTTTCCACGACAGTACGCGTACTGCATCGGACCGCGACCTCCGATCCCTATGTGGCCCTCGCCGTTGCCGTCCTTGAGCGGGTTCGGTCGCTTGCCCAACGTCGTGGCATCCAGCCGGACCAGCAAGCCGTCAACTCGGGCGCCGCCGAAATCGATACCTGGCTACGGGCCGCCGCCGAAGCCCTGATCGAACGCGGTTCCGATCCATTGCAAGCGGCTCGTGACCGGGGCCGTCATCAAGCCCTCGCTGAACTGCAAAAGCCGGACAACCTGACACTGCGTGATGCCTCGATCTACTCGGGCCGCTCGGACGGCGCTATCAACGAAGCGCGATTGAAAGGGCGGCTCTACGCGCTGGTGCCTCCTGGCAAGCAAAGGGGTCTGCGCTATCCGCAGTGGCAGTTCGACGCGGAGCCGGAGCGCCTTGCCGCCGTGCTCGCGCCCTTCGTCCAAGCCAATGCCAGTTGCTGGGTAGTGCACAACTTTATGCAAAACGCGCTGGACGGCCTTGGCGGACTAAGCCCGATGGCGTGGATACTTGACGCGTCCCGGCCGATAGCCGCGGTCGTCGAGGCGGCGCTCAGCCGGTACAACGCCGATCAAGGGGCGGCTTGATGTCGGCCTTTACCGCGGAGGAGCTGGACTGCCCGTTGCCTCCGGCGGATCTGGCAGAGCGCTCGATGCCGGAAATCGAGCTGGATCTCGGCAAAACGCCGCTATGGCGAATTCACCGGTCGATCTTTGGACCGATTCACTACACCCGAAAGTCGCTGGGCGGCATTCCCTATCGCTTCGACGCCGCAAACGATGAGTTCGGCGTGCTGTACGCCTCTCCGAGCTTCGCCGCGTGCATGGCGGAGGGAGTGATCAGGGACAGGCTGCAGGGCAAGCTCCTGCCGCTGCTGCTCGATGAAGCAGAGCTATCGACACGAAGCATTGCGGCACTGGCAATCGGGCGGAGCCAGCCGCTGCGCCTGGCTGATCTGACCAAGCCGCACCTGCACCTGGGCATGGACAACCGCGTGCTGACAACGACGGACTATCGCGGGCCGAATCTATGGAGTTCGGCGATCTACAAGGCGTATCCGCACATCGAAGGTATCTATTTCACGTCGCGGTTTGCCAATGAACCGAGTGTCGCGGTGTTCGACAGAGTTCGGTTGATCCAGCGAGGAGACTCGATTCCCTTGTTGCGCTTCCACATGCTGCCGGAATTCCTGGACCGCAACGGAATCGGCCTCGCGCCGCCATCAAGCCCATGGGACGAGTGACGGCGGCGCATGGTGGATCGAGATGGCCGATGCTGCGGATGCGGATGTCGATCCCCGGACGGTCCAGCATCCGGATCTCAGCGCATCAATACTTCCACAAGATCTTCTGCA
This sequence comes from Cupriavidus sp. UGS-1, assembly GCF_021213615.1. NCBI lineage: Bacteria > Pseudomonadati > Pseudomonadota > Betaproteobacteria > Burkholderiales > Burkholderiaceae > Cupriavidus > Cupriavidus sp. UGS-1. Next base: position 86,929 of record NZ_JAJQJF010000007.1, on the reverse strand, counting down.
GCTCGCGCGTGTCGTTCGTTTTGGTCAGCGCCAGCGCGGCCAGGATGCGCGCCTTCTGCGGCAGCTGGTCGTCGACCACCACCCAGTCGTACTTGTCGTCGGGCTGCTCGCCGTTGCGGATCACGATGCCGCTGCCGGTGCGAGAGGCGCGGATGATCTGTACGCCCTTGGCGCGGGCTGCCTTCAGCGGTTCGACCATGTATTCGCCGACGCTGCCATTGCCGGTGCCGGCATAGACGATCGCCTTGGCGCCGTTCCGGACCGCTGCGTCCACGCTTGCCGGATTCGCGTTGCCGTAGGCATAGACGATTGCCACTTCGGGCAGGCGGTCGATGCGGTCGATGTCCCATTCGGTCGCGGTGGTGTGCGGACGCGCCGGCAGGCGGTAGTACAACGTGCGGCCCTCGACCACATAGCCCAGCGGGCCGAACGGCGAGCGGAAGGTCTCGGTCTTGAAGGTATTGCTCTTGGTGACGTCTCGGCCCGTGTGGATCTCGTCGTTCAGCACCACCAGCGTGCCCTTGCCCTTCGACTCGGGGCTGGAGGCGACCAGCACCGCGTCGTACAGATTCAGCGCGCCGTCGGCGCCCAGCGCCGTACCCGGGCGCATCGAGCCCACCACCACCACCGGCTTGTCGCTCTTGAGCGTCAGGTTCAGGAAGTAGGCGGTTTCCTCGATGGTGTCGGTGCCGTGCGTGATCACGACGCCGTCGACGTCCGGCTGCTTCAGCAGTTCCGACACGCGCTTGCCCAGCTTGAGCAGGCGCTCGTTGTTGAAGCTCTCCGAGCCGATCTGGAAGATCTGCTCGCCCTTGACGTTGGCAACCTTCGAGATCTCCGGCACCGACGCGATGATCTTGTCGACCGGCACCACCGCCGACTGGTAGGCGGCGGTATTGATGGCCGAGGCGCCGGCGCCGGCGATGGTGCCGCCGGTGCCGACGATCACGATATTGGCCTTGCGGGCCTGGCTTGGCGCCGTCGCAGCGGGAGCCGTGGTGGCTGCCGGGGCAGCCGGTGCCGCAGGCGCGGCAACGGTTTGAGCTTGGGCTGCGCCGGTGAGCAGTCCGGCGCAAAGCAGCAGCGCGGCGATCGGGCGGACGAGGTGAAGGGTGGTGGTACGGGCCATGATGCTCCTCTGGATGGATGGCTTCGCGTCGCCTTGTGAGCGCGCGGCCGTGTGCAACTGTCCTTGTTCGTATTGGATTCCCTGCGCCTGCCGGGCCGGCTGTTCACCGGTTCACGTCAAGCGCAGAGCGTGGACTATACACACGACGCCGCAGGCCATCCAGAGCCACCCAGCGGTTCTTTCAACGTACCGGGCCGACCCAACGCTCTGGGCGGATCAAGCCGCCAACCGGAACGTCCCCACCGCCCGGTGCAGCGCGTCGGCCTGATCCTCCAGCGAAGCCGCCGCCGCGGCCGCCTGCTCGACCAGCGCGGCGTTCTGCTGGGCCATCTGGTCCATCTGCGTGACGGCCTGGTTCACCTGTTCGATGCCGCCGGTCTGTTCCTCGGTGGCGGCGCGCATCTCGCCGATCAGGTCGGTGACGCGCTTGACCGCCTCGACGATCTCGCCCATCGCCTTGCCGGCGTTCTCGACCAGCGCCGAGCCGTCCTCGACGCGCTGCGCCGAGTTGCCGATCAGCGCCTTGATTTCCTTGGCGGCGGTGGCGCTGCGCTGGGCGAGGCTGCGTACTTCGCCGGCCACCACGGCAAAGCCGCGGCCCTGGTCGCCGGCGCGGGCGGCTTCGACCGCGGCGTTCAGCGCGAGGATATTGGTCTGGAACGCGATGCCCTCGATCACGCCGATGATGTCGACGACCTTGCCCGACGCGTCCTTGATCTCGCCCATCGTCGACACCACCTGATGGACGATCTCGCCGCCGCGGACCGCGATCTCGGACGCGCCTTCGGCAAGCCGGCTGGCCTGCCGGGCGTTGTCGGCGGTCTGGCGCACGGTGCTGGTCAGTTGCTCCATGCTGGCGGCGGTCTCCTCGAGCGAGGCGGCCTGTTCCTCGCTGCGCCGCGACAGGTCGGCATTGCCGGCGGCGATCTGCTTGGCGGCGCCGGCGATCGAATCGGCCGAGCCGCGGATGGTGCCGATCGCACCAGTCAGCCGTTGCTGCATCTGCGCCATCGCGAACAGCACGCTGCGCTGGTCGCCGGGCGCGACCTCGACGCGGCTGGCCAGATCGCCTTCCGCGATCCGGCTGGCGATATGCGAGGTGAGCGCCGGCTCACCGCCAAGCTGTTTGTGCAGGCCGTTGGCGATGCGGATGACGACCAGGCTCATCAGCGTGCCGATCACCAGCAGCAGCCCCAGCGATTGCCACAGCGAGGCGCGGAAGGCCGCGTCGATGTCGTCCAGATAGACGCCGGAGATGAAGTTCCAGTCCCACGGCTTGAAGTTGGCGACATAGCTGAGCTTGGGCTGCGGGGCCTCCGCGCCGGGCTTGGGCCACAGGTAGTGGACGAAGCCGGTGCCCCGTCCCTTGCCGATCTCGGCGATGTCGCGGAACAGGTAGGTGCCGGCCGGGTCCTTGAATTCGGCCATGCTCTTGCCATTCATCTCCGACTTGATCGGGTGCATCACCACCACGGTGTCCGAGCGCATCAGCGTGAAATAGCCGTCGCTGCCAAAGCGCATCGCCTTGACCTTGTCGACGGCGAATTCCTTGGCCTGCTCGACCGTCAGCTTGCCGGCCTTCGCTTCGGCCTCGTAGGCCTTGACCACCGACAGCGCCGTTTCGGTGACGTGGACGAGGTCGGTGCGGCGCTCGTCCAGCCGCACGTTGCGCATCTGCCAGGCGTCCCACAGCAGCAGCGCCAGCAGGCACACCCAGCTGAGCACCAATGGCAGCAGCAATTTCTTTCTCAAGCTAAGACGTTCCAGCATCGTGTTTCCCCGTGGTCCACCGTAAAAATTGTGTTTGTCCGGGGCATAACGGCGGACCGGCGGACAAACTTGACCGGGACCGGCCTAGGGCTTTCCATGAGTGCAAATGCCGGCACAATCGTGTCAGTACGCGTAAAGTTACATGCACTTACTTACAAAGTGGGACCGCGTGAAATGCGCTGTAATACGGATCAATCATGTCTGGATTGCAGGACCAAATGAGAACAATTATTCTTTCGGTCTCCTGAAACTCCCGTTGCGACGGGTCCACGAGGACGGCCAACGTCCGCGCAGCGCGCTGCGCCCCGTCCCGCACGCCGCATTGCCCCGGCGACAAGCAACACGCAGTGGCGCCGGAACACAGTCATGACCCAATCCCGTCTGGACCCTCGCCTGGACCCGCCCCTGGAAACACGTCTGGGCGCGGCGCAGCAACGCCGGGCGTTCTGGCTCAAGCATCTGCACCAATGGCACTGGATCAGCTCCGCGCTCTGCCTGATCGGCATGCTGCTGTTCGCCGTGACGGGCTTCACGCTGAACCATGCCGGCCAGATCGAGGCCGAGCCAAAGGTCGTCAGCCGCACTGCCGAGGTACCGGCCCCGGTGCTGGCGGCGTTGCAGGCCCGGGAACCGGCGCCGGCCGGCCAGGACAAGGCCCCGGTCCCCGCGGAGCTGGCGGACTGGCTGCGGCGCGAATTCGATATCGATGCGCAGGGGCGCGAGGCCGAATGGTCCGCCGACGAAATCTACGTGGCGCTGCCGCGGCCCGGTGGTGATGGCTGGGTCAGCGTCGCGCTGGACAGCGGCGAGGCGCAGTACGAACTGACCACGCGCGGCTGGATCTCCTATCTGAACGATCTGCACAAGGGCCGCAATACCGGTGGCGCCTGGAGCCTCTTCCTGGACGTGTTCGCGTTCGCCTGCCTGGTGTTCTGCGTGACCGGGCTGTTCCTGCTGAAGCTGCACGCCGGTGGGCGCGTCGCCACCTGGCCGCTGGTCGGCCTGGGGCTGGTCGCCCCGCTGCTGCTGGCCATCCTGTTTATCCATTGACGAGGTTCCTGTATGCGTCGTTTGCTTAGCGTCTCCATGACCGGCCTGGGCGGCCTGACCGGCCTGGCCGCGATGTCGTTCGCCACGCCCGCCGCGGGCGCGGAGATCCAGGTCAAGGTCGAGATCCCGCGCCTGAGCGTCGCCGAATATCACCGCCCCTATGTGGCGATGTGGCTGGAGCGCGCCGACCAGACCCCGGTCGCGACGCTGTCGGTCTGGTACGACGTCAAGCTGAAGGACGCCGAGGGCACCAAGTGGCTGAAGGACATGCGCCAGTGGTGGCGCAAGGCCGGCCGCGACCTGCAGATGCCGGCCGATGGCATCTCCGGCGCGACGCGCGCGCCGGGCGAACACACCGTGACCTTCACCGACGGCAAGGCGCCGCTGGCGAAGCTGCCGGCCGGCGAATACCAGCTGGTGGTCGAGGCCGCGCGCGAAGTCGGTGGCCGCGAGCTGGTGCGCGTGCCGTTTGCCTGGCCGCCTGAAGGTGCCAAATCCGGTGCCGGGTCCGCGCAGGCGAAGGGCCAGCACGAGCTGGGCGCCGTCACCGTCAGCCTGAAGCCATGAGCGGCGCGCGCTGCGCCGCCGTCCGCCGCATTCCTTTCGACGCTTTCCGATCCCGTGCCCTGGAGCCCTCGATGAACCGTTCCGCGATGTCCCCAATGTCCCCAATGTCCCTCTGCGCCAGGCTGTCCGCGCTCGCCCTGGTTGCGCTGCTGCCGCTGTCGGCGCACGCCCACCGCCAATGGCTGCTGCCGTCGGCCACCGTGCTGTCGGGCAGCGACCCGTGGGTCACCGTCGACGCCGCGGTGTCCAACGACCTGTTCTACTTCGAGCATTTCCCGCTGCGGCTGGACAACCTCAGCGTCAGCGCGCCGGACGGTAGCCCGGCCAAGGCCGAGAACCAGAGCACCGGCCGCTATCGCAGCACCTTCGACGTGCATCTGACCGCGCCGGGTACCTACAAGCTGGCCGTGGTCAACAATGGCCTGTTCGCCAGCTACAAGGAGAACGGCCAGACCAAGCGCTGGCGCGGCTCGGCCGAGGATTTCGCGCAGAAGGTGCCGGCCAACGCGCAGGAGCTGCAGGTGACCCAGTCGGAGAGCCGGCTCGAGACTTTCGTGACCGCCGGCAAGCCGACCACGCAGGCGTTGAAGACCACCGGCCGCGGGCTGGAGCTGGCGCCGGTCACCCATCCGAACGATCTGTTCGCGGGCGAGCCGGCCAACTTCCGGCTGCTGCTCGACGGCAAGCCGGCGGCCAATGTGGAAGTCGAAGTGGTGCCGGGCGGTAACCGCTATCGCGACCAGCTTGGCGAGATCAAGGTCAAGACCGATGCCGACGGCAAGTTCAGCGTCAAATGGCCGTCGCCGGGCATGTACTGGATCGAGGCCGAGGTTCGCGACGACAAGGTCTCGCTGAAGCCCGCCAAGGCACGCCGCGCGGCCTATATGGCGACCTTCGAGGTGCTGCCGCAGTAAGCGCGGCGGATTGGACTTCCCGATGCTGCCGATGTCCGCCGCCGCGGCGCCTCGCACGCAGTCCGCGCCGGCGTCCGCGCCTGCAGTCGCTGCCCGGCGCGTGCTGGTGCCGCTGCGCTTCGATGCGCCACCGACACTGCCCGAGGGCGCGGTGGTGCTGCATCGATGCGGCGGGCAGACGATGGGCACGACCTGGTCGGTGCGTTGCCTGATTGCGGACGATCACGGGAAAGAGGGCGAGGCCGCCGCGATCGCAGCCGGCATCGAAGCGCTGCTCGCGCAGATCGTCGCGCAGATGAGCAACTGGCTCGACGACTCCGATATCGGCCGCTTCAACGGCGCGCCAGCCGGCAGCTGGCTGCCGTTGCCGCCTGCCTGCTTCTCGGTGCTGCAGGCCGCGCTGGCGGTCGCGCGCGACAGCGGCGGCGCCTACGACCCGAGCGCGGGGGCGCTGGTGTCGCTGTGGGGCTTCGGCCCCGACGGTCCGCGCGCGGCACCGCCCGGCGCCGACGAGGTCGAAGCGGCGCGGGCCCGCTGCGGCTGGGCGCGCATCGAGCTCGACGAGCAAGGACGGCGTGCGCGCCAGCCCGGCGGCGTGTCGATCGACCTGTGCGCGATCGCCAAGGGCTATGCCGTCGACGCGGTATCGGCATGGCTGTCGGCGCGCGGCGTGTCGCATCATCTGGTCGAGATCGGCGGCGAGCTGCGCGGCGAGGGCGTCAAGCCGGATGGCATGCCGTGGTGGGTCGAACTCGAAAGTCCGCCTGCCGCCGACGATGTCCGCGCTGTCGATGCGGCCGAGCAGACCGTGGTGGCGCTGCATGGCCTGTCGGCCGCGACCTCCGGCGACTACCGTCGTTATTTCGACAGCGGCGGCCGCCGCTACGCGCACACGCTCGATCCCCGTACCGGCTACCCGGTCAGCCACGCGCTCGCGTCGGTGACCGTGCTGCATCGGCAATGCTTGATAGCCGACGCGCTGTCGACCGCGCTGACGGTGCTCGGTCCCGAGGCCGGCATGGCGTTCGCCACGCAGCGCGGCATCGCGGCGCGGATGCTGCTGCGAACGCCGCGCGGCTTTGCCGAACGCATGTCGCCGGCGTTCGAGGCGATGCTCGCATGAAGGCGCCGCGACGATTCGGCCTTCCTTCGCTGGCGAGCGCGCTCAGCGGCATCGCGGGCGCATCCGGCCTGGCACTGTCGCTAGCCGGCGCGGGCAAATGGCCGACCGCGGGCGGTGTCGCGCTGGCCTACGCGGGTTTCTGCGGCGCGATTCTGGCGCTGCATCGCCATCGGCACCAGCGCAGCGCGGCCTTCGCGTCGACCGCCGACGATGCAACGCTGATCGCCTATGCCAGCCAGACCGGGTTTGCGGAGCAATTGGCGATGCAGACCGCGCAGGCGCTGCAACGCGCCGGCTTGCCGGTGCGCGTCGCCTCGTTTGCGGATCTCGATCTGTCTGCGCTGACGCGCTGCCGGCAGGCGCTGTTCGTGGCCAGCACCACGGGCGAGGGCGATGCGCCCGACAGCGCCGCAGGTTTCACGCGCAAGCTGGCCGCCGCGAGCGGCGACGGCCTGAGCCGCCTGCGCTACGGCATCCTCGCGCTGGGCGACAGCAGCTACGCGAATTTCTGCGCCTACGGCCATGCATTGGCCGCGGCGCTGCAACGGGCGCAGGGGCGGCCGCTGTTCGATCTGGTCGAGGTCGACAACGGCGACACCGGCGCGCTGCGCCATTGGCAGAACCACTTGTCGGCGCTGGCCGGCGGCGCCGAGATCGCCGACTGGGAGGCGCCGCGCTATGGCCGCTGGCGGCTGGTGGAACGCCGGCTGATGAACCCGGGCAGCGCCGGCGCGCCGGCCTTTCATCTGGCGCTCGAGCCCGAAGCGCCGGCCGCGCTGGAATGGCAGGCCGGCGATATCGCCGAGATCGGCCCGCGCCTGCCGCCCGAGCAGGTCGCGCAACTGCTGCGTGACCTGTCCCTCGACGGAACCGAAGCGGTGCGTTGCGATGGCGGGGCGATGCCGCTGGCGCAAGCGCTGGCCACGCGCATGCCGTTGCCCGCGCCGCATGCCGAAGCCATGCGCGGCTTGTCCCCGCAGGCCCTGGTCGACGCGCTGCCGCCGCTGCCGCACCGCGAGTATTCGATCGCCTCGCTGCCCGCCGATGGCCGTCTCGAACTGCTGGTGCGCCAGACACGCCACGACGATGGCCGGCTTGGTCTCGCTTCGGGCTGGCTGACCAAGCACGCGCCGCCTGGCGCCGCCATCGCGCTGCGCGTGCGCACCAACCGTGCCTTCCACGCACCGGCCGACGATCGGCCGCTGCTGCTGATCGGCAACGGCACCGGCATGGCCGCTCTGCGTGCCTTGCTGAAGGCGCGCGCCGCCGCCGGTCATGCGCGCAACTGGCTGCTGTTCGGCGAACGCAGCGCGGCGCACGACGCCTTCTATCGGGAAGAACTGCAGGCATGGCAGGCCGACGGTACGCTGGCGCGCCTGGACCAGACCTGGTCGCGCGACGGCGCTGCGCTGCGCTACGTGCAGGACGCGGTGCGCGCCGCCGCGCCGCAGATCCGCGAATGGGTCGCGGCCGGTGCCGCGATCTACGTCTGCGGCAGCCTGCAAGGCATGGCCGCCGGCGTCAACGACGCGCTGGCCGAGGCGCTGGGCGCGCGGACGCTGGCGACGCTGGCAGAGACCGGCCGCTATCGGCGCGACGTCTACTGAGCGGGGCCCCTGGGCGCTCGCTTGACGTCTGTCGTCCCCGCGAAGGCGGGGACCCAGTGGCTTCGAACGTCGCTGGATGCCCGCTTTCGCGGGAACGACGAAATGGCGTTCGAACGATCGCTCATTCCATGCCGGGAAACCGCATGTCCTCGTACCTGACGAAGCGCGTCTTGCGCGTCCACCGGTAGCCGAGCCAGATCGCCAGGAAGATCGGAATGCCGATATAGGTCGCGGCCACCGACCACCAGTCAATATTGCCGTCGAGGAAGGCCTGGTAGTTCTGTCCCAGCGCGATCACCAGGCACAGCACGAACGCGAAGATCGGACCGTACGGGAAGAACGGCGAGCGGTACGGCAGCCGCGACAGATCCAGGCCACGCCGCATCCAGCCCTTGCGGAAGCGGTAGTGGCTGATGGCGATGCCCAGCCACGCGATGAAGCCGGTCATGCCGGACAGGCTCAGCAGCCACAGGTAGACCGCCTTGCTCTCGAACAGCGAGGTCAGGAAGCACAGCGCGCCGACCGCGGTGGTGGCCAGCAGCGCGGGCATCGGCACGCCGTGGCGCGTCAGCCGGGCAAAGACGCGCGGCGCGCGGCCCTCGGTCGCCAGGTTGTAGAGCATTCGCGTCGAGGCATACATCCCCGAATTGCCGGCCGACAGCACCGCCGTCAGGATCACCGCGTTCATCAGGCCGGCGGCGAAGGCCAGCCCGGCATTGCGGAACACCAGCGTGAACGGGCTGACGCCGATGGTCTGCACATCGCTCTTGAGCAGGCTCGGATCGGTATAGGGGATCAGCACGCCGATCACCGCGATGGCCAGCACATAGAACAGCAGGATGCGCCAGAACACCTGCCGCACCGCGCGCGGAATATTGCGCGCCGGGTCGGCCGATTCGCCGGCGGCGACGCCGATCAGCTCGGTGCCCTGGAACGAGAAGCCGGCGATCATCGCCACGCCGATCATCGCGGGCAGGCCGCCGACGAAGGGCGCATCGCCCAGCGTCAGGTTGGCCAGGCTCGCCGGCACGTCGCCGCGCAGGATGCCGAAGATCATCAGCGTGCCGATCGCGATGAACGCGATCACGGTCACCACCTTGACCAGCGAGCACCAGTATTCGGCCTCGCCGAAGCCGCGCACCGAGATCGCGTTGAGCCCGAACATCAGCGCGAGAAACAGTCCGCTCCACAGCACGCCCGGCGTATCGGGGAACCAGTACTGCATCACCAGCTGCGCCGCTGCGAGCTCCACGGCGATCGTCACCGCCCAGTTGTACCAGTAGTTCCAGCCGAGCGCGAAGCCGAAGCCCTCGTCGACATACATGGAACCGTAGGTCGAGAACGAGCCGGCCACCGGCATGTAGGCGGCCAGTTCGCCCAGGCTGGTCATCAGGAAGTAGACCATCGCGCCGATCAGCAGATACGCGGCCAGCGCGCCGCCCGGTCCGGCCTGGGCGATGGTCGCGCCGGAGGCGACGAACAACCCGGTACCGATCGAGCCGCCGATGGCGATCATGCTCAGATGGCGGGCCCGCAGCTTGCGCTGCAGGCGCGGCGCGGCGGCGCCCGAGGCGGTGTCGCTGTCGACGCCGACGCCGGCGCCGCGCGAGTCTTGGGAAGCGGTCATGGTGAACACAGGAAGGCCAGCAATGGGGCGGCATCCTATAAGAAAACCCGCCGGCGGGATAGCCGGGCCGCCAACTCGGTAGAATCGTGGCTTCCCTGCCCGCGTGGCCTGGCGGTGCCCCGATGCGCCGCGGTCCCGACACCATGAAGCTGAACCTCGATTTCAACGACAGCATCCTGCTGCATATCGTGCTGAGCGTGCTCATCGTCCTGATGGGCGTGCTGCTGGTCAAGCTGAGCAACCGCTTCTTCGTCTCGCGTCAGTTGGCGGACCGCGACAATCTGCGCAGCTATCGCACCTGGACCGTGGCCTCGCGCAATCTGATCGGCGCGGTGGCCTTCCTGCTGCTGCTCGGCATCTGGGTCTCCGAACTGAAGAGCGTCGCGATCTCGCTGGCCGCCTTTGCCGCCGCGCTGATGATCTCCGGCAAGGAGCTGGTAATGTGCTTCCTCGGCGCGTTCATGCGGATGATCGCGCGCCCGTTCCAGCTCGGCGATCTGGTCGAGATCGGCCAGTACGCCGGCGAGGTCATCGACATGGACGCGCTGACGACCACGCTGGTCGAGGTCGCGCCGACTCGGCAGTTCACCGGCTTCACGGTGCAGGTGCCCAACAGCCTGCTGCTGACCGTCGCGGTGCGCAACCACTCCCAGGCGGGCAAATACACGCTGGACACCGTGCGCATTCCGCTGGCGGCGCAGTGCGACCCGGACCGCATCGAGGCGGAGCTGCTCGACATCGCGCAGCAGGCCTGCGAGCCGTTTCTCGAGGCCGCGGGCCAGAGCCTGCGCCGCTATGGCGATACGCGTTTCCTGGACCTGTCGCAGTTCGCGCCGCGCGTGATGTTCGAACCGGTCGGCACCGACCGGCTCGATGCGATCGTGCGTTTCCCCGCGCCGGTGGGCGGGCGGCTGCCGGTGGCGCAGCAGATCATCCGGCGCTTCTATCGGCAGCGCATCAACGACAGCAAGGAGACCGGCGGCGATGCCGCCGCCGAGGCCGCGGCCGACAACGAAAGGCGGGATGCCGAACAGCGCGAGGCCGCCGAGGACCGGGCGCGGATGGCGCGCACCGCCCGCCCCGGCGCACCCGGCAGCCCCGGCAACCCGGACACCAGCGGGCCGCCGGCTTCGTCGCCGGCGTTCTGATCGTCGGCGAAAGCCGCTGGGTCCTCACCTTCGCGCGTAAGACGAGCCGTCGGAACCGGCCCACCGCCGCGGCCGGTGACCGCACAGTGCTGCCGTTTCCCTGGCGCAGTGCGCCATGACCGCTGCGACGCTTGCCCTTACACTAGGGCGATCCGATGACGGCCCGCACCGCATTCAAGCGGTTTCCGCGCGCCTCTCGCCTATCCGTTCCGACCCGTATGAATCCATCGAATCCCACCCCGGACGCCGCTGCCGGCGCCTCATCTGCTGCGCCGGCGGCGCGCCCGCGCGCGCCGTCGCTGCGCCATGCGGCCAGCGTGCTGGTGCTGCGCGACGGCGCGGCCGGCATGGAAGTGCTGCTGGTGCGTCGGCCCGAACGCCAGGACGATCGCAGCAGCGGCGCCTATGTGTTTCCCGGCGGCACGCTCGATCCGCAGGACAACCAGCTGCACGGCCTGTGCGAGGGACTCGATGACGCCGCCGCCAGCGCGCGGCTGCGTTTGCCCGCGGGCGGGCTCGACTTCTACCTGTGCGCGGTGCGCGAATGCTGCGAGGAGGCGGGCCTGCTGTTCGCCTACCAGCGCGACGGCGAGATGGTGGCGCTCGAACGCTTCGACGACGCGCAACTGGCCTGGCTGCGCGAGGCGGTGCGCTACGGCGGCCCCGGCATCGCCGAGGTCTGCCGCCGCTTCGAGCTGCGGCTGGCGATGGACAAGATGGCCTATATCAGCCACTGGCTGACGCCGCCGGGCCTGCCCAAGCGTTTCGACACGCGCTTCTTCGTCGCGGTGCTGCCGCCGGGCCAGAGCGCGATGCACGACGGCGTCGAGGCGGTCGACCATCGCTGGGTGCGTCCGTCGGAAGCGATCGCGCCGGACAGCGGCATGACGCTGGTCAACGTGACGCGGCGCATGCTGGCGTCGATCGCGCATTTCCCGACCGCGCAGGCCTGCTTCGACTACGCGCAAGGGCTGCGCGAGATCGCGCTGATCATGCCGAGGCTGGCCAATGGCCCCCAGGGCGTGCGCCCGGTGCAGCCCGACGAGCCTCCCTATGCCGAGATCGCGCGCATCGATCCCGACGGTGCCGGCCATGGGCGCTACGCCCTCGAACCGGGTGTGCCGGTGCGGCTGTCCGACCGCGTCTGGCGCGTGACCGCCGACAACGGCAACGCGATGACGGGCCCCGGCACCAATACCTATCTGATCGGCGGCGGCAGGCGCAACGAATGGGCGGTGATCGATCCGGGCCCCGACGACGAGGCGCATCAGCGCGCGGTGCTGGCCGCCGCGCCGGGCCCGATCCGCTGGATCCTCGCCACGCACACGCATATCGACCATTCGCCGGGCGCGGTGCGGCTGCGCGAAGCGACCGGCGCCCAGGTGCTGGGACGCGTGGCAAACCGGCCCGAGCGGCAGGACCCGAGCTTCGCGCCGGACCGCGTGCTCGAACACGGCGAGCGCATCGTGCTGGGGGACACCGACGTACCGGGCGACGCCATCACGCTGCGCGTGCTGCATACCCCGGGCCATGCGTCGAACCACCTGTGCTTCCTGCTCGAACAAGAGAAACTGCTGTTCACCGGCGACCACGTGATGCAGGGCTCGACCGTGGTGATCGGCCCGCCCGATGGCGACATGCGCGCCTATCTGGCCTCGCTGGCCGCGCTGCTGGACGAGGACCTCGAATGGCTCGCGCCGGGCCATGGCTTCCTGATGCCGCGCCCGCGCGAGGCGATCCGCCTGCTGATGCGCCATCGCCAGCATCGCGAGGCCAAGGTCGTCAATGCACTGCGCGAGCTGGGACCGGCGCCGATCGAAACGCTGCTGCCGCGGGTCTACGACGACGTGCCGCCACGCATGCTGCCGGTCGCGCAGCGCTCGCTGCTGGCGCATCTGCTGAAGCTGCAGGCCGACGGACAGGCGCAGGAAGCGCAGGGCGACTGGCGCATGCTGCAGTAAGCCGCTCTCCAGCCCGGCCGATGCGCCGGCGCGCGCAACATCGCAGTGGATTCCCCGATAGCCCAACAAGCGGAACAAGGAGACACCATGAAAGCTGCCGTGCTGCATCAGCCCAGAACCCCGCTGGTCATCGAAGACCTCGCCATCGACAAGCCCGGCCCGCGCGAGGTGCTGGTGCGGACCGCGGCGGTCGGCGTCTGCCATTCGGACCTGCATTTTCTCGACGGCGCCTATCCGTTTCCGATGCCGGTGGTGCTGGGGCATGAAGCGGCAGGCGTGGTCGAGCAGGTCGGCGCCGAGGTGCGCACGGTCAAGCCCGGCGATCATGTGATCACCTGCCTGTCGGCCTATTGCGGCCACTGCGAGCACTGCCTGAGCGGCCATCTGTCGCTGTGCGTCGCGCCGGATACGCGCCGCCGCGAAGACGAAGCGCCGCGGCTGCGCGCCAGCGGCGCGGCGATGAACCAGTTCCTGAACCTGTCGGCCTTCGCCGAGCAGATGCTGATCCACGAGCATGCGCTGGTCGCGATCCGGCGCGACATGCCGCTGGACCGCGCCGCGCTGATCGGCTGCGCGGTGACCACCGGCTTCGGCGCGGTCACGCATACGGCCGGCGTGCGGCCCGGCGAAACCGTTGCGGTGATCGGTTGTGGCGGCATTGGCCTGGCCACGATCAACGCCGCCGCGCTGGCGGGCGCGGGCCGCATCATCGCGATCGACCGCCTGCCCGGCAAGCTCGAACTCGCGCGGCGCTTCGGCGCCACCGATGTGGTCGATGCCAGCGCGGCCGATCCGGTCGACGCGGTGCGCACGCTGACCGGCGGCGGCGTGCATCACGCGTTCGAAGCGATCGGGCTGAAGGCCACGGCCGAGCAGGCCTTTGCGATGCTGCGCCGGGGCGGCGCGGCCACCGTGATCGGCATGCTGCCGCCGGGCGTCAAGATCGAGCTCAAGGGCACCGATTTTCTTGCCGAGAAACGCATCCAGGGCTCGATGATGGGCTCGAACCGCTTCCCAATCGACATGCCGCGGCTGGTGGACTTCTATCTGTCGGGCCGGCTCGAGCTCGATGCGCTGATCGCGCAGCGGCTGCCGCTCGAGCGCATCAACGAGGCCTTCGACGAGCTGCGGCGCGGTGAGCTCGCCCGTTCGGTGATCCTGTTCGAGCAGTAGCCCGGGGCCGGCGGACCGCACGTGTGCGCGGCCTCGGCGAGGCCATGCGCGCTGTGGGAAAATCCCGCCCGCGCGCCGCATCCATCAGGCGCCGGCGAACGAGACGATGAAGACGATCGAATGGAAGGATTGGGAAATCTTCTGCCGCGTGGTCGAGGCAGGCACCTTCACGCATGGGGCCGAACTGGCCGAGGTGCCGAAGTCGTCCGCGAGCGCGGCGATCGCCCGGCTTGAAGCGGAGCTCGGCGGGCGGCTGTTCGAGCGCAACACGCGGCGCGTGCGCGTGACCGAGCAGGGCCAGCGCCTGTACGAACGCGTGGCGCCGCACTTCGCGGCGTTGCGCGAGATCAGCGCCGAGGCGGCCTCGGCCAGCGAACAGGTCAGCGGCACGCTGCGGATCGCCACGCCCTACGAGGTCGGCTCGCAGCATCTGGCGCCGAGCCTGTCGCGCTTGCTGACCCTGCATCCGAACCTGAAGGTGCAGATCGACGTCACCTGGGACCAGCCGGACCTGCTCAAGCACGGCTACGATCTCGCCTTCGTGATGACCAATACCACGCTGCACGACAGCTCGTTTGCCAGCAAGCGCGTGGTGCTGGTCGAGCGCGCGTTCTATGCCGCGCCATCGCTGATCCAGGCGCGCGGTCTGCCGCGCTCGCCAGGCGATCTGAACGGCTGGCCCGTGATCGGCAATGCCGACGATCGGCGCTGGGAATTCGTGCAGGACGGCGCCGAGGAGGCCGTGCTGCCGGTCGATCCGCGCATTCGCACGCATAACGCCGAGATCCGGCTGAAGGCCGCGACCGATGGGCTCGGTGTCGCGCGCCTGTCGCCGAAGTTCGTCGAGGAACATGTGCGCCAGGGGCAGCTGGTGCGCGTGCTGCCCGCCTATGCCTCGTCGCCGCTGAAGGTCTACGTGCTGATGCCCGCGCGCAAGCTGATGCCGGCCGCGGTACGGGCGCTGCTGGACGTGATGGAGCACACGGTCGGGGCCGCGGCGCCGGCGCGGGGGGCGCGGCGCGCGGGAAAGGTGGAAGGCAAGGCCGACGTCAAGGCCGACTCCAAGGCTTGAAGCCGCGGCCGCGGCCCGCTCAGAAGGGCTGGTCGCCGGTCCGCATTTCGACGCCCAGCGTTTCGCCGATCGCCAGGATCTCGTCATCGTCCTCGGCGCGCGCGATCCAGCCCGCGTAGACGCCGGAACCGATCTCCCAGTGCCATAGCGTGATGCCGGCCGCGCGCAACTGCTCGTGGGCCTGCTCCATCAGTTCGGGCACGCTGGTGCTGCCGAGGAAGTCCTCGTCCTCGGGATCGTCGACACCCCAATCCAGCACCAGCGCCACACGTGCCGCCAGCTGGTTGAGGCAGTCGATAAAGGTCGCGGTGTCATGCTGTTCGACCTGGAAGCCCGCTTCCCAGTCGATCACGTCTTGCACCACCGACAGCAGTTCGGTGCCATCCACCGTATCGTCGGCTTCCTCCAGCGCCTCGTCGAGCAGCGCCAGCTGCTTCTCGACCATCGCGCCATCGTCAAAGTTGATCATGCCGAGCAGCCGTTCGACTGCCTGGCGCGACTCGTCGTCGATGACTCCATTCACGCCCAGTCCTCCCGCTTCCGAATGCCGCTCCAGTGTGCCGGCCTGGTCCGCCAATCTGGTTCCCGAACCTAGTCCGCCAACTGGCCGATTTCCCGCCGCCCACGCGGCGTCACGCGCAGCGCGCGCGACGAGGGCGTGCGCTCGATCCAGCGCCGCTGCAGCATCGCGTCGAGCAACGCCGCGCCCAGTGCGCCGCCCAGATGCGGCTTGCGTTCGCTCCAGTCGGGACAGGTGCAGGCGAACTGCCGGCGCTTGCGGCGGGCGCCGTCCAGATCCACGCCGAGTTGCACCATGCCGTGCGTGCCGTGCTCGGACAATTCCACCGCGCTGTCCCGCACCAGGATCCAGCCCGAACGCGTCATCCGCGCAAACAGATCGACCGCCAGCTCGCCGGCCAGATGGTCGTAGCAGGTGCGCGCGTGGCGCAGCGTCGCCGGCGCGGTGCGCGACGGCGGCACCGTTCGCAGGCGCGGCGGGCGGCTCGCCTGCGAGGCCGCGGCCAGCGCCTCGATCGCGACGCCGATCTCGGGCGCGGCCAGCCGGTAATAGCGATTGCGGCCATGCGTCTCGACCGCCAGCAGGCCGCCCTCGGCCAGCCGAGCCAGATGGCCGCTGGTCGACGAGGCCGACAGCCCCGCAATCAGCCCCAGCTCGCCGGCCGGTCTTGCGCTGCCATCCATTAACGCCCACAGCATCGCGGCGCGGCCCGGGTCGGCCAGCAGGCCGGCCAACTGACTGATGCTGGGAGCGTATTCCATAGTTCATTCCACGGTGAAACAACGATCGCAGTATAGGCCGATACTTGCCGATATCAACCTTGCTTTCCTTGTCGCGCATCCCATGATCCTGGACCCGACGAAGCCGCCTCCCGATCCGCTGGCGGCGGTAACGCATCGCGATCCCTATCGGTACTATCGCGAACTCGCGCGGCAGCAGCCGTTTCACCGCGACGCCATGCTGATGCTGTGGGTCGCCGCCGGCCCGGCCGAGGTGGCGGCGGTGCTGTCGCATCCGGCATGCCGGGTGCGGCCGCCGGGACAGCCCGTGCCGCCGCCCCTCGCGCAGTCGCCCGCCGGGACGTTGTTCGCGCGGCTGATCCGCATGAACGACGGCCAGCGCCATGCGCCGTTGAAGGCCGTGCTGCAACGGCAGCTGGCAACGCTGGATGGGGACGACGTGCGCGCGGCCGCATTGGCATCGGCGCGCCTGTTGCCGGTGACGGACGATCACGCCGCGACCGCGAACCGCTGGGCCAGTGCGCTGCCGGTGATCGCCATCGCGCGTTTGCTGGGCTTCACCGCCGCGGACGACGACGTCACCGCGAGCCGGATCGCCGCGCAGATCGGGAGCTTTGCCGCGGCCATGTCGCCGCTGGCAGGTCCGGCCGAGATCAACGCCGGCATCGACGCGGCGGCATCGCTGCAGACACTGCCGCTGCGTGCCGACACGCCGTGGGCGAAGGCGTTGTGCGCGGAGGCACGCGCCGCCGGTGTCGACGACGACGCGATCGCCGCCAATCTGCTGGGCCTGATGGTGCAGGGCTGCGAGGCCACCGCCGGGCTGATCGGCAATACGCTGTTGTGGCTTGCCGGTGATGCCGCTGGGGCCGAGGATCCGAGCACCACGGTGGCGAAGGTGCTGCGCACCGATCCGCCGATCCACAACACGCGCCGCTTCATGGCCGAGGACGCGCTTGTCTGCGGCGTGCCGCTGCGGCGCGGCGACGGCATCCTGGTGCTGCTCGCCGCGGCCGCCGCATCGGAGCTCGAAGTGGAAAATGTCTCGGCCAATACGCCGACGCTGGCCAAGCGCGGCGAGCGGGCCTGGACCTTTGGCCATGGCGCGCATCGATGTCCCGGCGATGCGGTGGCGGCGGCGCTGGCCGAAGCGACCGTCTCCGCGCTGCTGGCGCGCGGTATCGAGCCGGCCGCGCTGGCGCGGGCGTATCGTTATCGGCCGTCGCTGAACGCGCGGATCCCGCATTTCCTGTGATGCCCGAATGCCGTGATTCCAATGACCCCCACGATTCCCACGATCTTGCTGAGGAAGCCCGATGATTGCCGTGATCTTTGAAGTCGAATTCGCCCCCGGGCAGAAGGATGCCTATCTCGATATCGCCGCACAACTGCGCCCCACGCTGGAAGCGATCGACGGCTTCCTCTCGGTCGAGCGTTTCCAGAGCCTGAGCACGCCCGGCAAGGTGCTGTCGCTGTCGTTCTTCCGCGACGAGGCGGCCGTGCACGCCTGGCGCAATACGGTCGAGCACCGCCATGCGCAGGCCGCGGGCCGCGGCGGCGTGTTCGCCGACTACCGGCTGCGGGTCGCGCAGGTGCTGCGCGACTATGGCATGCATCGACGCGAGCAGGCACCGGGCGACAGCCGTGCCGTGCACGATGCCGCGGTTGGCGGTCAGTGAGGGCCCGGCATGGATTCGCATACGCTGGTTGCTCAAGCGCTGTTCATCGGCCTGACGTTCCTGCTGGCGGGCTTCGTCAAGGGCGTGGTTGGGCTGGGCCTGCCGACGGTCGCCGTCGGCCTGCTCGGGTTGGTGATGCCGCCGATGCAGGCAGCCGCGCTGCTGGTCGCGCCGTCGATGGTGACCAATGTGGTGCAGCTTGCCGCCGGCCCACGCTTCGGCGCGCTGGTGATGCGGCTCTGGCCGATGCTGCTCGGCATCGTGGCGGGCACGCTGGTGGCCGGCGCGCTGGCGCCGCCGTCGGCGATGCAGCAGGCCACGGCGGCACTGGGCGTCGCATTGATCGCCTATGCCGCCGTCGGTCTGTCGTCGTGGCAGCTGAACGTGCCTGCCGCCCATGAGCGCTGGCTGGCACCGCTGATCGGTCTGGCCACCGGCGCGATTACCGCGGTGACCGGCGTGCTGGTGATCCCGGCGGTGCCGTATCTGCAGGGGCTGCGACTGGCGCGCGAGGAACTGGTGCAGGCGCTGGGCCTGTCGTTCACGGTATCGACGATGGCGTTGGCGATCAATCTGCTGATGCATGGCGTGCTGGGGCAGGCGCCGGTGCTAGGCGCCTCGCTGGCGACGCTGATTCCCGCGCTGGCCGGCATGTGGCTCGGCCAGAAGCTGCGCAACCGGATCAGCGCGGCCCTGTTCCGGCGGCTGTTCTTCATCGGGCTGCTGCTGCTCGGCGCGGATCTGGCCTGGCGCGGCTGGCATTGACCTTGTCCCTGCGCGCGGCCGCGTATCGGCATGCCGCATAATGGCCTTCCGACTCGTGGACCCTGCCATGGGCCAACTCGCAAGGCTGACCGATGCCGACCCAACGCCGCCGCACCGTCAATCCGTGGGCCAAGCTTGGCAAGACCGCCGCCCGCCAGATGCAGCAGATGCAGCGCGCGGTCGCGCGCACCGTCACCAAATCGGTCGCGCGCACCGTCGCCAATACGGTCGCGCATTCCGTCACGCAGGCCGCGCATCAGGGCAAGGAAGCGCGGCGCGTGCTGTCCGGTGTCGCCTCGCCGGTGCCGGCGCCGGCGAGCCGCGGCGGCGGCCGCTGGCTGGAGGGTGTCTGGGGCTTCGGGCCGCTGGCCCAGCGCCACTATCGGCTGTTCATCCCTTCAGGAATCGGCGCGTCGCGGCCCGCGCCGCTGCTGGTCCTGCTGCATGGCTGCGGACAGGATGCCGCCAGCTTCGCCGCCTGCACGCGCGGGGCGGCGCTGGCGCGGGCGCGCCGTTGCATCGTGCTGCTGCCCGAGCAGTCCTCGCGCGCCAATGCGCACCGATGCTGGAACTGGTTTCGGGGCGAGGCGCAGGCCGCGGCGGAGGCCGGCCTGTTGATGGGGATGATCGACCATGTCTGCCGCATGCATCCGGTGCAGCCCGAGCGGGTGCATCTGCTTGGTCTCTCCGCCGGCGGCGCGATGGCGTTGATGCTGGCGCTGCGCTATCCCGACCGCTTCGTCGCGGTGGGTTCGCACTCTGGAGCGGCCCCGCATCTGGCCCGCAATGCGACCCAGGCAGGCCGCGTGATGCGCGGCTCGCTGAACGGACACACGGCCGCGCAGCTGCAGGCGCTGCGGCTGCAGTTGCGCGGCAGGACACCGCCGCCGCTGCTGTTGATCCATGGCGATGCCGATCGTGTGGTCGCCTACGACAACGCGATTGCCAGCGCGACGCTATGGCTGTCGCTGTCGACGCCCGGCGCGTTGCCGGCCGCGGCGGCCCAACCGTCGGTGCGCGTGCTGCGGCGGGGCGAGCGCCGACCGGTCGTGGTGCATGACTGGCGCCGCGACGGCGGGCTCTATATCCGGCTGGTACGTGTCGAAGGCCTGGGCCATGCGTGGAGCGGTGGCGCGGCCAGCCAGGCCTATGCCGATCCGGAGGGACCCGATGCGCTGCGGATCGCGTGGGCGTTCTTTGCCGCGGTCGCGCCGGCACCCGTACGAAGGCGCGCGGTCGCCTGAGCGTGGCTCGCTCAGTCCTGCCGCCGCGCACCGGGCGCGACGATTTCGACATCGGATTGCGCGCAGGCCACGCAAGGCAGCAGATAGCCGTCGTCCTTCTCGTCGGGACTCAATCCCGGCCATTCGATCCGATAGCGGATGCTGCCGGACGCCAGCCGGCACAGGCAGGCGCGGCAGGTGCCGTTGCGGCAGGAACTGGGCAGGCGAATGCCGGCGCGCAAGGCGGCCTCCAGGATCGATTGCGTCGGCTCGGCGGCGAACTCGAGCCCCGAGGGGGCGATACGCACGCGCAGCGGCGGCGCGTCGTTCGGCTCGCTCATCGGCGCGTTGTTCGGCTCGCTCATCGGCTCGCTGGACACCTCGCTCATCGGCGCGCCTCGTTGTCGTGATCCACCCGCGGAAACTGCGCGCGGCCATGGGTGGCATCGCGCAGCGCCGCCTGCGCGGCTTCGACTTCGCTGGCGGGCAGCCTGAGGATCAGCCGGGCCGTCGAACCATAGGCGCTGTCGGCCAACGTGTGACCGGTCTGTTCGAGCCAGCGTCGCACCCGTGCCTCGTCGGCATAGTCGACCTCGACGGCGAAGCTCGCATACGCGATGCGCTCGACCCGCTCGGCGGTCTTCAGCGCGGCGGCGATCGCATCGGTATAGGCGCGCACCAGTCCCCCCGCGCCGAGCTTGATGCCGCCGTAGTAGCGCACTACCGCGGCCAGCACGCCATCGAGCTCGTGATGGCGCAGCACTTCGAGAATCGGCCGCCCCGCGGTGCCCGACGGCTCGCCGTCGTCCGACATGCCGGATTGCCCGCCCGCCAGCAGCGCCCAGCAGACATGCGTGGCGGTGGGATGCTCGGCACGCAGCGTCTGCACGACCCGCATCGCTTCGTCGCGATCGGCGACCGGCACGGCAACGGCGAGAAAGCGGCTCTTGCGGATATCGAGCTCGGCGTGGACGGGTGAGGAGAGGGTGTACGTGGGCAAGGCGGCGACAGCGGGGAAATGGCAACGGCGGGGCCAGTGTATCGCAGTGGCGATTCGGCTCGACGGAGAGACCGTTGCTGGTAGGCTGTCAGCCTCGCCGTTCGAACCGGCTGCCTGATCGACTGATACCCATGTCGCCTGACCACGTCCATCCCAACCACCGCCGCATCGCCCCCGCCGCCGAGCGCAACCGCGAGCCGATTCTCGAGGTGCTGCGGCGCGTCCTGCCACCGGCCGGCACCATTCTCGAGATCGCCAGCGGCACCGGCCAGCACGCCAGGCACTTCGCCGCGGCCAATCCGGAATGGGTCTGGCAGCCCAGCGACCCGGATCCGGCGGCGCGCCGTTCGATTGCGGCGTGGAAAGCGGAGGCGGGTTTGCCGAATCTGCGCGACCCGCTGGCGCTGGACGTGGGCCAGGCCGACTGGGGCATCGATCATGCCGATGCCGTGGTCTGCATCAACATGATCCATATCGCGCCGTGGCGGGCCGCCGAAGCGCTGTTCGCGGGCGCCGCGCGGTTGTTGCCGGACGGCGGCGTGCTTTATCTGTACGGGCCCTACCGCCGCGACGGCGAGCACACGTCGCCGAGCAACGCGATCTTCGACCAGCAGTTGCGCGCGAGCGATGCCTCCTGGGGCGTGCGCGAGATGGAGGCGGTGATCGCGCTGGGCGACAGCGCCGGGCTGCGCTTCGAGGAAGCGGTGCCGATGCCGGCGAACAACTTCAGCGTGGTGTTCCGCAAGACCTAGCGCGAACGCGGCCGGGCCTCTCGCCGAGCACCGCACCGGCAGCGCCAGGCCGTCAGCCCCGCACCAGCATCACCACCGCGATCGCGATCAGGCAGGCCGAGAACCACGCGCGCAGCCGGCGTTCGGGCATCCGGTGCGCCAGCGCGACGCCCCACGAGATCGTCAGCATGCCGCCCAGCGACAGCGGGATACCGCTGGCCCAGTCGACGTGGCGCGCCTGCGCATAGGTCGCCAGCGCGACCACCGCGCCGGGCGTGACCAGAGCCAGTGCCAGCCCTTGCGCCGCCGCCTGGCGAAAGCCGAACAGGCCGACCAGCGCCGGCGCCGCGACCACGCCGCCGCCCACGCCAAAGAACCCGGACATCGCGCCGCCGACCACGCCGACCGCCGGAATCCAGCGCGGCGACAGCCGCTGCTGCTGCGCCGTGACCGCGCGTCCGGGCAACAGCCGCCACAGGAAATAGACGGCCATGCCGATCATGAACAGCGCGAAGATCCGCCGCAGCAGCACCGCGTCCATCTCCGTCGCCAGCCGCGCGCCGACATAGGTGGCGAGCACCGCGGACAGGCCGAGCACCAGCGCGGTACGCAGCGCGATATCGGCGCGGCGCCGGTACTGCCAGAAGCCGATCAGCACATTGGGGGCGATCATCACCAGCGCGGTGCCCTGCGCCAGTTGCTGGTCCATGCCATAGAGCAGCCCCAGCGCGGGGATTGCGATCAGGCCGCCGCCGATGCCGAACAGTCCGCCGACTGCGCCGAGCGCACCGCCGAGAAGGAAGGTCAACAGCGCGGGGAGCAGCGGAATATCGGGCATCGTCGGTCGAGGTTGGCGTGGCGGGCGCCACCGCGGCGCCTCGCGCAAAGGTATCGATCATAAAACATGGGCGCACCGCGCACACGGCCGATGTCAGGGCATTCCCTCGGAATCGCGCGCTGCAAGCTAATCGTCAAGATCTTGAAAGCCGATTGAAATCCCGTTTCGCTCCAATGCCGCCGGAGATCGTGCCAGGCCCGCCGATATAGCGCCGAACAACGCCAACAGAGCGAAGCGCGGCGGCCGCACGGTCGCGTCGCGCCGGCATTGCCGGCGCGCTTCGTGTCTGCGTTGCCTGAACCGAGCCTGTCATCGTGCATGTCCGTCGTCATCGCTGTACCCACCTCCGCCAGTTGCTCGCGCCGATCGCTGCCTCGCTGCTGCTGGCCGCGCCGGCCCGTTTCGCCGCCGCGGCGCCGCCGTCCACTGCCGTCGCAACGCAGCCGGACGGCGAATGCCGCGCGCCCGGCGCCGGCGCGACGCTGACGTTGTCCGAGGCGCGCGCGCTTGCGCTGCGTTGCAATCCGGAGCTGATCGCGGCACGCCGCGCCGTGCAGGCCAGCGAGGCCGACATCCAGATCGCCGGGCAGCGTCCGAACCCGGTGCTGAGCGTGGGCGTGGAGAACATCAACCCGCACGCCGGCGTCGGTGCCGGCAGCTGGCGCAACAAGACTGTCGATTCGACGGTGCGCATCGACCAGGTCATCGAGACCGCCAACAAGGCCGGCCTGCGCGTCAAGACGGCGCAAGCCGCCAACGTGGCCGCGGGCCGCCAGATGCAGGCGGCCACCGTCCAGCAGATCGCCGCGCTGGAGCAGGCCTTCATCGACGCGGCGGTCAGCCAGCAGCGCGTCGACGTGCTGACGCAGACGCTGGCGTTGTACGAGCGCACCCAGCAGGCCAACCAGACCCGCTACAAGGCCGGCGACCTGGCGCGCGCCGACGTGACCCGGCTCGAGCTCGATGCCTTGCGCGCCCGCGCCGACTGGCGCGACGCGCGGGCCGATCATCAGCGCGACATGGCCGAGCTGGCGCAGCGCATCGGCGTCCCCGGCACGCTGCAGGACGTCGCGCTGTCGCCGCAGTGGCCGGGCCTTGCCGAGCCGGTGCCCACGCTCGACGAGCAGGCGCTGCAGGCGCGGCCCGATGTCGCCGCGGCGCAGGCGCGTCTGCAGGCCGCCGCAGCCGCGCGCGAGCTGGCGCGCGCGGAGCGGGTGCCCGACGTGACGGTCGGCGCGCAGGCCGAGCGCTATCCGGCGTCGGCCACCAACCAGCAGGGCAGCGGCAACAGCTTCGGCGTGTTCGTCAGCATCCCGCTGTATGTCCGCCACAGCTATGGCGGCGAGGCGCAGCGCGCCGAGGTCGATTACTACGCGGCGCTGGACGAGCGCAACCGCGTGCTGCTGGCAGCGGGCAACGAGGTCGGCCGGCTGCGCACCGCGCTCGATGCCGCGCGCGACTCGCTGCGCCAGATCGACGAGGCGGTGCTGCCCGCGGCGGAGCGGGTCGCCGCCGACGCCGAGTTCGCGTTCGGCAAGGGCGCGATCGGCGTGCTCGAACTGCTCGATGCTCGCCGCGCGCTGCGGCAGACGCGACTCGACGCCGCGCAGGCGCGGGGAACCTATGCCAAGGCGCTGTCCGCCTATCTGGCCGCCACGCGCACCGCGGATGACCTGGTCGCCGGGCCCGCGGCCGGCCCCGCCGATCTGCCGCTGCAAGACGTCGCTCCCTACCTTTCCGTCCACTAGCCGGACACCTTCCGGCTTTCCGATCCCCGTCGCCATGACCCTCCGTTCCCTGTTGACGATCGTCCTGCTTGGCACACTGCTGGGCCTGAACGCATGCGGCCGCAAGGCCGAACCGGAGTCCGAGTCGCCGCGCGTCGAAGGTGCGGCCATCATCTTCCCCGATACGGTCAAGTCGTTGCCCGGCGTTTCCGCCGAGCCGGTGCGGCGCGGCGCCGAGCGCGTGCTGACGCTGCCCGGCCGGCTGGTCTGGAACGAGGACCGTACCGTGCGCGTGACCAGCCCGTTCGCCGGCCGCGTCGCCGAGATCCTGGTGCAGCCCGGTACCACCGTCGCCGCGGGCCAGCCGCTGGCGCTGCTGTCCTCGCCCGACTTCGGCGCGGCGCAGGCCGACGCGCGCAAGGCGGCCGCCGATGCCGCGCTGGCGTCCAAGGGGCTGGCGCGGCAACGCGAGCTGTATGGCGCCGGCATCGTCGCGCAGAAGGACCTGGAGCAGGCCCAGGCCGAAGCCGCGCGCGCCAGTGCCGAACTGCAGCGCGCGCAGGCGGCGCTGCGGCAGGTCGGCGGCGAACTGGGCAAGCCGGGGAGCGTGGGCGTTGGCGCGCCGGATCGCTTCGCGCTGCGCGCGCCGATCTCCGGCCTGGTGGTCGAACGCAACCTGAACCCCGGCATGCAGCTGCGGCCGGACCAGCCGCCTGCCGCGCCGTTGTTCCTGCTGACCGACCCGTCCGATCTGTGGGCGCAGCTCGATGCGGCCGAGGCGGATCTGGCGCTGTTCCGCCCGAACGGCAGCGTGACGCTGACTTCGGCCGCCTATCCGGGCGAGTCCTTCCCCGCCAAGGTGGTCAAGATCGCCGACTATGTCGATCCGGCCGCGCGCAGCATCAAGGTCCGTCTGTCGGTGCCGAACGCCGAGCGCAAGCTGAAGGCCGAAATGTTCGTCACCGCGCGGATCGAGGCGGCGGGCTTCGACGGCATCGCGGTGCCGGCCCGCGCTGTGTTCCTCGCCGACAACCATCACTATGTGTTCGTGCGCGCCGATGCCCATCGCTTCGAGCGGCACGAGGTCAAGGTGGGCGCGAGCCTGCCCGGCCTCACCGAGGTGGTGTCGGGGCTCGAGCCCGGCATGCAGGTGGTGACCGAAGGCAATCTCTATCTGCAGGACATCCTGCGCGATGCCAGCGCGGCGCAGGCCGCGCTGCGCCAGCAAGCTCGATGAGGCCGGCCGCGTCATGATCTCCCGCATCGTCCATTTCGCGCTGCACCAGAAGCTGTTCGTCTGGATGGGGCTGGCGCTGTTCGTCGCCGGCGGCCTGGCGGCCTTCAAGAACCTGCCGATCGAGGCCTTTCCCGATGTCTCGGACGTGCAGGTCAACGTGATCACGCTGTATCCGGGCCGCGCGGCCGAAGAGGTCGAGCGCCAGGTCACGATCCCGATCGAGACCGCGCTGGCCGGCACGCCCAATTCGGTGCGGGTGTTCTCGCACACGCAGTTCGGCCTGTCCTATCTGATGGTGACCTTCAACGACAAGGCCACCGATGTCACCGCGCGCCAGCAGGTGATCGAGCGCCTGCGCGGCGTCGATCTGCCCGACGGCGTGCAGCCCGACCTGGCCCCGCTGTCGACCGCGATCGGCG
This sequence comes from Cupriavidus sp. UGS-1, assembly GCF_021213615.1. Classification (NCBI taxonomy): domain Bacteria; kingdom Pseudomonadati; phylum Pseudomonadota; class Betaproteobacteria; order Burkholderiales; family Burkholderiaceae; genus Cupriavidus; species Cupriavidus sp. UGS-1. The sequence continues at coordinate 60,909 of NZ_JAJQJF010000007.1, read as the reverse complement.
AGATCTACCGCTTCCGCCTGAAGGGCAAGGGCCATACGCCGCAGGAGCTGCGCACGCTGCAGGACTGGGTGGTCGAGAAGAACCTGCGCCAGGTGCCCGGCGTCGCGGACCTGGTGACGATCGGCGGCACCATCAAGCAGTACGAGGTCAACCCGAACCTGGCGCGCATGCGCGACGCGCATGTCTCGCTGGCGCAGCTGTTCGAGGCGCTGCAGCGCGGCAACTCGAACGCCGGCGGCGGCGCGGTCGCGCAAGGGCGGCAGCAGTTCCTGCTGCGCTCGCTGGGGAGCTTCCGCAGCTCGGCCGATATCGCCAACGTGGTCGTGTCCGAGGTCAACGGCACGCCGATCCTCGTCAAGGACATCGCCGAGGTGCGCGTCGGCGCCGCGCCGCGGCAGGGCCTGATGGCGCAGGACGACGAAGAGGACATCGTCTCCGGCATCGTGGTGATGCGCAAGGGGGAGAATCCCTCCGAGGTGCTGACGGCGCTGAAGGCGAAGATCGCGCAGCTCAACGAGCAGATCCTGCCGCGCGGCGTCGAGATCGTGCCGTACTACGACCGTGCCGACCTGATCGACAAGACGCTGCACACGGTGTTCGGCAACCTGGTCGAGGGCGCGCTGCTGGTGATGGCGGTGCTGTACCTGTTCCTGGCCAACGTCCGTGCCGCGGCGATCGTTGCGCTGGTGATTCCGCTGGCGCTGCTGTCGACGTTCCTCGGCCTGACCTGGGTCGGCATTCCGGCCAACCTGCTGTCGCTGGGGGCGATGGACTTCGGCATCATCGTCGACGGCGCGGTGATCGTGGTCGAGAACATCTTCAAGCGCCTCGGCGAGCTGAAGGAGCAGAAGATCCGCGACAGCCGCGCGCGGCTGCAGGCGATCGCGCGCGCCGTCACCGAGGTGGGCCGGCCCACGGTGTTCTCGATGGTGATCATCATCGCCGCGCACTTGCCGATCTTCACGCTGCAGCGCCACGAAGGAAAGATCTTCGCGCCGATGGCGTACACGGTGACGGGCGCGCTGGTCGGCTCGCTGATCGTGTCGCTGACGCTGGTGCCGCTGCTGTGCTACCTGCTGCTGAAGAAGGACATCGCGCACCACGACAACGCGGTGGTGCGGCTGTGCAAGCGCGCCTATGCGCCGATGCTGGCATGGGCGCTGGACCACAAGCGGGCGGTGGTGGCCAGCGCGGTGGCGCTGCTGGTCGTCACCGCCGGCGTCGGCAAGCTGCTCGGCAGCGAGTTCCTGCCCGAGCTCGACGAGGGCGCGATGTGGGTCAGCTTCGACCTGCCGGCTTCGGTATCGACCGACGAGGCGCGCGAGCAGGCGGCGCGGCTGCGCCGGACGATCCGGCAGACGCCCGAGGTCAAGTCGACCATCTCGAAGGTCGGCCGGCCGGACGACGGCACCGATCCGAAGCTGATCAATACGGTCGAGATCCTGGTCGACCTGAAGCCCGAAGCGCAGTGGCGGCGCGGCTTCGACAAGCGGCGCATCATCGGCGAGATCAACGCGAACCTGCGCAAGCTGCCCGGCATCGAGCCGAACTTCTCGCAGCCGGTGCGCGACAACATCCTCGAGAGCATCTCGCAGATCAAGGGCCAGATCGTCATCAAGGTGCAGAGCGACAGCCTCGAACAGAACAAGCGCGTCGCCGACCAGATCCTGGCCAACGTGCAGACCGTCCCGGGCGTGATGCGCGCCTTCATCGACCGCGACGGCGAGCTGCCGCAGTATCTGCTCGACTTCGACCGGGCCCAGGCGGCGCGCTACGGCATCAATGTGGCCGACGTGCAGGACCTGATGGAGACCGCGCTGGCCGGCAAGGCGGCCACCGAGCTGTGGGAGGGCGAGAAGCACTTCAGCGTGGTGGTACGGCTGGCGCCCGGCGAACGCGCGCTGCCGAACCTGCCGAACATCCTGATGCAGACCGCCGAGGGGGCGCAGGTGCCGCTGTCGCAGCTGGTGCATTTCCATGCGGCGTCCGGTGCGATGAACATCAGCCGCGAGAACGGGCAGCGCACCACATCGATCGGCGTGTTCATCCATGACCGCGACATGGGCAGCGTGGTCAAGGACATGCAGGCGCTGGTGGCGAAGAACGTGCGCGCCGACGACGTCAAGATCGGCTGGTCCGGCGAGTTCGAGAACCAGCAGCGCGCGATGGCGCGGCTGTCGATCGTCGTGCCGCTGTCGGTGCTGCTGATCTTCCTGCTGCTGTTCCAGGCATTCAAGTCGTTCAAGAGCGCGACGCTGATCCTGTCGAACATCCCCTTCGCGCTGGTCGGCGGCGTGTTCGCGCTGTTCCTGACCGGCATTCCGCTGTCGGTGTCGGCGGCGATCGGCTTTATCGCGCTGTTCGGCCAGGCGGTGCTCAATGGCGTGGTGATGGTGACCTACTTCAACCAGCTGCGCGAGCAGGGGCTGCCGCTGCGCCAGGCGGTGCTGGCCGGGTCGATGGACCGCCTGAGGACCGTGCTGATGACCGCGCTGCTGGCGATGCTGGGCCTGTTCCCGATGGCGGTCTCGCGGGCGATCGGCTCGGAGACGCAGCGGCCGCTGGCGATCGTGATCATCGGCGGGCTGATTACCGCGACCGTGCTGACGCTGATCGTGCTGCCGACGCTGTACGAATGGATGGTTGGCCGCAGTTGGCCGGATGAGGCGGCGGAGGAGGAGGGGGAAGCCGTGGAGGTTCGGCGGGATGACGCGGCGGTGGTTTGAACGGTCGTTGTAACACCACCTCCCTCTCCCCAACCCCTTGAGCATGTCGAACGCCCGCGGTCTGTTCCCCTCTACCGCTTGCGGGAGCGGGGCGGGGAAGAGGGAGAACTCGAGCGTGTCGAATCCCTGCGGTCTGCTCCCCTCTCCCGCTCGCGGGAGAGGGGCGGGGGAGAGGGCAAACAACGCCCGTTATCCCTCGGCCCCCGCAACGTCCCTCACTACGCCGGCCCGCAGCATCTCCGCGATCTGCTTTTCGCCATACCCGCATTCCGCCAGCAACGCCCGCGTGTCCTCCCCCAGCCGCGGCGAAGGCCGCACGTACCGCGCCGGCGTCTCCGACAGCTTGATCGGCAGCCCGATGCTCTTTACGGGCCCGGCCTCGGGATGCTGCTGCTCGACCACCATCTCGCGCGCCAGCGTCTGCGGGTGCGACAGCGCCTCGCCGATCGAATGCACCGGTCCGGCCGGCACGCCCGCGGCATCGAACGCCGCCAGCCATTCGGCCGACGGCTTCGTGCGCAGGATCTCGGCCATCGCGGGCAGCAAGGTGTCGCGGTGGCGCATGCGGTCCGAGTTCAGCCGATAGCGCGGATCGGTCAGCCACTCGGGCCGGCCCAGCACCTGCGCGATCCGTTCCCAGTTCTTCTCGTTGGCGCCCCCGACGATGATGTGGCCGTCCTGCGTCGGAAAGGCCTGGTACGGTGTCGCCAGCACATGCGCCGAGCCGCTCGGGCCCGGCGACTCCCCGGTGGCGAAATGGATCGCCGCATGCCAGTACAGCTGCTGCAGCCCGGCCTCGATCAGCGAGGTCTCGACGATCTGACCGCGTCCGGTCTTCTGCTTGTGCTGATAGGCGGCCAGGATGCCCACCGCCGCCAGGATGCCGGCGTTGATATCGGCGATCGAGTTGCCGGTGCGCAGCGGCGGGCCGCCTTCCTCGCCGGTGATGCTCATCAGCCCGGTATAGCCCTGCGCGATCAGATCGAAGCCGCCCTTGTCGGCGGCCGGGCCGGTGCGGCCATAGCCCGAGATCGCGCAATAGATCAGGCCGGGATTGATCTCCGACAGCACGTCGTAGCCGAGCCCGAGTTTTTCGAGCGTGCCCTTGCGGAAGTTCTCGATCAGCACGTCGGCGTCGCGCACCATCCGCAGCAGCACCTCCTTGCCCTCGGGCGTCTTCAGGTCGAGCGCGATCGCGCGCTTGTTGCGGTTCAGCATCAGGAAGGGCGCCGACACGCCGTTGATGCGTGGATCGCGATAGCCGCGCGCATCGTCGCCGCCGTCGGTCTTCTCGATCTTGATGACGTCCGCGCCGAGGTCGGCCAGCATCATGCCGCAGGTCGGGCCGGCCATGATCTGGGCCAGCTCGAGCACGCGCATGCCGGAGAGGGCGCCGGCCTGCGCAGTGCGTTCGGATTGCATGGGGGATGCCATCGCTGTCCTTTCGATATGGATGCCGCTCAGCGGCCGTGGAACTCGGGCGTCTGCTTGGCGAGGAAGGCGCGATAGCCGGTGCGGAAGTCCTCGGTATCGAAGCAGTCGAACGCCTCGTCGCGCTCGCGCTCGCCCAGCGGTGTGCCGGCCGCCAGCTGGCGCGCGAACTTCTTGTGCCAGCGTGCGACCAGCGGCGCGCCGCTGGCAATGCGCTGCGCGGTCGCGGCCGCCTCGGCGGCGACCTGGTCGTCGGGCACCACGCGCGATACCAGCCCCATGCCATGGGCTTCGTCGGCGCCGACGATCCTGCCTTCGAACAGCAGCTCGAGCGTGCGCGACTCGCCGATCAGCCGGATCAGCGGCGCCATCTCGGCATGGGCCATCACCAGCCCGAGGTTCTTGATCGGCGCGCCGAAGCGGCTGCCCTGGCCGCAGATGCGGATGTCGGCCATCGCCGCGATCTCCAGTCCGCCGCCGACGCAGATGCCGTGGATCTGCGCGACCACCGGATGCCGGCAGTCCTGCAGCGCCTGCGCGGTGGCATGCATCACCTTGCCGTAGGCGGTGGCCTGCGCCTTGTTCGAGCGCGCCTGGGCGAACTCGCCGATATCGTTGCCCGGCGAAAAGGCCCGCTCGCCGGCGCCGCGCACGATCACGCAGCGCACGCCGTCGTCGGCGGACAGCGCGCGGAAGGCCTCACCCAGCTGCTGCCACATCGACAACGTCATCGCGTTGAGCTTGGCGGGACGATTGAGCACGACGGTGGCGATTGGGCCGTCACGGAGCGTCAGCACCGGGCTGTCGTCGGTATTGCCCCGCTGCGAGTCTGGGTGGGGGTCGGGAGAAGCGGAAGCGGGCATCACGGTCATCGAAGGCGCTCCTGGCGGGGTTGGCTGACGGCTCGGCTGACGGCCCGGCAATATGACGTCTTGCCGCACCGTTGATTTGGTATACCATATCCCAAATCAACGCCTTCACAAAGGATGCATCGCCCATGGTTTACCCGGTAAACGAACGGGAAGACGCCCCCGCAACGCTGGCGCCGGACCTGCCGCAAGCGCGCGCCGGCGGCGAGCGCGGCCGCCGCACCGGTCCCGCGACCGTTGCCGCGTCGCTGTCCGCGGACGGCGACGACCCGCTGGCGATCGCGCATCCGACGCTGGCCGCGGTGGTCGCCGAGCGCCTGCGGCACTTGATCATCGACGGCACGCTGGTACCCGGCGTCTGGCTCAACGAGCGCGATCTGTGCGAGCGGCTGCGCGTCTCGCGCACGCCGCTGCGCGAGGCCTATCGGATCCTTGCCGCCGACGGGCTCGTGATGCTGCTGCCCAAGCGCGGCGCGCAGGTGATCGCGATGTCCGAGCGCGATGTCGCCGATGTGTTCGACGTGCTCGCCGTGCTGGAAGGACTGACCGGAAGGCTGGCCGCCGAGAAGGCCAGCGACGAGGAGCTGGCGCAGATTGCCCGGCTGCATCGCGCGATGCTGGACGCCTACGCCGCCCGCGATCTGCACGCCTACTACGAGGCCAGCATGGGCACCCATCTGGCGATCAGCGCCGCCGCCCATAACCCCACCCTGGCGGACACGCATCGCCGGCTCAATCTGCGCGTGCAGAACCTGCGCTTCCGCTCGAACCAGGACCAGGACGAATGGGCCCACGGCGTGGACGACCACCAGCGCTTCGTCACCGCGCTGCTGGCGCGCGATGGCGCCACGGTCGAGACGCTGATGCGCGAACACGCGCTGCAGAAGAAGGCAGTGGCGATGCGCGCGGCGCGCGAGCGCGAGGCCGCTGCGGCGCGATAGTCGCAAACAGTTATTTCGGCTGTAACGCCGCATTACGCGGCGAGCGCGGCCTCATCACCGGCCGCATGCGGGCAAGACAGGTACAACGGCCGCTATCTTCGGCCGGCAATGGCGTGGCCGTTCGCCGCCAGGGTATCCACGGCACGCTCCACGGTGTGCCCGCTTGTGAGACTGGCTTACAACTGCATCCGTCCAGGACCGTTCCAGATCGCTACAGTCGAGCCATGTTCAACGCGCCGCCAAGCCGGGCAGCGCATCAGGAGAAAAACATGACTCGCCAATTGCTGATCGCACTCGGAACGCTGGCCGCCGGCGCGATGTTCGGTCTTGTCTCGCCCGCCCAGGCGCATTCGGACCGCCACGATCATCGGCATGGCTACCATCGGCACGAGCACTATCGTCCGGCTCCGCCGCATGTGCGGCACCGCCACCATCGCCACGACTACCATCGCTACCATGCGCGTCCGCACCACGGCCATGGCCATTACGTATCGCGCCCGGGACACCGCTATGTGCCCGAGCGCTGGGTCCGGGACTCGCACGGGCATGTCGTGCGGCGCCCCGGGTATTGGACCCGCTAAGGGGCGGCAGACGAATCGGCCTGCGGGTGCGCGCATGAACGGCCGCGCAGCCGCAAGGTCATCAGCACCGCCAGCGCGGCGGCAAGCGTTCCGACCATGAAGACCTGCGCGTGGCCGAACTGGTCGGCGACCCAGCCCGCCAACGGACCGGTCGCGCCGTAAGCGAGGTCCTGGAACGCCGCGAAGCCGCCGATCGCGGTACCGCGCAGATGCGCGGGCACGCGTCTGACCGCCTCCAGCCCCATCGACGGGAACACCATCGAGCAGCCGATGCCGGTCAGCAACGCGCCGATCATCGCCACGCCGGGCCCGGGTGCGAGCCACAGCATCGCCTGTCCCGCGGCTTCGACCAGCAGCGAGACCAGCGCCACCGGCACTGCGCCGAACCGGTCCGGCAAGGTGCCGCACAGCAGGCGAATCGCGACAAAGTCCAGGCCGAAACAGGTCAGGCCGTAGCCGGCGCCATGCCAGCCATTGGCCAGGAAATACAGCGGGAAGAAGGCGCCCAGCGCGGCGAAGCCGATGCCCTGCAGGCCGACCACGACGCCTGGTTGCCAGATGCGTCCCAGCACCTGCACGAACGGCGGGCGCGGTCCCGTCTTCGGCGGTGCAGCCGGTACCGTTCGCCACAGCATCAGCGCGCCGAGCACCGGCATGGCGGCGCAGACCAGCATCAGCCCGGCAAAGCCGCAGCGCTCCAGCAGCCACAGCCCCACCGGCCCGCCCGCGGCGAACGCGCCGTACATGCCGGTGCCGACCAGCGCCATCACCAGGCCCGAGCGCGCCGGTCCCATCGTCGCCATGCCCCAGGCGAGCATGCCGACCAGCGCCGCGCTTTCACCAAGCCCGAGCAGCAGCCGGCCCGCGAGCAGCACCGCATAGGCGGCCGTGCCGTGGCCGAGCGATGGCAACGACGACCACCAGCACAACAGCGCCGCGAGCGCGTACAGGAAGAGACCGCGGAACATCGCGGCCTTGCCGCCGCGTTCGTCGGCCAGCCGTCCGGCCCAGCCGCGGCTCAGGATCGTCGACAGGAAGGCAATGCCGACGGCCAGGCCGGAGCCGACATTGCCCATGCCCAGGGCCTGCACGACATGGAGCGCCACGGCGGGCATCGCCATGGCGACAGCGAGGTAGGTCAGAAACAGCGCGACGGTCATCCAGACCAGCCGGCGCAGCGAAGAATCTTGCAGGACGTTCGACATCGACCGCCACTCCTTCACAGAGAGGGCGGCACCGGAACGGTCGACGGACGGGAAACGACGCAGACGCGAGGGATGACGCAAGCGGCCAACGCACACCGCCAGTCGGCCGCAGGTGCCGCTGGTGATGCGTTGATTCACGTAAACGCTTACGGCCGCGCCGCCCGGAACATCGTTGTCGAAAACGACGTCGGGAACGCAGCGGGGGCGATTCTAACCGCGTTCCCGGCGCGCACAATAAAAAACCCTCGCCTCAACGCGGCGAGGGTTTGCGTGCCGGCGCGTATCGCGCCGAGGCAGGCCGGGGATGCGGGCCGATTACAGCGCCGCGTCCTTCAGCTTCTTCAGCGCGCGGACCTTGACCTTGACCGAGGCCGGCTTGGCAGCGAACCACTGCTCCTGGCCGGTGAACGGGTTCTTGCCGAAACGCTTCTTGGTGGCGGGCACTTGCACGGCGGTGACCTTCAGCAGGCCGGGCAGCGTGAATTCGCCCGCGCCCTTCTTGTTCAGCGCGCCGATCATGGTGCTTTCCAGCTGCGCCAGCACGGTCTTGACCGTCTTCGGATCGAGCTCGGTCTGCGCGACCAGGTGCGACACCAGGCTGGACTTGTTGAAGGTGTCCTTCAGCGGCTTGGGCGTCGGCGCTGCGGCCGGCGCAGCCTTCTTGGCGGCCTTCACCGGAGCGGCGGCCTTCTTGGCGGGCGCCTTGGCGGCGGTCTTGGTTGCTGCAGTCTTCGCGGTCGGTTTAGCTTTGGTGGCCATATCGATGTCGTGAACAGGTTCAATGTTGGAGCGCAGTACCGTCGGATGCCGCCGGGCAGCGCCGCGCACAGAATAGCAAAACGCGCGAACGGTGCCTATTTTCAAGGGGTTTTCGGCGTGATTTGGCGGTTGGGCCGTGCAATGTGTCGCGCGGATGCCACCATCCTCGCGGCCGTCGCCGTCGCGATGCCATGCGCGCTCCGATCCGGTGCCCCGATCAGCGGCGTTGCGCGACCCAGATCCCGGCCACGATCGCGGCCAGTCCGACCCCGTGGTACCAGTTCGGCCACTCGCCGAGCAGCAGCGTGGACAGGATCGCGGCGAAGGCCGGCGTCAGCGTGACGAAGAACACCGGCAGCTGCGCGCCGGCGCGCGCGACCGCGCGATCCCAGGCGAAATACGCGAGCAGGGACGGCACCGTGGCGACGTAGGCCAGGATGCCGAAGGTGCTGGGGCTCCAGACGATGGTCTGGCCGGCGATGCCCAGCTCCCAGGCGACGAAGGGCACGCTGACCACCACGCCGGCGACGATCTGCGCGTACAGCAGCACGATCAGCGGCAGCGCCGGCCGCTGCTTGCGCAGCAGCCACGTATAGCCGCTCCAGGCGAGCGTCGCCGCCAGCATGAACAGGTCGCCGGGCACGAAGTCGAGCTGCGCGAGCCGGCCCAGTTCGCCGCGCACCAGCACGAACGTCACGCCGACCAGGCACAGCAGCGCGCCCGTGATATGGCTGCGCGTGGCCGGCTCGCGGAAGAACGTCACGCCGACTGCCAGCAGGAACAGCGGCATCGACGCGCCGATCAGCGTCACGTTGATCGGCGTCGACGTCGTCAGCGCCAGATATTGCAGCGCGTTATAGCTGGCGATCGACAGCACGCCAAGCGCAAGGATCAGCCCCGCGTGGCGCCGCAGCGCCGCCGCGTGCTCGCGCACGCCGCTCCACGCCAGGGGCGTCAGCAGCAGCCCGGCCAGCAGCCAGCGCAGGAAGTTCAGCGTGATCGGCGGCACGGCACCGGCCGCCAGATGGCCGACGATGGCGTTGCCGGCCCAGCTCAACGGCGGGAAGGCCAGCAGGAAGAGGGTCAGCCAGCCGGCGCGCGAGCCGGCGATCGGGGAGGTGGGCATACGAAAGGAGGGCGCGAACGCGCAGGCGTCGGTGCCGGCGGCGCGGTGGCGTGGACACTGGAGCGCGCATTATGCCGCCAACAGTGGCTTCGGACGCGCCAGGCCCCGCATTTTCAGGGGGATTGCAAGCTCGCAACCCTACCGGCGTGCTACCCCCGATCGGGGATGGCGTATTCAACCTCGGTTACCGCAGAGTGCAACCGAAATCAGTACGGCGGCGGAGCGTTAGGGCATACCATGTCCGCTTTCCGCCGGTCTGGCAGCTCAAACGGTCACGCCATGTACGCCATCCTGCCCGCCTTCGTCTCGTCGATCTTTCTCGGTTACGGCCTCTACGTGCTGGTGACGAGGGGCGTCACGCGCCTGACCACGACCTTCTTCCTGATGTGCGCGACCACGTTCGCGTGGCAGGGCACCTGGGCCTTCCTGTTCCAGACCACGCATCCCGACGTGGCGCTGCTGCTGGCCAAGGTCGGCTATCTGTTCATCGTCTTCCTGCCGACCACCTTCTATCACTTCATCACCGAAGTGACCGAGCGCCGCGGCGAGCGGCCGTGGCTGCTGGTGTCCTACGGCATGTCGCTGCTGCTGGCGGTGGTGTTGCTGGTATCCGATCGGCTGGTCTCCGACTACTACATCTACAGCTTCGGCAACTACCCGCGCGCCGGGATCCTGCATCCGATCCATGTCGCCCAGACCGTGCTGCTGGCGCTGCGCAGCGGCTGGCTGCTGCTCGATGCGCGCCGCGACGCGGTGGGCGAGAAGCGCCAGCGGCTGACGCTGTGCCTGTGGAGCCTGGGCCTGTATTCGCTGGCGGCGATCGACTATGCGGTCAACTACGGCCACGACATCTATCCGCCGGGCGTGGTCTTCATCGCCGTGAGCCTGGGCATCATCGCGCTGTCGATCGTGCGCTACGACCTGATGCATCCGTACTCGCTGGCCGCCACCGTGGCCCACGAGGTGCGCACGCCGCTGGCGACCATCCGCATGCAGACGCAGGAGCTGGCGGTCGCCTGGCCGACCGTGCTGGATGGCTACCGCCGCGCCGTCGAGCACGGCCTGATCGAGGACAGCCTGCGCCCCGGCCAGCTCGAGCGGCTGCCGACGCTGCTTCGCGCGATCCGGAGCGAGGTCGATGGCACGCAGGCGGTGATCGAGATGGCGCTGGCGTCGATCACGCTGGAGCGGCTGGACCGCGGCAGCTTCGTGCCGCACGGCGTTGCTCATTGCGTCGAGTCCGCGCTGGAGCGCTATCCGTTCCGCCCCGGCGAACGCGAGCGGGTTTCCGTGCAGTCGATACCGGCCGGCTGGCGCTTCCGCGGTTCCGACACGCTGCTGGTCTACGTGCTGTTCAATCTGCTGAAGAACGCGCTGCAGGCGATGCGCGCGCACCAGCGTGAGGCCCGCGACGGCGGGCGCATCGAGATCTCCGCGTGCGAATCGGGCGGCTTCTATCAGCTGCGCGTGCGCGATACCGGTCCCGGCATTCCGGCGGACGTGCTGCCGCGCATCTTCGATCCGTTCTTCTCGACCAAGCCGCACGGCAGCGGTGCCGGCATGGGGCTGGCGTTCTGCCGGCGCGTGATGGAGGCCTTCGGCGGCCGCATCGACTGCGCATCGGCGCCCGGCCGGCATACCGTCTTCACGCTGCATCTGCCGGTCGCCGTGGCGGCCGAGCCGCCGGAGCCGGCGAACGCGGCGGCCTCGATCGGCCCGCTCGAGACGCTGGAGCGGATCGAGCCGATGCAGCCGATCCAGCCTATCCAGCCGCTCGGCCACGGCACGGCCGCCTGACGCGACGGCCGTGCCGCGGGGTCGGCCCGAGCGGCGGACCTGCTCCGCTACTAGTTGGCCAGCACCGGCGCGCTCACCTCATACTCCTTGACCCGCTCGACGATCTCCTTCGGGAATCGCGCGATCCGCTTCTCCTTGTCGGCGAACACGATCTGCTGGTAGCCCAGCGACACCGGCCGCTCGTCGACGCAGAAGCGGAACAGCAGATACGCCGAGCACTGCTTGACCTGGAAGGTGTTCAGGTAGCAGTCCACACGCTGGAACGGAAAGGTCTCCTCGACATATTCCTGGTGCGCGCGCTTGGTCACGAAGACGCCGCCCGCGGCCAGCAGATTGCCGTGGATGCATTCGTGGAACCAGCGCTCGCGGCAGATGCCCTGCCATTCGAAATAGCGCGCGAAGTAGGTGTTCATGAAGGCGTTGGAATCCTTCAGATAGATGTCGATCGTGTGGTGGAACGTCTTGCGGGGAGGGGTTTCGACCTGGTCCTGCGCCAGCTGGCCGGTACCGCGGTTCAGGATGTGGGGAATCACGTCACGCATCAACATGGAAAAAGCTCCTGGATCAATGGCTGCGAGCGGCAGCCTCGCTTGCCCCCGGGGGAGAGGGGGCATGGCGCATTCTGGCCGCAGACCCTGCACGGACGTCACCCAACCTTTGCGGGTAGACGAGAAGCGGCGCACGTAAGCGGAACTTGCCATTGCCGTCCCGCCGCTGACTGCGTGATGCCGCACCAACCCGCGGTAAACCCTAGTGGTATAGGTAACTAGACCTTATTACAGTGGCAGTTCGCCGAGCCCGCTCATCGAGTCCGCTCACTGAGTCCGCTCACTGAGTCCGTTTCCCGCGGCCGCGCGTGCGTTTGCATCGTGCCTGTCCGCTGCCCTGCGCCGCGCTTCGGCCCACCGTCTGCCGCCCATCGATGTCCGATTCCCTGTCCTCGACCGAACTGTTGTCGCGCAGCCGCGAGCCGGTCTATCTGCAGCTGGCGACCATCTTTCGCCGCCGCATCGAGAGCGGGGTCTGGCGTCCCGGCGAACGGATACCGTCGCTCGAGGACCTGTGCCGGCAATACGGGGTCGCGCGCATGACGATGCACCACGCGCTGTCGGTGCTCGACGACGAAGGCCTGGTCGCGCGCTCGCGCGGGCGTGGCACCTTCGTCAAGGGCGGCTGCAAGCGCCGCCGGCCGGTGTCGCTGCCGGTCACCTGGGGCCAGGCGGTCCAGGTCGGCGAGCAGCTCGGCACCGAGGCGCTGGTCGAGTCGGCGGGCAGCGTGCCGTTGCCGGACGAGCTGGGCCTGCCCTGCGAGGCCGAGCGCGCGTGCGCCTACCATTTCCTGCGCCGGCTGCACCGGCTCGACGGCCGGCCCTTCGCGATCGGCGAGGTCTATATCGAGGAAGGCCTGTTCGCCCGCAACCCGCGCGCGTTCCGGCAGGGCGCGTCGGTGCCGGTGCTGGACCGCTTTCCGGGGCTGCGGGTATCGAGCGCGCGGCAGCGGCTGTCGATCATCGCGGCCGGCGCGGAATCGGCCGCGGCGCTGGCGCTGCCGGTCGGCGCGCCGGTCGCCGAACTGCGCCGCCATGCGTGCGCCGATGGCGTGATCGTCTATTACGCGCGCATCGAATTTCCGACCGAATACGTCTGCCTCGACTTCGACCTGCTCGACCCCGGCGGCCTGGCCGGATGAAGGCGAAAGCCGGCGCACCGAATCCGCACCGATCCCCCAACCGATTTCAATTCGACCGACCTGACACCAAGGAAGCGCGCAATATGGAGACCAACCCCACCCAGCAAGCCGGGCAGACGCTGAACGGCGCCGAGAGCCTGGTCAAGACCCTGCTCGCCTGCGGCGTCGATACCTGCTTCGCCAATCCGGGTACCAGCGAGATGCATTTCGTTGCGGCGCTCGACCGCATCCTCGGCATGCGCTGCGTGCTGGGTTTGTTCGAGGGCGTGGTGACGGGCGCCGCCGACGGCTATGCCCGCATGGCGGACAAGCCGGCGGCGACGCTGCTGCATTGCGGACCCGGTCTCGCCAACGGCCTTGCCAATCTGCACAACGCGCGCCGCGCGCAGACGCCGATCGTCAATATCATCGGCGACCAGGCCACCTATCACCGTCCGCTCGATGCGCCGCTGACAGCCGACACCGAGGGCTGGGCGCGTCCCGTATCGGTCTGGACCCGCACCGCGCAGCGCGCCGATCAGGTCGGCGCCGATGCCGCGGCCGCGGTGCAGGCCGCCTGCGCCGCCCCCGGCGGCGTGGCCAGCCTGATCCTGCCGTCCGACGTGTGCTGGGACGAAGGTGGCAAGGTGGCCGCGCCGCTGCCGCCGCTGAGCGCGCCCAAGGTGTCCCCGGACGCGATCGAGCAGGCCGCGCGCTGGCTGCGCTCGGGCCAGCCGACGCTGCTGGTGCTGGCCGGCACGGCGCTGCGCGAGGCGCCGCTGGCCGATGCGCACCGCATTGCCGCCGCCACCGACGCGCGGCTGATCACGCCGATGTCCAATGCGCGCGTGTCGCGCGGGCGTGGCCGCTTCGCCGTCGAGCGCGTGCCTTACTCGGGCGACGCCGCGCGCGCCAGGCTGGCCGGCATCCGCCAGGTGATCCTGGTCGGCGCGCCGCCGCCGGTGACCTTCTTCGCCTATCCCGGCAAGTCGCCGCGCCCCTATCCCGAGGACGCGCAGATCCATGTGCTGGCCCGTCCGGAGCAGGACCTGGCCGATGCGCTGGCGCGCCTGGCCGACGCACTCGGCGCGCCAGCGGTGCCGGTGCCTGATGGCGCCACCCCGGCTGTCGCACCCGTCGGCATCGCCAAGGGTGCGGTGACGTCGGAAGCGGTTGCGCAGACGCTGAGCGCGCTGCTGCCGGAGCAGGCGGTCGTGGTCGAGGAAAGCGTCAGCTTCGGCCGCGCCTTCTATCCCGGCACCGTGCATGCCGCCCCGCACGACTGGCTGCAGCTGACCGGCGGCGCGATCGGCGCCGGCCTGCCGCTGGCGGTGGGCGCCGCGGTGGCGGTACCCGACCGGCGCGTGGTCGCGCTGCAGGCCGACGGCTCCGGCATGTACACGGTGCAGTCGCTGTGGACGATGGCGCGCGAGCAGCTCGACGTCACCGTGGTGGTGCTGGCCAATCGCAAGTACGCGATCCTGCTGGGCGAACTGGCCGGCGTCGGCGCCAATCCGGGCAAGACCGCGCTGGACATGCTGGACATCGGCAATCCCGATCTCGACTGGGTCAAGCTCGCCGCGGGCATGGGCGTCGAGGGCGCGCGCGCGGTAGACATGGACAGCTTTGCCGATCTGTTCGCGATGGCGAACAAGCGCAAGGGGCCGTTCTTGATCGAGTTGGTGATTTGAGCTTTTGGGGGCGGGGTTGGAGCGCTGGCCCTCTCCCCAGCCCCTCTCCCCCAGCCCCTCTCCCGCAAGCGGGAGAGGGGAGCAATCCAGCGGAATTTTCCTAGACCGAAGGCGTTCTCCCTCGCTTGCAAAGCCGAGGAGCGCAACAGACCGCTGTGATGACGAACAACCACGGGCGTTCTCCCTCTCCCGCTTGCGGGAGAGGGCGGGGGGGGGAGAGGGCAGGGGTATCCCCTTCGCGACCGAATAATCCACCCTTCCGGACAAGCGAATTGCCGAAGCGCCGATGACTGCGGCAAGCTGCCCGCGGAAGGCATCGAGCCAGGAGACAGCATGACAACACCGACCACCGCGGCGCAGGCCGATCCCGGGCCGGACCGCGTCTACGCGGCCCTGCTGAACGAAGGGCGCTTTCGCATCCAGCACTGCCGCGACTGCGACCGCCACGTGTTCTATCCGCGCAACCTGTGTCCGCACTGCGGCGGCGAGGCGCTGGACTGGACCGATCCGAAGGGCACCGGCACCGTCTATTCGACCAGCGTCATCCGCCGCAAGCCCGATGCGGGCGGCGACTACAACGTCGCGCTGGTCGATCTCGATGAAGGCGTGCGCATGATGAGCCGGGTCGAGGGCGTGGCACCGCAGGCGGTGCGCATCGGCATGCGCGTCAAGGCGCGCGTCGCGCCGGCCGCCGGCGACGGCGTTCCCGCCATGGTGGTGTTCGATCCGATGGAGGGCTGACGCGATGCGAGCACAATCGTTGCGCGGTGGCGTCGCCATCGTCGGCGTGGGACAGGCCGGACTCGGCGAGGCCCACGGCAAGACCGAAATGGAAATCCTGGTGGAGGCGGCCAAGGCCGCCGTCAAGGATGCCGGCATGTCGATGCGCGAGATCGACGGCATCGCCACCGCCAGCGTCGGCGCCACCATGTGGGTGATGCCGGTCGCCGAATACCTGGGTATCCATCCGAAGTTCGTCGACAGCACGATGATCGGCGGCTCCAGCTTCGTCGCCCATATGTTGCCCGCGATGCTGGCGCTCGAAGCCGGCATCTGCGACGCGGTGCTGGTCTGCTACGGCAGCAACCAGCGCACCTCGACCGTCGGCCGCGCCGGCATCGCCAAGGTGCGCTCGGTGCTGGACCCGCAGCCTTACGAGAACCCCTACCAGCCGATGCAGCCGATCACCTCGTACGCCCTGGCGGCCGCGCGGCACATGCACCAGTACGGCACCACGCGCGAGCACCTGGCCGAGGTAGCGGTGGCCGCGCGCAAATGGGCACAACTCAATCCCGATGCGCTGATGCGCGATCCCCTGAGCATCGACGACGTGCTGAACGCCCGCATGGTGTCGGACCCGCTGTCGGTGCGCGACTGCTGCCTGGTCACCGACGGCGCCGGCGCCTATGTGATGGTGCGCGCCGAACGCGCCAAGGACCTGGACAGGCCGCCGGTCTACGTGCTCGGCAACGCCACCGCAACCTGGCATCGGCAGATCTCGAGCATGCCGGATCTGACGGTCACCGCCGCTAAGGAATCGGGTGAACGAGCCTTCGCGATGGCGGGCGTCAAACCGGCGGACGTCGACGTGCTCGAGCTGTACGACGCCTTCACGATCAACACGCTGCTGTTCCTCGAAGACCTCGGCTTCTGCGCCAAGGGCGAGGGCGGGCCCTTCGTCAGCGGCGGCGCCATCGCGCCCGGTGGAAGGGTGCCGGTCAATACCAACGGCGGCGGGCTGTCGTGCGTGCATCCCGGCATGTACGGCATGTTCATCACGATCGAGGCGGTGCGGCAGTTGCGCGGCGAATGCGGCGAGCGGCAGGTGGACGGTGCAGAGATTGCACTGGTGCACGGCAACGGCGGCACCTTGTCGAGCCAGTCGACCGCGATCCTGGGAACGGCCGCGACGCTATAGCCGGCTCGGCGTTCGAACCGGTGCTGCGACGGCATGCCGCAGCAAGCGAAAGCAATGCGGGCGAACGCTTAACGCGTTCGCCCGCATTTTTTCATTTGGCGACACCAGCCGAGGTGAAGTCGCGCGAAGTCGGCAATCCGGGTCAACGATGGCGCCGCGCCGCTCGTCTAGAGAGGGCGATGGCGATTCGCGGGCCGGTCAGGTGTAGTCCACCGGCCAGGGGATCGTCCGCGAGTGTTCTTCTCCTGCGAGCCTGCCCGCCCCATGACGCTGCCCACCTGCCCGATGCCCTCGTTCCTTCCCGCGACGCCGCATATCGGTGACCCGCGATCCCGCGCCTGCCAGCCGCCGCTGCGGCCGCGCGATGCCGCGCAGGTGGCGCGCACCGCGGCCAGGCTGTTTCTCGGCGAAGGCAGCATCGATGTCACGCTGGCAGCGGATGCCGGCGGCCGCCTGCGCTCGGTGTTCGCCGATATCGGGCGCGAATACCGCCTCCGACTGCGCGGCTGCGACCGGTCGATCGATCCCGACGCCGCCTGCGCCGCGCTCGAACTGGAGATGGGCGTCAAGGTGCTGATCCGCCTGAGCGATTGCCTCAGCGCCCTGTTCGATCCGCATGGTGCCGTGCAGGACCGCGTGCCGCACGACGATGTCGCCAGGCGCGCCGCGCTGATCGAGTGCGCGGCGGCGATCGCCGACGAGGCGCTGGTCTGCCGCGACGAGCACGCCGTCAATGCGGGCGCCGCGCCGGTGCAGCGCCGCCTGACGATTTCCGCGGGCGCAGGCGGCGAGATCCGCCTGCACAAGTTCTCGCGCTGGCAACGGCCATCGGATCCACGCGGCGCCACTGAATCCGCGGCCGAGAGCGGCACGGCAGATTCCCCGGGGGCTCGCGGCACCGAGATGGACGCGTGCCTGGCCTTCCGGATCCGCCCGTGGCGCCGCACCGGGCGGCGGCACGACGGCGACCCGCGGCGCGTGCTGCTGCGCTGCCGTATCCGCCCGGTACGTGTGGGAGACGCGCGGCGCATGCATGAGGCCGTGGCGATCTGTGGCCCAGGTGTACGCGACAGGCTCGCCGCGGGCGACTGGCAAGGCGCGTTGCTGGCGCTGCTGATCCGGTTGTTCCGGCTGCCGATGCGTGGCCGCGGCGAACTCGCGGGCAGGGCGCAGCTGAAGGTCTATCCGATGCCACGCGACGGGCGCGCGGCGGTCGTCGTGCGGGTGGGCGGGGAAGGGACGCGGCGGCACGGATACCGTGCGGCCATCCACGGCGTCGAAGCGGTCAGGCAGGAACTGCAGAATCCGCGGCGTCTGCTTCCGGTGCTTGCTCCGAAGCCGGCATGCCGCGACGACGACGGCGTGCGCTGCTATTGAGCGTCGAGCCGTCGCGCGCGCCGTGCCATCCGGTGCGCGCGGTTTGCCGCAGCGCACCCACGGCCGTGCGGAAGGCGGCCTTAGCCAAATGCAAATGGCGAGCGGGCCGGCGCCCCCACACACTGCGGTGATGGCATCGGCGCAAGCGCCAGGGCTTCTCTCTATATGTAAACGGACCCAGCCCATGCGGACCGAACGTGCGCGAACAACAAAGTGCGCCGGCCGAGCCAGACCGTTCACCTCAGGAGGAGACGCATGGCAACGAAGCAAACACGATGGCGGCCCGCCGGCACGCTGGCGACCGTGCTGGGCGCGCTGGTCCCAGTGACGGCGGTGGCGGTGGCCTCGCTGGCGCTCAGCGAAGGCGCCGCCGCGGCCGAGCCCTATCCGTCGCGCCCGATCAAGCTGATCGTCGGCTATACGCCCGGCGGGCCGGTCGACACCGCGGCGCGCATCTATGCGGACTACCTCGGACGCGTGCTGAAGCAGCCGGTGGTGGTCGACAACCGTGCCGGCGCCAGCGGTGCGATCGCCGCCGAGATCACGGCCAAGGCGCCGCCGGACGGCTACACCCTGTACTTCGTCGCCAGCCCGACCATGACGATGACGCCGCTGATCCAGAAGGCGGTCAACTTCAATCCGACCCGGGATTTCAGCCATATCGGGCTGATCACCGACTACACCAACGTGCTGCTGATCAACAAGGACTTCCCGGCCCGCAACGTCGGCGAGCTGGTGGAGTACGCCCGCAAGCACCCACAAGGCGTGGCGTTCGGCTCGGCCGGCGTCGGCGCGTCCAACCATCTGTCGGCCGAACTGCTGGCGCAGATGAGCGGCGTCAAGATGCTGCACGTGCCGTACAAGGGCAATTCGCCGGCGATGACCGACGTGATCAGCGGCAAGATCGCCTTCATGTTCGATATCACGGGCACCGCGATCGGCCATATCCAGGGCGGCAAGGTGCGGCCGCTGGCGGTCACGTCAAAGGAGCGCAACGCCGCGCTGCCGAACGTGCCGACCATGGTCGAGTCGGGGCTGAAGGACTATGCGGTGACCGGCTGGTACGCGCTGATCGGCCCGCCGAAGCTGCCGGCCGAGGTGGTCGACACGCTGGTCAAGGCGCAGCAGACCGTCGGCGACGATGCGGCCTTCCGCCAGCGGATGACGCAGGGCGGCTACGACCTGAACATCACCGGGCCGAAGCCGCTGGCGGAGCGGATCGAGCGGGAGCTGCGGCTGTGGAGCGGGGTGGTCAAGACGGCGAAGATCGAGGTGGAGTGATCGCCCGTTGACGTGCAGGGGAACCGTTGCGTCGTTCCCGCGCGGGCGGGAACCCGGCGTCTTCCGAAGTCCCGACGTCGCGAAAGACGCTGGGTCCCCGCTTTCGCGGGGACGACATGGCAGGCCGGTGGAGCGCGCCTATTCCTCCACCACCGCCCATCCCTCCATCGCCTGCCCGCCCGCATCGTCGCCGGTCCACAGCAGCACACGACCGGGCTGCTGTTCGTCCCGGCGGCCGCCGACCGTGACGAGGTCGTGGTCGAACAGCGGCGCCATGCCGCGGAAGCCGAAGCGCCTGACGTTCGCCCGCGGCAGTTCGCGCGCCAGCAGGTCCATCATCAGCACCGCCTGCAGCGGGCCGTGGACGACCAGGCCGGGATAACCCTCGACGTCGCGCACATAGTCGTGGTCGTAGTGGATCCGGTGGCCGTTGAAGGTCAGCGCCGAAAAGCGGAACAGCATCACCGGATCGGCATGCAGCTGGCGCTGCCATTGCGGCTGGTGCGCCAGCCGCGGGCGCGGCGGCTGGGCCTGGCCCGGCTCCGGCATCGCGCGATAGACGATGTCGTGGCGTTCGCTGAGCGCCGTCTCGCCGTCGACGGTCAGTACATGGCGGACCGATACAAACCAAAGCTCGCCACTGCGCCCGGTCTTCTGCTGGACTTCCTCGATCGTCGAGGTACGCGTCACGGTGTCGCCGACGCGCAGCGGACGCTGGAAGTCCAGCTCGCTGCCGGCCCACATCCGCCGCGGCAGCGGCACCGGCGGCAGGAAGCCGCCCAGCACCGCGTGACCGTCGCGGCCGAGCTTGTGCTGCGGCGCGCGCGGCAGGAAATAGAGCCAGTGCCACAGCGGCGGCAGCGGTCCGCGCGCGATCGCGTCGCCGTCCAGGTCCAGCGTGGCGGCGAGCCCGAGCACGGGCTGCAGCGCCAGCGTTTCGGTGCGGCTTTCGCTGCGGCCGATCCACTGGCGCAGCGCTTCGAGGCTGGTATCGCCTTCGGTGTCCGTGCTGGTATTGGTTCTCGTTCTGGTTTTGGTGTTGGTATCGGCGTGGGCCGGATCGGCCGTCAATTGGTGGTCCACGGGAATCCTCTCAGGGTGGTGGGAACGGCAGGGACGGCAGTCTTCGCGTCCGTCTCTGCGAGCGTAGGAGTTCAGGCCGCGGCCGGCAACCAGTCCGCCATGCTGTCCGTGTGTTCGAGCGCCCAGACGCGCGCGATGATCGTGCGCATCTCCGCCTCGCTGGCGCCCTGGCGGAAGGCCGCCAGTTGCAGCGCCTTGGCTTCGAGCTCGGGCCGGCTCAGCGTGTTGTCCGGATCGCCCTTGGGCACGTCCACGCGCGCTTCCAGCGTGCGGCCGTCGGTGGTCGTCACGGTGACGCGGCCGATCCACTGGCGCGGATAGGCGGCGTTGATCTCGGCGTCGAGCGCCATCGCCACCTTGTCGCGGAAGGCCGCGACGCGCGCATCGCGCAGCGCGTGCTGCTCGAACTCGCCCAGGCCGGCGTGGCCATGCCAGGCGACCAGCCCGAGCACCGTGCCCATCGAGAACTTCGCCTGATGAATCGTGACCGGATCGACCACGGGACCGAGCACATCGATCGCGCCCTGATGCACATGCGCGGTCACGCTGGCGATCTGCTCGGGATCGACGCGCTCCCGCTGCATCAGCGCCTTCAGCGCGTCGGCGGCCGGGTGGGTGTGCCGGCATGAGGCGAAGAACTTGAACGAGGTCTCGGCGGTGGCCCAGCGCGTGCCCAGGCCGTCGGTCAGCCGCGCCGGATCGGCGTCGCTGGACATGCCGGCCGCCATGCCTTGCGCCCCCTCCAGGATACGGCGCGCGCCGGTGAAGCCGGCCCGCGCCAGATGCGCCGACATCAGGCCGTCGGCCGCCGCCTTGGCGGTATGCAGCTGCTTCGAATCGGCGGCGTCGCGCAGGAATTCCCACAGGCCCGCGGCCTGGGTGCCGGCCGAGCCCAGCGCCTGGTTGATGCCCTCGGCATCGAGCCCGTACAGCTTGGCGACCGCGGCCGCGGCGGCCAGCGTGCCGACCGTGCCGGTGGTATGGAACACGCGATAGTGCGAGCGGCCCATGAATTCGCCGATGCGGATGCCGGCCTCGTAGCCGGCGATCGCCGCGGTCAGCAGCTGCGCCCCGCTGCTGCCCTCGGCCTGGGCCGCGGCCAGCACCGCGGGAAACACCACCGCGGCCGGATGCAGCACCGAGCCGTTGTGCACGTCGTCCTGCTCGACCACATGCGAGGCCGCGGCATTGACCAGCGCGGCGAACCATGGCGAGGTGCGGCGGCGATCGACCAGTACCTCGGATGGGCCCTGCTGCGGGCCCATCGCCACGGCGAACTCCTGCAGCCGGCGGATCGCCGGGGCATCCTTGCCGGCGAGGGCCGAGGCGATCCAGTCGAGGAACAGGTCCTTGGTGCGTTCGACCACGGACGGCGGCACCTCGGACAGCGTGAAGCGGGCAAGGAACTCGCAGAGTTCGCGCGTGGGATAGGAGCTTGTGGAGCTGGGCATCGGCTTGGCGTGGATCGGGTTGGCGCGGCAGGGAGCGGCAGGAACGGCGGAACGACCGTCAGAAAGCTGCGGGCCTAGAAGGACCGCGGCAGGCCCAGCACGTGCTCGGCCACATAGGACAGGATCAGATTGGTCGAGATGGGTGCGACCTGGTACAGACGCGTCTCGCGGAACTTGCGCTCGATGTCGTATTCGGCGGCGAAGCCGAAGCCGCCGTGGGTCTGCAGGCAGACGTTGGCCGCTTCCCACGAGGCGTCGGCGGCCAGCAGCTTGGCCATGTTGGCCTCCTTGCCGCAGGGCTGGCCGGCGTCGAACAGCTCCGCGGCCCGGTAGCGCATCAGGCTGGCGGCCTCGACGTTGACGTAGGAGCGCGCGATCGGGAACTGGATGCCCTGGTTCTGGCCGATCGGGCGATCGAACACGACGCGCTCGCGCGCATAGTGGCTGGCGCGCTCGACGAACCAGTAGCCGTCGCCGATACATTCGGCCGCGATCAGGATCCGCTCGGCGTTCAGCCCGTCGAGGATGTACTTCAGGCCCTTGCCTTCCTCGCCGATCAGGTTCTCGGCCGGGATCTCCAGGTTGTCGAAGAACAGCTCGTTGGTCTCGTGATTGACCATGTTGCGGATCGGCTGGACCGTCAGGCCGTTGCCGATCGCCTCGCGCAGGTCGACCACGAATACCGACAACCCTTCCGACTTGCGCTTGACCTGGTCCAGCGGCGTGGTGCGCGCCAGCAGCAGCATCAGGTCCGAATGCTGCACGCGCGAGATCCAGACCTTCTGGCCATTGACGACGTAGCGGTCGCCCTGGCGCACCGCGGTGGTCTTCAGCCTGGTGGTGTCGGTGCCGGTGGTCGGCTCGGTCACCGCCATCGACTGCATGCGCAGTTCGCCCGCGGCGATGCCGGGCAGCCAGCGCTGTTTCTGCGCCTCGGAGCCGTGCCGCAGCAGGCAGCCCATCACGTACATCTGGCCGTGGCAGGCGCCGGAATTGCCGCCGCTGCGATTGATCTCTTCCATGATCACGGAAGCGGCCGTCAGCGGCAGGCCCGAACCGCCATAGGTCTCCGGAATCAGCGCCGACAGCCAGCCGGCCTGCGTCAGCGCCTGGACGAACTCTTCGGGAAAGGCGTCCTGCTGCTCGACGCGCTGCCAGTAGGCGGAATCGAAGCCGGCGCACAGATCGCGCACCGCTTCGCGGATTTCGGGGTAATGCGCATCGCGCGCCTGGTCGATCGTCATCGGAGGGCCCTTCGCGGGGAATCACGGGAATGCGGCCATTATTCCCGAGCCCGCCGCGCACCGACATTCGCATTTGCCAAAGAGCGGCTTAGGGCGCGCCTTACCTCGGCTCCCCGGCGGCACCGTGGCGGCGGCGACGGCTCAGACGGGCTCGCGCGCCGCGTCGATCAGGTAGTGGACCAGCGTCTCGGCGAACTGCGGCAGTTCCCGGCCGGGCCGGCGCACCAGGCGCAGCTCGCGCCGTGCCCAGTCGTCCTCCAGCGTGATGAAGCGCAACACCTTGCGGCTGGCGTAGCGGCGCGCGCAGCTGTTGGGCACGATCGCGATGCCGGCGCCCGCCTCGACCATGCGGCAGACCGCGTCGAAGCTGCCGACCTGGATGCGCAGGCTGATGCGCTTGCCCATGCCGCTGGCGATGCGGTCGAGGAAGGACTGGATCGCGCTGAACTGGTTCAGGCCGACGAAGCGGCAGGTGTCGAGCAGATCGGCGAAATGCAGCCGCTTGAACTGCGGCAGCGGGTGGTTGACCGGCGCGATCACGATCAGCTCGTCGCTGCACAGCTGCATCACGTCGAGATCCTCGGTGGCGACCTCGCCGGCGACGATGCCAAGGTCCGCCGCGCCGGCGCCGATCGCCGAGACGATCTCCTGCGACAGGTGCTCCTCCAGTTCGATGTCGACGTCCGGGTTCTCCGACAGGAAGCGCGACAGCGCGCTGGCGAGGAACGAGTTGGTCGCGGTGGTGTTGGCCAGCAGCCGGACCTTGCCCTTGACGCCCTTGGCGTAGGGGCGCAGATCGGCATGCAGGCATTCGAGCTCGCGAAAGACCTCGCGCGCATGGCGCAGCAGCGCGTCGCCCGCCGGCGTCAGGCGCACGCCCTTGACCTGGCGGATCAGCAGCTGCGTCTGGAACGCTTCCTCCAGCTGCTTGATCCGGGTGCTCGCCGCCGGCAGCGACAGGAAGCTGCGTTCGGCCGCCCGCGTGAGGTTATGGGTTTCCCCTACGTTCAGAAACAGGCGCAGGTCGGTCAGGTCGTAATGCATCGTGTCGTGATGGGTTTGGCGGGATCGAACGAAGGGTTTCGGCCGGCGGAAGGCGTCTTTTGGGATTGGCGAATTCCCCTTTCGCTGCCGGCAATTTATCGTATATGCCGCTTCAATAGAACCTCGTAGGTGGGACAGGAGACCGATGATGACGGCGAAGGTGGAAGGATCGGCGGCAGCCAGGACGGCCGGCACGATGGCTGGCAAGGTCGCGGTGGTGACCGGCGCGGGGGGCGGCATCGGCCGCGGCATCGCGCTGGCGCTGGCCGCCGCGGGCGCGCGCGTGGTGGTCAACGATATCGGCGTATCGCTGAGCGGCGAGGGCGGCGATGCGGGACCGGCGCAGCGCGTGGTCCAGGAGATCCGGGCCGCCGGCGGCGAGGCGGTGGCCAACACCGACAGCGTGTCGAGCTGGCAGGGCGCCAACGCGATCGTCCAGTGCGCGCTGGACCGGTTCGGCCGCATCGACGCCGTGATCAACAACGCCGGCAATCTGCGCGACCGCATGTTCTTCAAGATGAACGAGGAGGAATGGCGCGCGGTGATCGACGTGCATCTGCACGGTACCTTCTTCGTCAGCCGCGCGGCCGCCCCTTACTTCAAGGACCAGCAGAGCGGGGCCTATGTCCATATGACGTCGACCTCCGGCCTGATCGGCAACTTCGGCCAGGCCAACTACGCGGCGGCCAAGCTCGGCATCGCCGCGCTGTCCAAATCGATCGCGCTGGACATGGCCCGCTTCAACGTGCGCTCGAATTGCATCGCACCGTTCGCCTGGAGCCGGATGACCAGCTCGATTCCGTCGGAGACGCCCGAGGAGCAGGCGCGCGTGGCCAAGCTGCAGAAGATGGAAGCCGGCAAGGTCGCGCCGATGGCCGTGTTCCTCGCCAGCGAGGCGGCGCGCGAGGTCAATGCGCAGATCTTCGCGGTGCGCGCCAACGAGATCATGCTGATGAGCCAGCCGCGGCCGGTGCGATCGGTGCACGCCAGCGAAGGGTGGACGCCGGAGTCGATCGCCGAGATCGCGATCCCCGCAATGCGCAACAGCTTCCATCCGCTGGAGCGCTCGCCCGACGTCATCAACTGGGATCCGATCTGAATTTCGCCACTGCCGGTGCCGCCGCGCTGGCAGCACTGGCAGCACGGCCCGCCGGGTGCTGACGCCCGGCGCTTTCACTGTCCCTCTGTCCCGCTCTTCTCCCTCCGGCGTTCGGCCTCTTCCTCGATTCTGTTCGATCGATTGTCGCCGACGCGCAAGTCGCCGCGCATTGCGGTTTCCCCTGATCGTCGCCGACCGCCGTCGACGATCGCCATCGACGACCGCCATTCGTCCCCCGATCCTTCGCCGACCATTCGACTCGCGCGCCGCATGTGGCCCGCAACTTGCTGGTGTACTGGCAACGGTGGCCGACGGATGCCGCCGCGCGGGCAACCGCGACGGGGAGACAGCGATGCGATCGACGCGGTCGAATGCAAGCTGGAACCTGTAGCGGTTTCGGCATTCCAATGGGCACGCACCCGCACGGTGCGCGCCACGATTCCAAAGGGGAGACGCGATTGCCTCGACGGTGCATGGAGACAACCGGCGAACGATGCTTCGCCACACCCGGGCCGACAGCAGGCCCACGCCCGGGCCGATGGGTTAACCCTGCTTTTCCGCAGCGCGATGCGCGATGTCGCGGCGCTGCGTTTTCATCCCGTTTCGATCCCCGCTTCAATGCCGGTCTCGCGCACCGCGAACACGACCACAGCGTGTCGTGCGACGTTGCGCGCAAGGCATTGGCCGCAGCAACGATGCAGGATGTGCCAACGTACGACCCCACCCGTTCCAAGGTTTTGCAGTCCCGGTATGTCGACGATGCTCGTCGGAAGCAATCGTTACAAACGGGTCAGTGCAGCACCAAAGGGAAAGGTGTAAGGTGTGTCCCAGAACATGGTCGCACCGCCCAGTGCGAACCGGTCAGCGTGCCGCTCAGTCGCACGCAGCCAGGACGCAGTTTTCACGAGCAGGACAGCGCCGTTGCGAGTGCGCAATGCGCGTCAACAAGCTCTTCCCCCTGGGCGTTATTTGACTATGATGAAGTAAAGACTTCGCAACATGGTCAGTCTTCCGCCAAGCCGGGGTGGCGGTATTCAAAGGCTGATACGTGGAATGAGGCAGGGTACCTACCTGCAGACGGACTGCGTTCGCCTCGGACGAGACTCTGACGGGAGTGAGGTATGGACATTTTCGGCCACTACGCCACGCGCTTCGAAGCTCGCAAGGAAGAGGAATACAGCATCCAGGAGTACCTGGAGATCTGTAAGAAAGACCCTACTGCCTATGCGACCGCGGCCGAGCGCATGCTCGCCGCGATCGGGCAGCCAGAGCTGGTAGACACGCACCACGACCCGCGACTGTCGCGCCTGTTCTTCAACAAGGTCATCAAGATCTATCCGGCGTTCCGCGAGTTCTACGGCATGGAGGACACGATCGAGCAGATCGTCTCGTTCTTCAAGCATGCCGCACAGGGTCTCGAGGAACGCAAGCAGATCCTCTACCTGCTCGGGCCTCCTGGCGGCGGCAAGTCCTCGCTCGCCGAGAAGCTCAAGTCGTTGATGGAACAGATCCCCATCTACGCGCTGAAGGGCTCGCCCATCCATGAATCGCCGCTCGGACTGTTCTCGCCCGAGGAAGACGGCAAGATTCTGGAGGAGGACTATGGCATCCCGGTCCGCTATCTGAACACGATCGCCTCGCCATGGGCGGTCAAGCGCCTGCACGAGTTCAACGGCGACATCACGCGCTTCCGCGTGGTCAAGCTGCGGCCCTCGGTGCTGTCGCAGATCGCGATCGCGAAGACCGAGCCGGGCGACGAGAACAACCAGGACATCTCCTCGCTGGTCGGCAAGGTCGATATCCGCAAGCTCGAGGACTATCCGCAAGACGATCCGGACGCGTACTCGTACTCCGGCGGCCTGTGCCTGGCCAACCGCGGCCTGCTCGAGTTCGTCGAGATGTTCAAGGCGCCGATCAAGGTCCTGCACCCGCTGCTGACCGCGACGCAGGAAGGCAACTACAAGGGCACCGAAGGCTTCGGCGCGATTCCGTTCGACGGCGTGATCCTGGCCCACTCGAACGAGGCCGAATGGCAATCGTTCAAGGCCGACAAGAACAACGAGGCCTTCCTCGACCGGATCTACATCGTCAAGGTGCCGTACTGCCTGCGCGTGTCCGACGAGGTCAAGATCTACGACAAGCTGCTGCGCAGCAGCTCGCTGTCGGCCGCGCCATGCGCGCCGAACACGCTGAAGATGATGGCGCAGTTCGCGGTGCTGACGCGGATCAAGGAACCGGAGAACTCGAACATCTTCTCGAAGATGCGGGTCTACGACGGCGAAAGCCTGAAGGACGTCGACCCGAAGGCGAAGTCTTACCAGGAGTACCGCGACTACGCCGGCATCGACGAGGGCATGAGCGGGCTGTCGACGCGCTTCGCGTTCAAGGTGCTGTCCAAGGTCTTCAACTTCGACAACACCGAGGTCGCGGCCAATCCGGTGCACCTGCTGTACGTGCTCGAGCAGCAGATCGAGCGCGAGCAGTTCCCGCCGGAGCAGGAAGCGAAGCTGCTGTCGTACATCAAGGAATACCTGACGACGCCGTTCGTCGAGTTCATCGGCAAGGAGATCCAGACCGCCTATCTGGAGTCGTATTCCGAGTATGGCCAGAACATCTTCGATCGCTACGTGGTGTTCGCCGACCTGTGGATCCAGGACCAGGAGTACCGCGATCCCAACACCGGCGAGATCCTCGATCGCAACGCGCTGAACGACGAGCTGGAGAAGGTGGAAAAGCCCGCGGGTATCTCGAACCCGAAGGACTTCCGCAACGAGATCGTCAACTTCGTGCTGCGGGCGCGGGCCAACAACGGCGGCAAGAACCCGAACTGGACCAGCTACGAGAAGCTGCGCATGGTGATCGAGAAGCGGATGTTCTCCACCACGGAGGACCTGCTGCCGGTCATTTCCTTCAACGCCAAGTCCTCGCGCGAGGACCAGGAGAAACACGAGAACTTCGTCAACCGCATGGTCGAGAAGGGCTATACGCCCAAGCAGGTCCGGCTGCTGGTGGAGTGGTACTTGCGCGTTCGAAAATCATCGTAACGGCGCCTGCACGGGGCCTCTGAACGAGGGCAACCAATATGGCCACGGTCATCGATCGGCGGGAGAATGGCGGCAACAAGAGTGCGGTCAACAAGCAGCGTTTCATCAAGCGTTACCGCGAGCAGATTCGGCAAGCCGTAGCGAAGGCGGTGTCCGGCCGGAAGATCATGGACATCGAGCAGAGCGGGCAGGTGTCCATTCCGGTCAAGGACATCTCCGAGCCGATCTTCCACCATGGCCAGGGTGGCAAGCGCGAGTGGATCCACCCCGGCAACAAGAAGTTCGTCCGCGGAGACAGTTTCGACCGCCAGCAGCAAGGAGCGGGCGGAACCGGCTCGCGGGCGAGCGACTCGGGCGAGGGCGAGGACGATTTCGTCTTCACGCTCTCGCGCGAGGACTTCCTGAATTTCTTCTTCGAGGACATGGCGCTGCCGGACATGGCCAAGCGCCACCTGGCCAAGATCGCCGAGGTGCGCAAGGTGCGCGCCGGCTTTTCGATCGACGGCACGCCCTCGAACCTGTCGGTGCTGCGCACGATGCGCAGCTCGCTCGGCCGGCGCATCGCGCTGTCCGGGCCTTACCAGCGGCGCCTGCAGGCGCTCGAGCAGCAGTACAGCGAGGTGCTCGAGGAAGAGGGCCCCTATACGGCCCGCGCGCAGGAGATGATGAAGGAGATGCGCCATCTGCGCGCCTGCATCGACCGCGTGCCCTTCATCGAGAAGCTCGACCTGCGCTACAACAACCGCGTGCTGAAGAAGCGTCCGCAGGCGCAGGCGGTGATGTTCTGCCTGATGGACGTGTCGGGGTCGATGGACGAGAGCCGCAAGGACCTGGCCAAGCGCTTCTTCATGCTGCTGTACCTGTTCCTGAAGCGGAACTACGAACGCATCGACGTCGTCTTCATTCGCCACCATACGGTCGCCAAGGAAGTCGACGAGGAAGAT
The DNA here is from genome assembly GCF_021213615.1 of Cupriavidus sp. UGS-1. Taxonomy (NCBI): domain Bacteria; kingdom Pseudomonadati; phylum Pseudomonadota; class Betaproteobacteria; order Burkholderiales; family Burkholderiaceae; genus Cupriavidus; species Cupriavidus sp. UGS-1. The sequence continues at coordinate 31,629 of NZ_JAJQJF010000007.1, read as the reverse complement.
TTCTTCCATTCGCGCGAATCGGGCGGCACGGTGGTGTCGAGCGCGCTGAAGCTGATGGTCGACGTGATCCACAACCGCTACCCGGCCAGCCAGTGGAACATCTACTGCGCGCAGGCGTCGGATGGCGACAACTGGGCCGGCGACTCGGAGCTGTGCGGCCGGCTGCTGCGCGAATCGATCCTGCCGCTGGTGCAGTACTACGCCTATGTCGAGGTCGCGTCCGAGGAGCCGCAGAACCTGTGGGAAGAGTACATGACGGTCAAGGGCGCGCACGAGAACTTCGCGATGCAGCGGATCATCGGCGCGGACGAGATCTATCCTGTGCTGCACGACCTGTTTCAGAAGAAGGCGGCCTGACCGGACACCGGGCGCCGATGCGTTGACACCCTGGCGTACCGGTGCCCGGCATGGGGTCCATGCAAGGGCACCGCACCGGACAGGCCTTGGCTAACCGGCGGAGCTGCGATGGCGATCCGCCGACATGGGGGTGGGACATGGCATACCTCTCTACCGGTTCGGAGTGGACCTTCGAACTGATCCAGCGGTACGACCGGGAGATCGCGCGCATCGCGGCCGATTTCGGCCTCGATACCTATCCCAACCAGATCGAGATCATCACCGCCGAGCAGATGCTCGACGCCTATGCGTCCGCGGGCCTGCCGGTCGGCTACAGCCATTGGTCGTACGGCAAGCATTTCCTGGCTTCCGAGCGCAGCTACCAGCGCGGCCACATGGGCCTGGCATACGAGATCGTGATCAACTCGAACCCCTGCATCGCCTATCTGATGGAGGAGAACACGATGCCGATGCAGGCGCTGACGATCGCGCATGCCTGCTATGGCCACAACTCCTTCTTCAAGGGCAATTACCTGTTCCGCACCTGGACCAACGCGGACGCCATCGTCGACTACCTGCTGTTCGCGAAGAACTACGTGGCCGAATGCGAGCAGCGTTACGGCGAGCAGGAGGTCGAACTGCTGCTCGACTCCTGCCATGCGCTGCAGAACTACGGCGTGGACCGCTACAAGCGGCCGAAGAAGCTGTCGATCACCGAGGAGCAGGCGCGCCAGGCCGAGCGCGAGAACTATCTGCAGATGCAGGTCAACGATCTGTGGCGGACCCTGCCGAAGCACCGTTCGCACGCGCTGGTGACCGAGGACGAACCGCCAGAGACCGAGGCCACCTTCCCGCCGGAGCCGCAGGAGAACCTGCTGTACTTCATCGAGAAGAACGCCCCGAAGCTGCAGCCCTGGCAGCGCGAGATCGTCCGCATCGTGCGCAAGATCGCGCAGTACTTCTACCCGCAGCGGCAGACCAAGGTGATGAACGAGGGCTGGGCCACATTCTGGCACTACACGATCCTGCACGAGCTGTACGAGCAGGGGCTGGTCAACGATGCCTTCATGATGGAGCTGCTGCAGGCGCATACCAACGTCATCTACCAGCCGCCGTACCACAGCCCTTACTACAGCGGCCTCAATCCCTACACGCTCGGCTTCCTGATGTTCCAGGACCTGCGCCGCATGTGCGAGCACCCGGACGACGAGGATTACCGCTGGGCGCCGGAAATCGCCGGCAGCGACTGGCGCAAGACGCTGGACTTCGCGATGCGCAACTTCAAGGACGAGAGCTTCCTGCTGCAGTTCCTGTCGCCGCGCGTGATCCGCGAGCTCAAGCTGTTCTCGGTGCTGGACGACGACCGCGAAAGCAAGCTGCGCGTGACCGCGATCCACGACGACGAGGGCTATCGGCGCATCCGGCAGCTGCTGGCCAGCCAGTACGACCTGTCCAATATCGAGCCGAACATCCAGGTCACCAACGTCGACGTCGGCGGCGACCGCTCGCTGACGCTGCGCCATCTGCAGAGCGATCGCCGGCCGCTGGCGCAGAACTTCGAGGAGGTGGTGCGCCATGTCACCCGGCTATGGGGCTTCACCGTGCGGCTCGAGGTGGTCTACGAGGACGGGCGGCACGAGATCAAGTACGAATGCCGGCCCGAGCGCAAGCACCATCGCAAGGCGGCCTGAGCGGACGATAACGATACGATGATTCGGGTCCGATCCCGCCAGCGGGACGGGGACCGGGGTAGTCCGGCAAGCAAGGCAAGGGCGGAGATTTCAGCGCTGAAATCTCCGCCCTTTTCGTTTGGCGAAGCGGCACGCCGATGCCGTGGACGCTATGCTGCCCCCGCGCCGCCCTCGATCAGCGGCTTGACCTCGGCCGCGCCGCCGCCATCGAGCTGCAGCGTCATGTAAGGGGACGCCATGCGGATGCCGGCCGCGTCGAACTTCTGCTTCAGCGTCGCGTTGAACGCCCGCGTGATTTCGAACTGCGCCAGCGGCAGCGTCTTGAACTGGGCCAGCACGACCGGACCAGAGGGATCGAAGCGGTCCAGCCCGAGGATGTCGAGCCCCGACAGCAGCCGATGCGTGAAGCGGATGTCCTGCGCGATCTCGTCGCCGGCCTCGCGGATCAGCGCCATGGCGCGGTCCAGATCGCTGTCGTAGCGCAGGCCGATATTGAACACCGCGAAGGCATGGCCGCGCGACAGGTTCTTGATCGCCTTGATCTGGCTGTATGGCAGCACATGCAGCGCGCCCTTGCCGTCGCGCAGCTTGATCGTGCGGATCGTCATCCCTTCGACGGTGCCGCTGTGGTCGGGCAGCTCGACCACGTCGCCGATCGCGATCGAGTCCTCGACCACGATGAACAGCCCCGTGATCAGGTCCTGCACCAGCGTCTGCGCGCCGAAGCCGATGGCCAGGCCGACCACGCCGGCGCCGGCGATCAGCGGCGTCACGTTGACGCCGAGATTGGCCAGCACCGCGATCAGCGCCATCACCAGCAGCGCAACGAACACCGCGTTGCGCAGCAGCGGCAGGATCGTGCGAGCCCGCATGCTGGGCGGCTGCCCGCGCCCGTGTCCAGGCGACAGCGCCTGCGTGATCGCGGTATCGATGACCAGCCAGAACAGCCACGACAGCAGCACCGCGGCCAGCGCGCCGAATACCGCGTCGGCGAAGCGGCGGCCCAGCGCGGTCGAATGCATCAGATGCAGCAGCGAATTGCCCCAGACGCGGCTCGTCAGCTCCAGAAAGCCGAGCCAGATCGCCAGCCGCAGCAGCGCCACCGCGAAGCGGCCGAAGCGCGCCAGATAGGCCGAGCGCCGCTGCCAGCGTTGCCGCGGACCGTGCTGGGTCGCCTGCGGCGAGCGTCCGGTCACCACCGTCAGCGCCAGCGCGGCGACCAGCAGCGCCACCGTCAGGATGGTCCGGCCCAGATAGTCGTCCGCGTGGCCAGCGGCGAGCAGCGTGCCGACCACCGACGCGCATACCACCGCCAGCACCGGCAGATGCCAGGTGCCGCCGGCCAGCCGCAACACATCGGTGATGGCCGGATGGGCCTGGCGAAAGGCGAGCGGGCGGTTGGCGATCAGATGGCCGATCTGCCGGCGAAAACGCAGGCAGAACCAGGCCATCAGCAGCGCCGCGGCGATGTTGGACAGATTGGCGGTCACCGCGGACAGGTTGATGCCGAGCGCTGCGACCACGCGCGCATTGGTCGCGGCATCGCCAAGCGCCGCCAGCGCGCCGATCGCGAACAACACCGTGCGCGAGTGCTGGTGCAGGTCGTGGACCGCGCGGCGCCGGTGCGCAGTATTGAAGACCGCGAACAGCGTCTGCGATACCGCCGACAGCACCGCGCCGGCGACCAGCGCATAGGCCAGCGTCAGCGCCGCGACGCCGGCCGGCACCAGATGCAGCGCCAGCGCGCGCACGATCCAGATCGCCATGCCGAACGCGATTGCCCACGGGCCGACCCGTCGCAGCATGAAGATACCGACGTCGGTCCACGACGGCACCGTCGGTAGCTGGACCCGATCGACCGGCCGCATCAGCCGTCCGCGCACGCGCCGCGCCAGTTCGTGCAGCAGCCAGCCGCCGATGGCCCAGCCCGCCAGCACCGCGGCGAACAGCTGCGCCGATCGCATGACGCTGCCCCGTCCGCGATCGGTCAGCGCCTGCTGCCATTCCTCGCCGGCGAAGCGCAGGCGCCAGCTCCAGTAGCGCCACGGCCCCTGATCCTTGCCGAGCCGGTCGTCGACCTGCTCGACCGCTTCGGCCAGCGCACCGACCAGTCCGCCGGCCTCGGCCTCCGACGCTGCCGCCGCAGCCGGCGCCGACGCCCCGAGCCCGTCGCGGACCGCGCGCAGCTGGCCGACCAGCGCGGCGCGCTGCTGGTCGTTCTGCAGTGTCTCGATGACCTGATCGAGCGATTGCGCCAGCGGCACGCTGGCCGCGGCCTCCGAGGCCGAGGTGCCGGCAGCGGGATGGGCGGCGGGCTTGCCCAATGGCGCGGCCGCACCGGCGAGGGGCATGGCGCCGATCGCGCAGAGCCAGATCAGCGCCAACCATGGCAGATGACATCGCAGTTTCATCGTCGCGGGAGCCTCGTCGAAACCGGTCCTCGGCCCCCGCCAGGAGGGCCGTCATGGGCGCACTGTAACCGATGCCCAAGTGCGGGGCGACCTGTCAACGTCTGACGCTCCGGGCGCCGATTCGGCGTCGCACGCAAGTTCGCCGATAGTGCTACTCTAATTTCCCTCTTTTCTCCGACCCCTTTTTCTTCAGGTTCTACTCAGGCCCCTAACTCAGGAGATTGTCGTGGCCCGCAAAACTCCCATCGAGCGCTATCGCAACATCGGCATCAGTGCGCATATCGACGCCGGCAAGACGACCACGACCGAACGCATCCTGTTCTACACGGGCGTCAGCCACAAGCTCGGCGAGGTGCACGAGGGCGCCGCCACCATGGACTGGATGGAGCAGGAGCAGGAGCGCGGCATCACCATCACGTCGGCCGCCACCACGGTGTTCTGGAAGGGCATGGCCGGCAAGTATCCCGAGCACCGGATCAACATCATCGACACCCCCGGACACGTCGACTTCACGATCGAGGTCGAGCGCTCGATGCGCGTGCTCGACGGCGCCGTGATGGTCTACGACGCGGTCGGCGGGGTGCAGCCGCAATCGGAAACGGTCTGGCGCCAGGCGAACAAATACGGCGTGCCGCGGCTGGCCTTCGTCAACAAGATGGACCGCGTCGGCGCGGACTTCTTCCGCGTGCGCGAGCAGATCGCCGAGCGTCTGAAGGGCGCCGCCGTGCCGGTGCAGATTCCGATCGGTGCCGAGGATCATTTCCTCGGCGTCATCGACCTGGTGCGCATGCAGGCCATCGTCTGGGACGAGGCCAGCCAGGGCGTGCGCTTCGAATACCGCGAGATCCCGGCCGAGCTGGTCGATACCGCGCAGCTGTGGCGCGAGCGGATGGTCGAGGCGGCGGCCGAGGCCAACGAGTCGCTGCTGGAGAAATACCTGGGCGGCGAGGCCCTGAGCGAGGACGAGATCAAGGCCGGCCTGCGCCAGCGCACCATCGCCAACGAGATCGTGCCGATGCTGTGCGGCAGCGCCTTCAAGAACAAGGGCGTGCAGGCGATGCTCGACGCGGTGGTCGACTATCTGCCGTCGCCCGCCGACGTGCCGGCGATCCGCGGCCATACCGAGGACGACCGCGATGCCGAGCGCCACCCGAGCGACGACGAACCGTTCTCCGCGCTGGCCTTCAAGATCATGACCGACCCGTTCGTCGGCCAGCTGATCTTCTTCCGCGTCTACTCCGGCGTGGTCAATTCGGGCGATACCGTCTACAACCCGGTCAAGGGCAAGCGCGAACGCCTGGGCCGGATCCTGCAGATGCATGCGAACACGCGCAACGAGATCAAGGAGGTGCGCGCCGGCGACATCGCCGCGGCCGTGGGCCTGAAGGAGGCGACCACCGGCGACACGCTTTGCGACCCCGCCAACGTGATCATCCTCGAGCGGATGACCTTCCCCGAGCCCGTGATCTCGCAGGCGGTCGAGCCCAAGACCAAGGCGGACCAGGAGAAGATGGGCGTGGCGCTGAACCGCCTGGCGCAGGAGGACCCGTCGTTCCGCGTCAAGACCGACGAGGAATCGGGCCAGACCATCATCTCCGGCATGGGCGAGCTGCACCTGGAAATCCTGGTCGACCGGATGAAGCGCGAGTTCGGCGTGGAAGCGACCGTCGGCAAGCCGCAGGTCGCGTATCGCGAGACGATCCGCCAGCCGATCAAGGGCGTCGAGGGCAAGTTCGTCAAGCAGTCCGGCGGCCGTGGCCAGTACGGCCACGTGGTGATCGACCTGGAGCCGCAGCCGCAGGGCAAGGGCTACGAATTCGTCGATGCGATCAAGGGCGGCGTGATTCCGCGCGAGTTCATTCCGGCGGTCGACAAGGGCATCCAGGAGACGCTGAACGCCGGCGTGCTGGCCGGCTTCCCGGTGGTGGACGTCAAGGTCACGCTGGTGTTCGGCTCGTATCACGAGGTCGATTCGAACGAGAACGCCTACCGGATGGCCGGCTCGATGGCCTTCAAGGACGGCATGCGCCGCGCGCGTCCGGTGCTGCTCGAGCCGATGATGGCGGTCGAGGTCGAGACGCCGGAGGAGTTCACCGGCAACGTGATGGGCGATCTGTCGTCGCGGCGCGGCATCGTGCACGGCATGGACGAGATCGCGGGCGGCGGCGGCAAGCTGGTGCGCGCCGAGGTGCCGCTGGCGGAGATGTTCGGCTACTCGACCTCGCTGCGGTCGCTGACCCAGGGCCGCGCAACCTACACGATGGAGTTCAAGCACTACGCCGAGGCGCCGGCCAACGTCGCCGACGCGGTGGTCAACGCGCGCCGGCAATAGTCGTCAGGCGAAGGCCGTCCTCAAACGAAGGGCGGCTCGCCCTGCCAGTCGAAGAAGTCCGGCATGTCGCGCGACACGGTCTGCGGGAACGCGGCCGGCCGCTTCTGCAGGAAGGCCTCGACGCCTTCCTTCGCGTCCGGCGAGCGGCCGCGCGACTGGATCGCGCGGCTGTCGAGCTTGTGCGCTTCCATCGGATGCGCGGCGCCGGCCATCCGCCAGATCATCTGCCGCGAGATCGCGACCGACACCGGCGCGGCGTTGTCCGCGATCTCGCGCGCCAGCGCGTAGGCTGCCGGCAGCAGGTCGTCCGGTTCATGCAGCGACCGCACCAGGCCGCGCTCCAGCGCCTCCTGGGCCGGGAACACGCGGCCGGTGTAGCACCACTCCAGCGCGGTCGAGATGCCGACCACGCGCGACAGGAACCACGACGACGCGGCCTCCGGCGTGATGCCGCGGCGCGAGAACACGAAACCGAACTTGGCCGCGGTCGACGCCAGCCGGATATCCATCGGCAGCTGCATCGTCACGCCGATGCCGACCGCCGCGCCGTTGATCGCCCCGATCACCGGCTTCAGGCTGCGGTAGATCCGCAGCGCGACGCGCCCGCCGCCGTCGCGGTGCGGCGTGTCGGCCGGCGCGCCATAGCGCTTCTCGAAATCGAAGGTCGAGCCGCCCGACGACAGATCGGCGCCGGCGCAGAACGCGCGCCCCGCGCCCGTCACCACGACCGCCCGCACCGCATCGTCGGCGTCGGTCGCGTCGAAGGCGGCGATCAGCTCCTGCATCATCTGCGCATTGAACGTATTCATCTGTTCCGGCCGGTGCAGCGTGATGGTCGCGATGCCGTCGGCGACGGCGTAGCGCAGCGTTTCGAACGGTGAGGGGTTCATGAGGGCTCCGAGGTGGTCGGTCGATGCGGGAAACGTCGATGGCGATGCCGGCGCCCGGCGCCGGCTCGCTCAGGCGAAGGTGATCGCGCCGCGCCGGTCCGCGCGCTCCAGATGCGGCACGTTGTTGAAGCTGAGCAGCCGCTGCGTATTGCGGCCGCAGATGATTTCGCAGAAGGCGGTATTGCGGAACTGCAGGTTCAGTTCGATCGCCGTCTGCGCCGGCGCGTGCAGCATGTCGGCCACCGCGCGGCCGATCGCGCCGCCCGAACTGACCACCAGGATCGCATCCTCGCGGGCAGACCCCTCGGCGCCGTGCGCCAGCCCGGCGGCGATGCGTTTGCCGAATTCGTCCCAGCTCTCCGGCATGCCGGTCAGCGTGCCGGCGGTCCAGGCCGCGAACGCCGCGCGGAAGGTGCGCCAGTAGTCCGCGTAGTCGCCGTTCTGATGCGCGCGATGGTCGGCGCCGCCGGTGTGGGCGCAGTACAGCGCCTCGCCGTCGTACTCGTTGAAGCCCGGATGGGTTTCGAGCGTCAACCCGGCACCAGCCTCGCCCATCGCCGCCAGGATCTCGCTGGCGGTGTCCTGCTGGCGCACCAGGGAGCCGGCGATCACGCGGCGGAAGCGCACCCCGCGCTCGACGAAATATTCGCCGAGCCAGCGCGATTGCTGCCGGCCCTGTGCCGACAGGCAGTCGTAATTGGCAGCGCCGAAGGAGGCCTGGCCGTGGCGCACGAGAAATAGCGTTGCCATAGAGGGAGAGCGGAAGGTTGGGAGAGGGGCCAGCGATGGCCGTCGCGCTCGATTGTAGGGCGCGCTCCGAGTGCCGGCCAAGCAAGCGTGACACGCTGCATACCGGTCATGGCCGCGCTGCATTGTCGCGGCCGGCGCGCCTTGCGCGTCGCAAATTTTCGAAAGCCGCCGGCACGTTACGCAAATGGCGTCGCCATACGCGGTTACCTTGGCGCCTGCCCGCCGGCGGGCATTCCTCAGGCAATCCAGACATCAGCACCCCGACATCAGCATCACGACATCAAGAGGTCATGACGATGCGTACGTATCACACCTTGGCGTATCCCGACTGCACTGCCTTCAGCGCGGCACTGGAATCGCCGGATGGCGGACCGGCGATCAGCGCGGCGCTCGTGCGTGGCGAACTGATCGAGGTACAGGGCCATCGGTTTCGCCTGTGCCGATCGGATTCCGGCTGGAAGATCAAGACCGCTCCGCTGTGGCAGATGACACACCGCCAGCGCTTCGCGCGGTTGATGCGGTGTCTGCGCCTGGGCGGCGACGTGGTGTTGTGGGAATCGCGGGTGCGCCGCTTCGTCAAGCATTGGGCGCTGCGCGTCGAGACCGATGGCGGCAACGAAGGGGGCAAGGGCGGCAGCGCCGACGGCAGCCGGGATTGCGCGCGGCCGCGCGTGGTCCCGCTCTACATCAAGGGCTGGCTGCCGCCGGCTCTCGATCATGACGGCCTGTCGGCAGAGAGCCGCCAGGCCGGGCCCCGGCGCCGCGCCGAACTGCTGCGTTACGCTCAGCGGCCCCAGGCCGAACCCGATGGCGCATCGGAGCGCACCGGCGAGGCGTCGCACAGCCGGCCGCCCATGCCGCCTGACACCGAGCTGCGTCGACTGTGCCCCGAAGTCGCGCAGCGTTTGTTCGGTCCGGGTTCCGACCTGCGTGCGCGCAACCTGCGCGACAGCCGCCTGGGGCCGCTCGATCTGGGCGGTGCCGACCTGCGCGGCGCTGTGCTGGTCCGTTGCGGCGCCGTCGAGGCGGACCTGCGCAGCGCGGACCTGCGCGATGCCGATCTGCGGCTGGCCGATCTGCGTCGTGCCAGGCTGGACGGCGCCAGGCTGTCCGGCGCCCAGCTCGCCGGCACCCGGCTGCAAAACGCCTCGCTCAGCGGTGCGGACCTGCGTGGCCAGACGCTTTACGCGATGGCGTTGGCCGGCGCGACGCTGTCCGGGGCGGACCTGACGGGCGCCGGCTTCGTGCTGCCGCCCGACGCGCTGGTCGACGGCGCCACCCGCCGGGCCGCGCTCAAGCCGCTGCATCAGCATGACGGCAATCTGCTGTGGACGGTGGTCTCGCTGTCCGATCCGCAACGGCGACGCGAACTGATGGCGGCGATCGTCAACGCGCTGAATTGCGCGACCGCGCAAAACGAGGACATCTCCGACACCAATGACGCCCTCGCCGAGTTGTTGTTGAAGGACGTCGACCAGTATTGGGGAAACTCCGGCGAGCAGAGCACCGACATCGTGCTGGATCACTGTATCCGGAGGCTGGCCAGGCACCAGTGCCAGCGCCTGGCCAGAACGCTGCCCGAGTCGTGCGAAGACGTGCTGCTGAAGCTGGCGGACCGATATCGCGCGATGTTTGCCAAGTATGATCCCGCGATCTTCGCCAAGTTTGGCGAACTGCCATGGGAGTTGACGCTGGAGCTGCGGTCGTCCCCCATCAAGGTCGTCCCCGATCAATCGAGTGTGACGCCGGTATCGGCGGTCAGCTTCAGTACCACCGGCAGATAGGCCCGATAGGCGCTGCTCGCCTCGGCCGGCAGATTGCCGACCGGCTCGGCGCCCATCTCGTCGATCCGGCGTGCCACCGGGCCGCTGCGGACCAGCGCGCTGACCTCGCGCCCAAGCCGCTCGACGATGGCCGGCGGCGTCTTCGCCGGGGCCAGCAGCGTGGTCGGCCCGACGATCTCGTAGGCGGCATCGCGATAACCCGCCTCGGCGAACGTCGGCACATCGGGCAGGCCGACGGCCCGCCGCGTGCCGATCACCGCCAGCGCCCGCAGCTTGCCGGTGGCGATATGCTGCTTCAGCGCGGTCACCGAGCCGATCGTCATATTGACCTGCCCCGCCAGCAGGTCCGACACCATCGGCCCTTCACCGCGGTAGGGCACGTGCAGGATATCGAGCCCCTTGGTCTTGGCCAGATACGACTGGATCGTATGCGGCTGCGTGCCCGGTCCCCACGAGCCCATCCGCAGGGCGCCGGGATGCGCCTTCGCGTAGGCGAACAACTCGTCGACGCTCTTGACCGGCAGCGTGCTGTTGACCACCAGCACGGTACGCATCGTGGCGATATCGGAGACCGGCTGCAGATCGGTGCGCGGATCGTAGGGCAGCTTCTTGTACAGCGCCAGATTGGCCGTGATCGGGCCGGGCACCGTCATCAGCAGCGTGTAGCCGTCGGGCGCGGACTTGGCGACATGGTCGGTGCCGATGATGCCGCCCGCGCCGCCCTTGTTCTCGACCACGACCGGTTGGCCCAGCCGCTGGCTCAGCGTGTCGCCCAGCGTGCGGGCCAGCGTGTCGGTCGAGCCGCCGGCCGGATAGGGCACGACGATGCGGATCGGCTTGCTGGGGTAGGGTTGCTGCGCATGCAGCGGCAAGGCGGCCAGCGACAGCATTGCCAGGGCGGCGGCGCGCATCGCGGTCCTGCGTTGGCCCGCCTTGCCGGTGGACGCCTTGCTGCGTGGGTTCATGCTGGTCTCCTCGTGGTCATGTTCGTGTGGTTCCCGCGATCGGCTCGGCGGCGCGCTGCCGCATTCCATCGCGCCGATTCAATCGCACCTTGGCGCCAGATAGCCGCCAATGAGCCGCGCCATCTGCACGGGCAGTTCGTCGTCGTCCAGCCGCAACGGCAGCGGGTCGTGCAACAACGCATCGACCAGCATGCCGAACGCGGCCTGCATGGCGAAGCGCACCTTCGCCTCGGCGCGCGCGCCGTCATCGAGCCGCGGCATCAGCAGCGCCACCATCCGGTCCGCGAAGGCGGCCGCACAGGCGCGATGCGGCTGCCAGGCCTGCGGCCGGGCGCCGGCCTGCTGCAGCGCCGCGCGCAGCAACCCGCGCTGGGCGCGGCAGCCGCGCACCAGCAGGCGCATCGCCTTGTCGATCAGCGCCGCGGTCGGCAGCGCGGCGCACCGGGGCAGCGCCAGATGCCGCTCGATGGCTTGCTGCGCGTCGCGTACCGCGGCCGCCTGCAGCGCTTCGAAAAAGGCCGCCTTGTCGCGGAAACGCCCATAGAAGGCGCCGACCGACAGCTCGCAGGCCGCGACGATCTGCGCCACCGAAATCGATTCGAAGTCGCGCGTGGCCAGCAGCGTGCGGCCCGCGGCCAGCAACGCCTGCTCGGTATCGCGGGCGCGCTGGCGCTTCGGCGCATGCAGCAGCGAACGGGTGTCGAGCGCGGGGAAGGCGCTGCGCGCGGTGCCCGGCAGCGGGAAGGGAGAGGCAGGGGTCATGACGGCTTCCGGAGGCGGCGACGGAACGAATTGCGGGATCGGAACGGCGTCGCCGATGCACGGCATCGTCCATCCGATCCAGCGTCCGGCCACGTTAGGGGCACAGGCGGGCAGCGTCAACGAAGGGGCCGCTATTTCCAATATCTGGAAATTCGTTCCATCATTTGACGGTCATCGCCGTGGCCACCCACACTGGATTTCAGGAGACAACATGAACACGCCGGTCGAACAATTCATCGCCGAGCGCCGCCGCGACGACCCGTCGTTCGGCGGACTGCTCGCCAAGGGCTTTGCCTTGCTGCGCTGCTTCATCGACGAGCCGCAGCCGATGGGCAATGGCGAACTGTCGCGCCGGCTGCAGCTGCCGCGCGCCACGGTGTCGCGCATCTGCAAGACGCTGTACGAGCTCGGCTATCTCGACTGGGACCCGAAGCTCGACAAGTACTTCGTCAGCGCGCAGGTGCTCGCGCTGGGCTATCCCTACCTGACCGGCCTGCCGATGCGGCATACCGCGCGGCCGCTGATGCAGGCGCTGGCCGACCGCATCGACGGCGCGGTGTCGATGGGCGTGGCGCATCGGCTCGACGTGACCTATCTGCTCACCTGCACCCACAACGAGGGCACGCCGGCGCGGCCGGGCGTCGGCGCGGTGCGGTCGGTGCTGAACACCGGCATGGGCCGTGCGTTCCTGTGCACGCTGTCGAAGGCCGAATTCCAGAGGCTGATGGAGATCGCGCAGCGCGAGCGTCCCGACGAATACGCCGCCAACTACGACCGCATCTGCCACAACGTCGCCCACTACCCCAAACGCGGTTACGCGATCAATGAGGGCGAGGCGGGCATCGGCGTGCATGGCGTCGGCATCTACTCGCGCATCGTCTATCTGAACCGACCGCTGCTGTTCAACTGCGCGATCGCCGGCACCAAGCTGCGCCGCGGCATGCTGGAAAAGCGCGTGGCGCCGATGCTGGCCGAGATGGTCCGCAGCATCGAGCAGGCGGCGGGTGTGGGGCGATAGCGCACGACATTCGCTGCGCCGCCGCTCCTGCGCCCACGCCTGCACGGCCTGGGCACCGGGACAACGAGACACCACGTTGCCGCCCTCACGGCGCCAACGGCGACAACGACGACGACAACGAAGACAACGGAGACACCGATGCCAGACCCGACCCCTGACCTGTCCGCCTTGCTGCGGCCACGCTCGATCGCCGTGATCGGCGCCTCGTCCCAGCCGGAGAAGGTCGGCGGCATGCCGATCCGGCTGCTGCGCGAGCTCGGTTACGGCGGCCGCGTGCATCCGGTCAATACCGCCTCGGCCGAGATCCAGGGCCTGCCCGCCACGCCCTCGCTCGGCGCGCTCGGCGAAGCGGTCGATCTTGCGATCGTCGCGGTGCCGGCAATGGCGAGCGCCGACGTGATGGCGCAGCTGGCCGCCAATGGCACGCGCGCCGCGGTGTTCTTCACGTCGGGCTTCGCCGAGGTCGGCGAAGCGGGCACCCGCATGCAGCAGGCGCTGGCCGAGCAGGCACGGCATCACGGCATCACGCTGCTGGGGCCCAATTGCCTCGGCGCGATGAATCTGCGCGAGCGCATGTTCGCCACGTTCTCGCCGATTCCATTGAGCGGGCTGCCGCCGCTGGGCGATGTGGGACTGGTCAGCCAGAGCGGGGCCTTCGGCGCCTATGCCTTTGCGCTGGCCCGCGAGGCCGGCCTCGGGCTGAGCCATTGGGTGACCACCGGCAACGAGGCCGGGCTGCAGGTCGCCGACGTGATCGAATGGCTTGCGCACGACGACGATACGCGCGTGATCCTGACGTACATGGAGGGCTGCCGCGATGGCGAGCGGCTGCGCCGCGCGCTGGCCGCCGCGCGGGCCGCGGGCAAGCCGGTGGTCGTCGCCAAGGTCGGCGTCACCGAGGCCGGCGCGCGTTCGGCGCAATCGCATACCGCGAGCCTCGCGGGCGAGGATGCGGTGTACCAGGCGGTATTCGACGAATACGGCGTCCATCGCGCCGAGTCGCTGGAGGCGTTCTTCCGGCTCGGCTATGTGCTGTCGCGCGGCCGCCGTCCGTCGCGCTGGCATAGCGCCAGCGGCCTGGCGGCCGATGCGGTGGCGCCGGTGGCGATCGTCACCGTGTCCGGCGGCGTCGGCATCATGATGGCCGATCGCGCCGAGCAACTGGGTTTGCCGATGCCGCCGATGCCGGCCGCCCCGGCCCAGGCGCTGCGCACCGCGATCCCGTTCGCCAGCACCGCCAATCCGATCGACGTCACCGGCCAGATCGTGGCCCAGCCGCGCGTGCTGCTGGACGCGCTGCGCGACGTCGCCGAATGCGGGGAATACGGCAGCGTGGTGGCCTTCCTCGCCGCCGGCGCCAATGCGCCGGCGCTGTGGCCCGAGCTGCAGCGCACCGTCGCCGCGCTGCACGAATCGAACGGCAGCGCACCGCTGCTGCTGTGCGGGCTGGTCGCCGACGATCGCCGCGCCTGGCTGGAGCAGCACGGGTGCCTGGTGTTCCGCGAGCCGGCGCATGCGATCGAAGCGGTTGCCGCGCTGGCGCGCGCGGCGGCGCAGCCGACCGACATGGGCGGCGAGCCGGCGGCCGAGTCCTGGCCGCCATTGCCGCAGTTGCCCCGCATCGCCGTGGACGCCGGCGCGCTGTCCGAGCATGAAGCGATGCAACTGCTGGCCGAAGCCGGCGTGCCGGTGGCCCCGCACGGCCTCGCGCGCGACGCCGACGAGGCGGTACGGATCGCCGAACGGCTCGGCTATCCGGTCGCGGTCAAGCTGTGCTCGCGCGAGATCCTGCACAAGAGCGACGTCGGCGGCGTGGCGTTGAACCTGCACGATGCCGCCGCGGTGCGCGCCGCCTTTGCGCGCGTGCGGGACGCGGCCCGCCGCCATGCGCAGCAGTCGGGCGGCGCGCCGGTGCCCTTCGATGGCGTGGTGGTGGCGCGCATGCTGCGCGGCTGGGGCGAACTGATGGTAGGCGTGCGGCGCGATCCGGTATTCGGCCTGGTCGCGCTGGCCGGCATCGGCGGCACCGCGGTCGAGGTGTTCCGGCAGATGGCATTCGGCCTGGCGCCGCTGTCGATGCCGCGCGCGCTGGCGATGCTGCGCGCAAGCCGCGCCGAGGCGCTGTTCGCCGGCCATCGCGGCAATCCGGCGGTGCCGCTGGAACGGGTCGCCGAGGTGCTGGTGCGCGTGTCGCGGGCCGCCGCCGCGATCGGACCGCGGCTCGACACGCTCGAGATCAATCCCTTCATCGTCACCGCCGACGGCCCGGTCGCGGCCGACGCCGTCATCACGCTGCGGCACGACGCGGCCTGAAACCCAAGCGAGCACCCGACATGAACCATCCCGCCAGTCCCGTCTTCTCGGCTCCCGTCTACGACAATCCCCAGCAGGCGCTGACCGCCGCCGCGGCGCTGCCGCTGGTGATCTACGGCTACCCGCTGATCGAAACGCTGCGCACCTGCCGCGTGCAGACCTCGGTCGAGGCCGCCACCGGCTACGGCCGCGCGCCGGTCAACGTGCTGTCGGCCAGCACGCGCCAATGGACGCACGAGGACCGCGACATCGTCACGCCGGCCAACGACCTGCTGTACTTCTGCGGCTGGGTCGACCTGACCGACGGTCCGGCCACGCTGCACGTGCCGCCGCTCCGCGATCCGGACCGCTACTACGTGGTCGAACTGCTCGACGCGCATACCAACAATTTCGAGAATCTCGGGCCGCGCAATGTACCGGCCGAAGGCGCCGCGGTGCAGCTGGTCGGCGCCGGCCAGCAGGCGGACGGTGGACACGCGGTGTCCTGTCCCACCTCGCTGGTCTGGCTGATCGGCCGCGTGCTGGTACAGGGCGAGCACGACCTGCCGGCGGCGCATGCGTTCGAGCAGGGTTTCCGGCTCGATGCGCCGGCGATCGGGCGGCAGCCGCAATGCGTGCGGCTGTGGCGCGAGTCCGGCGACGCCGCGCTCGACTTCTTCCACAACCTGTTCCAGGCGCTGCGGGAGTTTCCGCCGGCGCCGGAGGAGCGCGGCGTGCTGACGCTGCTGCGGCGCCTGGGCATCCGGCTCGAGGACGAGGTCGAGATCGCCGCGCTGCGGCCGGCGGTGCAAGCCGGGCTGGTCAGCGCCTATCGGCAGGGCATGGCACTGATCGAGGCGCATACGCGCAGCCAGGCGCGCAAGAGCTGGGGCTACAGCCTGAAGCTGGGCGTCTATGGCGACGATTGGCTGATGCGTGCGACCACCGCGATGAAGGGACTGGGCGCGTTGCGCGCCGACGAGGCGGTCTACGCGATGGCGGATTTCGATGCCGACGGACAGCCGCTTGATGGCGCCGGCAGCTACGAGCTGCGCTTCCCCGCGGGCCATCTGCCGCCGGCGCAGGCGTTCTGGTCGGTGTCGCTGTACGGCGAGGACCGCTTCTTCACCGCCAATGCGATCGGCCGCTATGCGATCGGCGATCGCACGCCGGGCCTGCGCCACGAAGCGGACGGCAGCCTCG
Source organism: Cupriavidus sp. UGS-1 (assembly GCF_021213615.1). Lineage (NCBI taxonomy): Bacteria > Pseudomonadati > Pseudomonadota > Betaproteobacteria > Burkholderiales > Burkholderiaceae > Cupriavidus > Cupriavidus sp. UGS-1. The sequence goes on along the minus strand of NZ_JAJQJF010000007.1, from coordinate 15,195 downwards.
CGATCGTCATCTCGCATGCGCGCCCCGCGTCGATCGACAACTGGCTGCCGGCGCCGGCGGGACCGTTCTATCTGATCCTGCGCCTCTATCATCCGAGCCCGGCCTTTATCGCCGGCAAGTACGTCATTCCGCCGGTACGGCGGATCGGCTGAGGAGGCCCGCCATGATGCGTACCCACTTCTGTCGTGGCAGCCGGATTGTCAGGGACTTGCTGGCCTGCGTACTGCTTGCCGTCGGCCTCGCGCTCGGCTCGTTGGCCCACGCCGACAACTACCCTTCGCGCCCGGTCAAGCTGATCTCGCCCTATGGCGCCGGCGGGTCCAACGACACCTCTGCCCGCGTGCTGGCCGACGCGCTGAGCCACAAGTACGGGCAGCAGTTCGTCGTCGAGAACCGGCCGGGCGCCGGCACCCGCGTCGCCAACGAACTGGTCGCGCATGCCGCGCCGGACGGCTACACGCTGCTGTGGGCCGCCGCGCCGTTCGCAATCAATACCGCGGCCGGGCTGAAGCAGCGCTACGACATCGCCAGGGACTTCAAGCCGGTCGGCCCGCGCGTGGTCGGGCCGGTCTTCCTGATCGTCAACGCGGCCTCGCCCGCCCGCACGCTGGCGGACTTCGTCAAGCTGGCGCGCGAGAAGAAGGACGGCATCACGTTCGCGTCGCCCGGCATCGGCTCGGGGCCGCATCTGACCGGTGAGCTGTTTGCCGGGCAGGCGGGCTTCAAGGCGTTGACCGTGCATTACAAGGGCGATGCCACCGCCTATACCGAACTGCTGGCGGGGCGTGTCGATGCGACGATCACCGCGATCACCTCCGCGCTGCCCTTTATCAAGGCCGGCAAGCTGCGGGTGCTGGCGGTCGCGTCGGAACAGCGCAGCCCGGTGTATCCGGACGCGCCGACCTTCGCCGAGCAGGGCCATGCCGGCGTGGTCGGCTACGGCTGGTTCGGGCTGGTGGCGCCGGCCGGTACGCCCGACGCGATCGTGCGCCAGCTCAATCGCGATGCCAGCGCGGTGTTTGCCGATCCGGCCATTCGCGCGAAGCTGCACGGACTTGGCCTGCAGCCGGAGCCGATTTCCAGCGCCGCCTTCGGCCAGTTCATCGACGGCGAGGTGCGCAAATGGAGCGAGCTGATCCGCAAGACCGGCCTGGTGCTGGAATAACGGACCCGTCCCAGTCGCTACGGCCGGGCGCCGCGCCTACGGAAAGCGCGGCGCCAGATCGGCCTTGAGCCAGTCGATCAGCGCCCGGGTGCGCGCCGGCAGCATCCGTGCATGCGGATAGAGCACCGACAGCGGCCATGGCGCCAGCTCGTAGTCCTCCAGCACGATGCGCAGCTTCTTCTCGGCGACCAGCGGCGCGACCTGATAGGACAGGAAGTGGCCGAAACCGGCACCGGCGGCGCAGGCCGCGACCGCGGGCGCGGTCTGGTTGAACTCCAGATTGCCGGTGACCGGCACCTGGAACACGCGGCCGTCGTCCTGGAAGGTCCACCAGTGCGGGTTGCCGTTGCTGAAGCGCAGGCATGGCTCGCGCGCCAGGTCTTCGGGATGGCGCGGCACGCCGTGCTTGCGCAGGAAGGCCGGCGTGGCGACCACCACGCGGCGGATCCGGCCGACCGGCTGCGCGATCAGCGTCGAATCGCGCAAGGGGCCGATCCGCACGCCGACATCGACGCCCTCTTCGAGCAGGTCGACCACGCGATCGGCAAAGTTCAGCGAGCAATGCACCGCGGGGTAGCGCTGCACGAAGCGCGTGACCGCGGGCGCCACATACATCTGGCCGAACAGCATCGGCGCGGTCACCGTCAGGTGGCCGGCGAGTTCGACCTGGCGCGTGGTCAGGCCGGCCTCGACCTCGTCGATGGTGGCCAGGATGCGCCGGCAGCTGTCCAGGTAGCTGCGGCCATCTTCGGTCAACGCCAGCCGGCGCGTGGTGCGGTTCAGCAAGCGGACCTGCAGATGGGCCTCGAGCGCGGCCAGCGTGCGCACCACCGCCGGCAGCGAGGTGCCGAGCGACGTCGCGGCCGCGGTCAGGCTGCCCTTGTCGACGATCCGAACGAAAGTCTGCATCGCGCGAAGTTTGTCCATGGCGCGACATTACTCCATTTATTGGAGTAGTCAAATACGTTTGGCACGCTTTATTGCAGGCCGGCGGCCGACCACAATGCGGGCATTCGAAATCCCTTGTGCAAACACACTGCAAGAAAACGGAGCCCACCATGTCCGCTGCATCTTCCCGTCCCGCCGCCCCGCTGGTGCTGTATCACGTGCCGATGTCGGGCCATTGCCACCGTGTCGAGCTGTTGCTGTCGCTGCTCGATCTGCCCTACCGCTGCGAGCTGGTCAACGTCCGCGGCGGCGAGCACAAGCGCGAGCCGTTCCTGCGCCTGAACCCGTTCGGACAGATTCCGGTGCTCGACGACAACGGCACCGTGATCGCCGACTCCAACGCGATCCTGGTGTATCTGGCGCTGCGTTACGACGAGGAAGGCCGGTGGCTGCCGCGCGATCCGGTCAAGGCCGCCGCGGTGCAGCGCTGGCTTTCGGTCGCCGCCGGGGAAATCGCCTTCGGCCCGGCCCGTGCGCGGCTCGCCGGCGTGTTCGGCATGGATGTGCCCGTGGACGATGCCCGCCGGCAGGCCGAGCGGCTGTTCACGGCGATGGAACCGCTGCTGGCCGCATCGGCATTCCTGGTGGGCCCGGATGCCACGCTGGCGGATGTCGCCGCCTATGCCTATATCGCCCGGGCCGAAGAGGGCGGCATCAGTCTGGCCCCGTATCCGGCGATCCGCGCCTGGCTGGCGCGCGTCGAAGCGCTGCCGCGCTTCGTGCCGATGCCGGTCGCCAAGGCCGCGGCCTGACTCGATCGACCGTCTCATCGCATCGTCCCATCTCACGTCCCGGAGCACGTTCATGGAACTGCCGACCTGGCCTCACGACGAATCGCCTTTCCATCGTGGCGAACGGCTGGCGCAAGAGCGCGTCGGCAAGCGCGAGAAGATGGAGGTGGTGGGCCGCCGCATCGTACGCGGTGAAATGCCCGAGCAGCATCGGCTGTTCTTCGCGCAGCTGCCCTTTCTGCTGGCCGGCGCACGCACGGACGATGGCGGCGTCTGGGCGACGATGCTGGTCGGCGCGCCGGGATTCGCCTATGCGCCCGATCCGTTCGCGCTGCGCGTCGATGCGCTGCCGTTGCCCGGCGATCCGCTGGACAGCGCGCTGCGCGACGGCGCCGACCTTGGCCTGCTCGGCATCGAACTGCCGACGCGCCGCCGCAACCGGCTCAATGGCGTGGTGGCGCAGCGCGATGCCGGTGGCTTCACGCTGGAGGTGCGGCAGAGCTTCGGCAATTGCCCGCGCTATATCCAGCAGCGCGAACTGCAGCCAGCCGGATCGTCATCGGTCGAAGCGGACGCGGGTCTGCCCGCGCCACAGGTGCTGGACCGGCTCGATGGCGACGCGATCGACCTGGTGCGGCGCGCCGACACGCTGTTCATCGCCACCCATCACAGCGATCCGGACGCGCCGCACAGCGGCGGCGCCGATGTCTCGCATCGCGGCGGCAAGCCAGGCTTCGTGCGCGTAGACGGCGACGGCACGCTGGTGATGCCGGACTTCAACGGCAACGCCTACTTCAACACGATCGGCAACCTGGTCGCCAATCCGCGCGCAGGGCTGCTTTTTGTCGATTGGGAGGACGGCATGCTGCTGCATGTGGCGGTGCGCGCGGAGATCGTCTGGGATGGTCCCGAAGTCGAGGCCTACGCTGGCGCCGAGCGGCTGGTGCGGATGCGGGTGGAGCAGGCGATCCGGCGCCCCGGCGTGCTGCCGCTGCGCGCCAGGCTCGTCAGCGTGTCGCCGGTGCTGGCCGAGACGGGCGAGTGGCCCGCCTCCGCCGCCGATCACCACTGATAGGTAAGCGTCGCCATCACGTTGCGCGCCTCGCCGTAGTAGCAGTTCAGCAGCCCGGCGCACGAGGACACATAGGTCTTGTCGAACAGATTGGTGGCGGCGATCCGCAGGCCGGCGCCCTTCAGCGACGGGCTGACGCGGCTCAGGTCCAGCCGCATCATCAGGTCGACCAGCGTGGTGGACGGCACCTTCAGCGAGTTCTCGTTGTCGGCCCAGCTGGTGCCGACATAGCGAACGCCGGCGCCGACGGTGAAACCGGGGAACACCAGGTAGTCGGCCCACATCGAGGCCATATGCTGCGGCGCCTGGTACGGCGTGTTGCCGACGACGCCTTCGGGCGACTCGACGTAGCGCATGTGCGTGTAGGTGTAGCTGGCCAGCACCGACAGCTTGTCGGTCACGCGCGAGCGTGCCTCCAGTTCGAGCCCGCGCGAGCGCACCTTGCCGGCCGGCTGGTAGTACGGGGTCGACAGCACGCGCGCCGCGACCTTGTCCTGCGTCAGGTCGTACAGCGAGGCCGACAGCAGCGTGCTGCTGCGCGGCGGCTGGTAGCGGACGCCGATCTCGAACTGCCGGCTCTCGGTCGGCGGCAGCAGGCTGCCGTCGCGGGCGGTGCTGCCGCTCGGATTGAAACCCTCGCTATAGCCGGCATACGGCGCGATGCCATTGTCGAACAGATAGACCAGGCCCGCGCGCTTGGTGAACTTCGAGCCGTCCCACTCCGAGCGCGAGGCGGCGCCGAAGCCGAGGTTCGATACCCTGGCCATGTCCTGGCGGCCGCCGAGTACCAGGCGCCAGCGGTCCCAGGCGATCTGGTCCTGCAGATAAAGGCCGGTCTGCTCGAGCTTGCGGTCGATATTGGCGCGGAACAGGCCGGACAGGCCTGCATTGCCGTAGACCGGATCGAAGGCGTCGATCGGCGCGGCAGCGCCCGATTCCCACCAGCCGTCGACATGGCGGTGCTGGTAGTCGACGCCGAACAGCAGCGTGTGCTTCAGCGGACCGGTATCGAATTGCCCTTGCAGCTGGTTGTCGACGATAAACGCGTCCAGGCTCTCGTTGGCGCCCGAGTAATAGCGCGTCAGCGTGTTTGGGCCGGCCCAGCCATAGCCATAGACCTGCTGCAGCGTGACGTCGGACGACAGATAGCGGAAGTTCTGCCGGAACTGCCAGCGGTCGTTGAACGCATGTTCGAGCTGGTAGCCGACCATGCGCTGCGTGCGCGTGAATTCGTTGTGGCCGGGCTCGCCGTCGAAGAAGCTGCGCAGGATGCGGCGGCCGTTGTGCGCGGCGGTGATGGTGGCGTTCGCCGGAATCGCGCCGTGATAGCCGCCATGCGGGTCGCGCTGCAGATAGGCCTGCAGCAGAAGACGCGTGTCCGGGCTGATGTTCAGCAGCAGCGACGGCGCGATGGCGAAACGCTCTTCCTCGACATGGCGGAACTGCGTATCCATCGAGCGGCCGATCGCGGTGATCCGGTAGGCGGCGACGCCATTGTCGTCGAGCGGGCCGGTGAGGTCGAACCCGGCCTCGTAGCGGTTGCGGTTGCCCACGGTGACCTGGGCTTCGCCGGCGCGCTCGAATTGCGGCCGCTTGCTGGTCAGTGCGACCACGCCGCCGGGCGAGGCGCGCCCGTACAGCACCGAGGCGGGGCCGCGAATCACGTCGATCCGCTCCAGGAAATACGGGTCGATCTGCATCGAGCTGTAGCTGCCCGGATCGCCCAGCACCTTCAGGCCGTCCAGCAGCGAATTGTCGACGCTGCTGTCGATGAAGCCGCGCAGCGCGACATAGTCGTAGCGATTGGTCGCGCCGACCAGCGCGGTGAAGGCCCCGGGCGTGTAGTTCAGCGCCTCGGACACGCTGCGCGGCTTCTGGTCGTCCAGCTGCTGGCGCGTGACCACCGAGATCGACTGCGGCGTCTCGGCGAGCGGCGTGTCGGTCTTGGTCGCGCCGGCGCTGCGCTTCGCGACGAAGCCGATGCCGGGGCTCAACGCGGTTTCCTGGGTGCCGGTGACCGTCACCGCGGGCAGCACCGCGGCATCGGCCGGCGCAGCCGCGGCCTGCGGCGCCGGCGTGGCGGCCGGCACCAGCAGATAGCCAGCCGGGGTCCTGCCGATCGCGTAGCCGCTGCCGCGCAGCAGCACGGCGAAGCCCTCGTCGACGCCATAGCGGCCGTGCAGGCCCTGCGTGCGCAGGCCGCGCAGCTTGTCGGCGTCGACGGTGATCGCGACACCGGCCTGCTGGGCGTAGCGCGTCAGCGCCTCGGCCAGCGGACCGGCGGGGATGGCGTACTGGGTTTGCGCTCGCGATTGCGATTGCGATTGCGTTTGGGTTTGGGCTTGCGCCTGCGTCTGCGCGTGGGCCCGGGCGGGCAGCGTCATCGCGGCCGCCAGCGCGGCGCCGACGGCCAGCGGCATCGTCAGCCGAACGGCCAGCGCGCGAGAATTCAAGCGAGGCCGCGCGGGCCCGGAATGGGTATGGCTCATGATTTCGCGGTTTCCGTGCTTTTGTTGCTGTTGTGTTTGACGGATGAGGGAGCGGAGCCGGAACCGAAGGGGGAAGGGTCGCGCCACGGTTTTCTCTCCTCTCCCGCTGGCGGGAGAGGGGGCGGGGGAGAGGGGCGGGGGAGAGGGCAACGCCGTTTGCCCTGCCGTCGCGGCCGGACATCACCCCCTCTCCCCAACCCTCGCCCCCTTTGCAGGGGGCGAGGGAGAACACCATGGGTACGGCCCGGCCTAGTCGCCAGCCGGCGCGTCCACCCACACCAGATACGGCGTCAACTGCCGCACCCGCACCGCGGGCAGCGCATTGGCCAGCAACTGCAACGCCTGCTCGGTGTCGTCGAGCGGCAGCACCGCGAACACGCGCACGTCGGCGATCTGCTTGCGGTCGTAGCGGATCCAGCCGGGGCGATGCCGGTTCAGCGCGTCCAGCAGCTCGGCCAGCGGCTGGCCGCGCGCGATCAGCTGGTGGCGTTGCCAGGCCTGCTCGATGCTGTCCGCATCGACGCGTTCGATCGGCCCGAGGCCCGCCGCCGTCACGGCGACGCGTTCGCCGGCCGACACCACCGCCTGGCGCGGCTCGCTGCGCGCGCCGGTGGCGCGGGCGCGCACCCTGGATTCCAGCATCGTCAGCACGGTCCGCTGATCGTCGCGGTCGACGCTGAAGCGCGTACCGAGCGCCTCGATGTCGGCCTGCGCGGTGCGGACCACGAAAGGCCGCGCCGGATCGCGCGCGACATCGATCAGCACTTCGCCGCGGATCAGCTCGATCAGGCGGCGTCCCTGGTCATAGCGCAGGTCCACCGCGCTGCCGCTGTTCAGCGTCAGGCGGCTGCCGTCGGGCAGCGTGTGGGTCTGCCATTGGCCGGTGCCGGTACGCAGATCGGCCAGCAGGTAGGCCGGCGGCCAGGCGTGCAGCGACAGTGCGATGACGGCGGTCGTCACCAGCGCGGCGGCCAGCGTGCCGAGATGGCGTGCGGTGCGGCGTCGGCGCGAGGGCTTGCCATGGCGTACGCCCTCATGCGGGCCGTCATGTCGTTCGCCATGTCGTTCATTCTCGAAGGCGGCGCGCAATGCCGCTCGCGCCGGGCCGGCATCGCCGCCGGCGTGTTGACGCAGGCCTTCGAGCCGATGAAGCAGCGATTCGACGCGGGCGGCCGCGCGAGCGTGCCGAGGATCGGCGGCTTTCCAGCGCGCGAATTCGATCTGCGCGGTGGCGCGCTCGTCGGGATCGTCGGCGGTCAGCCTGGCAATCCAGTCCGCTGCCTGCGCGACCGGATCGCCGCCGTCGAGGCGCGCGCTCATCCGGCGTGCGATGCCGCGGCGGCACTGGTGTTGCGTGCGTCCTCGTCGCCGTCATCCGACAGGGCGCAATGCGCCAGCGCCTGCACCAGATACTTGTGAATCATCCGCGTCGACACGCCCAGATGCGCGGCGATGCTGGCGTGCGTCTGCCCCTCCAGGTAGTGCATCAGGAAGGCCTCGCGCGGCTTGCGCGGGAGGCCGTCGAGCGCCGCGCTGATCTGCGCCAGCGCCTGCAGCGCGGCGACGGTCTGCTCCGGCGACGGAAAACCGTCCAGCGAGGCCGCCGCCTGCTCCAGCTCCGCCAGATAGGCCTGCTCGAGCTTGTTCCGCCGCGCGCGATCGATGATCAGGCGCTTCGCCGTGGTGGTCAGGTACGCGCGCGGCTCGCGCACGCCGGCCAGCGCATCGCGCGAGGCCAGGATCCGCACGAAGGTGTCGTGCGCCACGTCGGCCGCGTCGTGCGGACAGGACAGCTTCTTGCGCAACCAGCCGAACAGCCACGAATGATGGTCGCTGTACAGGACATCGATCGGCGGCGACGGCAGGGACTCGGCGGCGGACATGGGAGCTCCGGCCATGGCGTGGGCCAGGTCCGGGGAGGGCTAGGAAATGAGAACGATTCGCATTTTATGGGCGTGGGTGGGGTTTGGCAACCGGCAGGTCCGGCATCACGCCAGCTCGCTTTCATGCCAATGCGACAGTGCTAGCCGCGACAGCATTGCCATCGCGCCGAACAGCAGCACGCCGGTGACCGTGATCAGCACCAGCGCGGCGAACAGCCGCGGGATATTGAGCGCGAAGCCGGCCTGCAGGATCTGATAGGCGAGCCCCGCACCCGTGCCGCCGGTGCCGGCGACGAACTCGGCCACTACCGCGCCGATCAACGCCAGGCCGCAGGAAATCCGCAGGCCGCCGAAGAAATACGGCAGCGCGCTGGGTATCCGTAGCCGCCGCAAGGTATCCCAGCGCGTGGCCCGGTTGATGCGGAACAGGTTCAGCAGGCCGGGATTGACGCTGCGCAGGCCCAGCACGGTGTTCGAGATGATCGGGAAGATCGCGACCATGGTGGCGCAGATCACCAGCGCCAGCGTCGGCTCCTTGACCCAGATGATGATCAGCGGCGCGATCGCGACGACGGGGGTCACCTGCAGCAGGATCGCATAGGGAAACAGGCTCGCCTCGATCAGCCGGCTCTGCACGAACACGAAGGCGGCCGCGGTGCCGAGGATGACGGCCAGCGCGAACGCCAGCATCGTGATGCGCAGCGTCACCCATAGCGAGCCGGACAGCAGGGTCCAGTCGTCGACCAGCGTGCGCGCGATCGCCGATGGCGCGGGCACCAGATAGGGCGGCACGTCGAGCCAGATGCAGACGGCCTGCCAGGCCAGCAGCGTCAGTGCGCCGACGGCGAGCGGCGCGGCGATGCGTTGCACGGCGGGACGGGACAGCAGGGGCGATGCCATGATTGGACTCCTTGGTGGCGCGTCGCGGTGGCTAGGCGGAATCGGCCGGGGCGACGCCGGTATTGGCCTGCGCCAGCAGCGCCGACAGCCGCGCGCAGTGCTGCATGAATCCAGGGCTGACGCGGTAGGCCTCGTCGCGTTGCGCGGGACCGTCGATCGCCACGTCGGCGATCACGCGGCCCGGCCGCGCCGCCATCACGACGACGCGGCTCGACAGATAGACCGCCTCGTAGATGCTGTGCGTGACGAACACCACGGTCAGCCCGCGCTCGGCCCACAGCGCGCGCAGATCGGCATCGAGCCGGTTGCGGGTGAATTCGTCGAGCGCGCCGAACGGCTCGTCCATCAGCAGCAGATCGGGCTCGGTCGCCAGCGCCCGCGCGATCGATACGCGCATCTGCATGCCGCCCGACAACTCGCGCGGGTACACCTGGCCGAATTGCGCGAGTCCGACCAGCGCCAGCGCGCGCCGTGCGCGTTCGTCGGCCTGCTCCCGCGGCATGCGCGCCAGATCGAGCGGCAGCCGGACGTTGTCGGCGACCTTGGCCCACGGCATCAGCGTCGCCTCCTGGAACACCATCGCCAGCGCGCGGCGCGCGCCGTTGCCGCCGACGGGCCTCGCGCCCGGCAGCGTGCCTTCGCCCCACCAGCGCAGATGGCCGGCCGACGGCGCCTCGAGCCCGGCGAACAGCTTCAGCAGCGTGCTCTTGCCGCAGCCGGATGGACCGAGCAGCGACACGAACTCGCCCGGCCGGATCGATAGCTTGACCCGTTCGAGCGCCACGGTGCCGTTGGGATAGGTCTTCTCGACCTGGTTGGCGAACAGGATCGGCGCGTCCAGGGCACCGGTATCGCGGGGGACGGCGGACATGGCTCAGGCACCGACGACGGGGACGCGGAACACTTCCTTCTCGCCGTGCCGCTCCAGCAACTCCAGCAGCATCCGGCGCATCAGCAGGCCCGGCTTGTCCGATTCCATATGGAATTCGACGCGGCGGCGCGTATCGATGCAGGCGTCGTAGTCGGTCGCCTCCAGAATCTCGCGATCCTCGGCCACGATCGGCGCGTCCCAGGCGATCAGCTCCTCGGTCGAGCAGTCTTCCTCGCGGTCGTTGCGATACAGCCATTGCGACAGCATTACCGTGCCGTCGTCGATCGGCGTGGCGCAGTTGTAGATGATGTGATGGCGCCCGCTGGCCGGATAGATGCAGCCGAAGCGGCGCGTGAAGGGCATGTCCCAGCGGTTGAACATATGCCGGTGGGTGATGGGCTCGGTGGTGCCCGTCACGCGATGGCCCGCCTCGATATTGCGGATCGGCACCAGCGTCTCGGCCTCGAAGCCCCACTCGCGCTGCGTCAGCTCGTATTTCTCGGGTTTGGGCTGGTCGGCGATGCCGAAGTTGGCGCGGTGGACGAAGCTGAAGTGCGAGTTGTCGAAGGCGTTCTCCATCACGCGCAGCGGACTGGTGTTCCAGCGCTCGTAGTACTGCAGGATGCGGCGATAGGCGGGGTCGCCTTCCTCGGGGAAATCGGGAATCGGCTGCAGCGGATCGTCCAGCGCGACCCAGACATAGCCATATTTCTCTTCGGCTCGATAGGCCGGCACGCGGGCACCGGCGGGGACCCGGTTGTCGGGCGCCTGCGGAATTCGCACGCAGGCGCCGGAGCAGTCGTACTCCCAGCCGTGGTAGCCGCAGACGATGTCGCCGCGTTCGTTGACCCAGCCCTTGGACAGCCTGGCGGTGCGGTGGCAGCAGCGGTCGCGCAGCGCGGCCAGCGAGCCGTCGGAGCGTTTCCACAGCACCAGGTCTTCGCCGAGCAGCGTGAAGGGCTTGGGACCATCGTCGAGCATCGAGACCGGCATCAGCGCGTACCAGAAGCGGCGCAGCACGGGTTGTCGGGTGACCAGCATGATTTCAATCCTCGGGAAGCAATGGGAAGGCGCGGATGGCGTCGGGTTTCAATCGGGGATGGCCGTCATGCCCCGGTCAGGGCATGACCTTCAGGTCCTTGACGAACTGCGTGGTGTAGGCGCGCTTCCAGTCGGTGTCGGCCTTCAGCAGTCCCGCGCCGACCATGAAGTCGCGCGTCTTCTGCCAGCGCGCATCCGTCATCACGCCGATGCCCTGGCGCGCCGCGTCGCCACCGTCGACGAGCCGGAACTCCTTGAGCCTGGCCAGGGCCCAGGCTAGCTGGTCGTCCTTCATGTTGGGGTTGTCCCGCTTGATCAGCGCATTGGCCGCGGCCGGATTGGCCAGATAGCTTTTCCAGCCTTCCATCGATGCCCGGACGAAGCGCGCGACGAGATCGGGCTTTTCCTTGACGGTTTTCTGCATGGTGACGATGGTGGTGCCATAGGGCGGGTAGCCATCGTTGGCGAACAGGAAGAAGCGGGTCTTGACGCCGGCCTTCTGCGCGGCGAACACCTCCGACGACGCGTAGGCCTGCTGCGCGGTATTGCGGTCGGCGAAGAAGGGCTGCAGGTTGAAGGTGTAGACGCGCGATTGCGCCTCGTCGAGCTGGTACTTCGCCTTCAGCCACGGCCACCACGTGGTGCGCCCGGAGGTGGAGACCAGCACGGTCCGGGTCTTCAGATCGGCCAGCCCATTGACGTCGTCGTGCGTCATCATCCCTTGCAGATCGCTCTGGAACGAGGTGCCGACCGTCGTCACCGGCACGCCCTGCTCGATGCTCTTGAGCACCTGCAGGTCGTAGCCCATCAGAAAGTCCGCCTGGCCGCTGCTCAGGATCTGCATGCCGTTGACCTGCGGCCCGCCCATGCGGATGGTCACGTCGAGGCCGTGTTTCTTGTAGATGCCCTCGGCCACGGCCTGGTAGAAGCCGCCGTGCTCGGCCTGCGCGTACCAGGAGGTCAGGAAGGTCACCTTGTCGGCGGCGAAGGTGGCAAGCGGTGAGATGGCCAGGACGGCGGCGGCCACGGTCCGGGTCAGAAGGCTGCCGCGCGGGCGACGCGCGACGATGGCCGATGCGGTTCCGGCCGCAGGCGAGGGGGCGAGGTGCGACGTATTCATGGGGTCTGTGGTGTCGTCGAGGGGGAGGGAGACAGCGGGGCGAGTGCCGGCGTCTACGGCGGGCGCGGCACAACGAGACGATGGGACGGGAAGGCATGGCAGGGACGGGACATCGTGTGCGCTCTCTCTCGTTCGCGGCCGTGGCGGCCGGGTTCAACACGCGGCGCGCGCATGGCGCTGCCGGTGACGACCGGTAGGTCGTGAGAGCAATGTCCCGCGCCGGGGCATCGGCCTGCGATGGCGATGCGTTGGGGATGCGTTGGCGCTAACCGCTTCTACTCGATCGGCAATATCGCAAGAGGCATGCCACGCGGCATTGGACGGCGAGGTGGCATAGATCGGTCCCGATGCGCCAGCGATGGGCGCTGGCGTGGAATCGGATCGCGGCTTTGGTGCAGCGTGATGCGATCCGGTGCGGCTCAAGCTCCGGGTTTGCGGTTCAGCAGCGCGGCGCAGCGGCCGAAGGCGGTGGTCAGGCAGCAGCTGTCGCCGCTCCAGTCGCCGCCGCGGACGATGCCGTCGGCGCCCGCAATCAGCCGGCGCTGGCAGCGGCCCACGGTGGCGGGCACGGGATCGGTCGGTGCGCGGGCCTCGCGCGGTCCGCTGCCGGGCGCGTGCGCGCGCGGGAATTCATCGATCCAGACATAGGCGGTGCCATCGGCGAGGTTCTGCGCGGAAGCCGGCGGGCCCCATTGCGTCCTGGCCCGATCGATTGGCGCCCCGCGCCACGAGTCGGTAATTGCTTGCATCGCGCCGGTCCGCGGACTGGCGCAGCCGAACAGCGACGCGGCGCCAATGGCGATGGCGGCGCCCTTGGCGAGGTGCCACCGCCAGGGCGAGGCCGCTGTGCGGCCTGGGGACGATGTGCGAATCGAAGGCATGGCGGCTCCCGCTGCGGAGGTTCCGTTACGAGGCAGGCTATGCGAGCGGGCGCGCATTGCCAAGGCGGGCGTGTGTGCTGGCGTACAGACTCTCGCTGCCGGTGCGTGGCAGCGGCCAGCCGTTTAGAACTCGAACAGCGGCAGCGGCGTCTGCGCGGCGGGCACGCGCCTGGGCCGTGCCTGGCCGATGGCGCTCTCTCGCCGCGCGATGATGAGCGGCTCGCACGGACGCAGCTCGAAGCTGGAAGGACGAGGCAACACGATGGCCTCGGCAAGCAGCCGCTCCCGATGCGGCGCCAGGATCTGATAGCTGTCCAGATCGAAGCGGGCCGGCTCGCCCAGCAGCGTCCCGGCGTCCTGCGGCGAGGCCACGGAGCCCAGGTAGCACCAGTTGTCGATCACGTGCCATTGGGCGCGCGCGTGGTCCTGCTCGCGCCAGGCGATCGGGCCGGCGAATGGCCACGGCGAGATCGCCAGCGGGCGCAGCGCGTCGGCCAGCCGCTCCCGATGGCCGCGCAGCGGCTCCGCGCCGACGCAGGCGCCGGCGCATCGATGGAGCTGGCGCGCAAAACACGGCGTCCCCATTCGACTCCGCGGCTCCAGCGTCAGCGTGGCCAGGCAAAGCCCATGCTGCTCGGCGAGCTCGCGCAGGCGGGCATGCGCGCCTGCGCGGCTCGCGCTGACGGCGAACAGGCCGCGATGGCGGCTGAAATCGGTATCGCGGTCCGAACGCAGGCGCGGCGCCATCAGTCCGTCCGGCAGTTCCCACGCGAAGAGCGGCCCCTTGCGCCGCAACAGCGTGTTGTGCACCGGCTCCAGTTGCTTGACCAGCAGTGCCTCCTGCAGCAGCGCGCCGATCTCCCCGCCGGTCTCGCGCCACTCGACCCGCCGCACGGCGCGCGACAGCCGCAGGTCCTTGCCGTAGCGATAGTCGCCGGAGAAATGCGCGCCGATCCGTTGACGCAGGTTGACGCTCTTGCCGACGTACAGCGGGGTGTCGTTGTCGCCGTGAAACAGATAGACGCCGGGCGTCTGCGGGACGTCGTCGAGCGCGGTCTCTTCCAGACCGGCCGGCAGGCTGGCGCGCTTGACCAGCGAGGCGATCGCCGACTCGACCAGTTCCACCGAATAGAGCCCGTGCACCTGCTGCCAGAACTGCCACAGCAGTTCGGCGTCGGCGAGTGCGCGGTGCCGGCCCTTCGGCTGCAGGCCGAAGCGCGCGATCAGCGCGTCGAGGCCGTGGCGCTCCACCGAGGGAAACAGCGCGCGCGACAACCGGACGGTACAGAGCACGTCGGCGCGGAACGTAATACCGGCACGGGTGAACGATTGCTTCAGGAAGCCGTAGTCGAAGCGGGCGTTGTGGGCAACGAACAGCTTGCCGTGCAGCCGCTCGGCCAGGGCTTCGGCCAATGCCTCGAAGGTCGGCTGCCCCCGCACCATCTCCTCGGTGATGCCGGTCATGCGCTGGATGAACGGCGGGATCGCGCAGCCGGGGTCCAGCAGCGTGTCCCACTCCGTCACGCCGTCCGGACCGACTTCGACCACGCCGATTTCGGTAATGCGGTCGCGCTGCGCGTCGGTGCCGGTGGTCTCCAGATCGACGAAGACGATAGGTCGGGCCAGTGCGGTCGCCAGGGTGGCGGCGTCGAGCCGGCGCGGCGCTTCTGGCGGCAGGCGCTCCGCTAGATAAGTAGGCTGGTCGTGATGGTGGGGCAGGTCGGGCATCCAGCGATTCTAAGCGCCGCGGAGTCGGCGCAGCCTGATAGACGTAAGTAAGTGATCGATGGGCCGCCATGACGCCGTTCGCTGGGACCGCAAAAAAGCGCTTGCATTGGCTGTCACGCTCCCTTAATATTCGCCCCCTCGCAGCCGAACGGCGGCGAGGTTGGCGGGGAAGGCGAAGGCGCTGCGGTGCTGGAGCGGCAGCAAAAAAGTGCTGACAACCTGTTGACGAGAAGCGAAATGTTCTGCATAATCTCGTTTCTCTGCTGCTGACAACGCAGCGACGCGAACGGCAAAGCCGGCGCGTGAGTTCTTTAACAAACGAACAACCGATAAGTGTGGGCGCTCGATAGCGGCAGTCACAGCGGA